>NZ_JBJURM010000060.1:0-8739 GCF_046097995.1 Rhodococcus sp. 5A-K4
ACACGCATTGATTCTCTGATAGCGAGTGGCTCACCAAACGGGGTCCTACCATGTGGTCGAACTATCCGAAGCCGAGGTTCACTCATCCCACCACCGAATGGATTGTGATGATGATCGGGATGCCAGCGTGGCGGCGGCCTGGGCTGTCCAGCTACGGGTGCACGCGTGGATTGTAACTATCCAGTTCCGAGCTCATGGAGGCTGCGATTGAAGGCAAGATCACAATTTGAGTTGTTGACAAGTAGCTGCTCATAGGACTGTATGTGTCTGGCTTGATATCTGACTACTTCGCTGCCGGCAGGGTAGTTGAAGGTGTAGTCCCGTTGCATTCTGTAACCTGCTGTGGTCGGCGCGTCGTCAGGCCCGCCGGTGGGTCTCTCGGTACGCAGAGGGTATGCCGTAGATTCAATATGCTCCAAATCTAGCCAACGGTATACGCTGTGCGCGTTGTGCGGGCAGTGTCGAAATCGACCACCCGCACATTCGCGTATCGGACATCGAAGCACCAAACGGCCACGCGAGACAAGGCTAGTAATAAACTGGTAAAGACATCGATGCCAGGAGAGCTGCACGTGACCGATCTCAGCCCGCAAGGACGCGCCCATCTTCGAAAGAACGCGCAGAGCTACGGCGACGACGTGCTGGTCGACGTCCTCGATGCGCTCGACGCCGCCCTGAATGAACGCGATGAACTACGCGACGCCCTCGTCAACCGCATATTCACCACACCGTCGACCGAAGATGCAATCAGCGAACGAGCCGAACCCACCTCGCTAGCCAGACCTGAATCTAGCGAAATGCTTAGATCTGGTAATAAAGGCCTGTGAACACCAACACCATCGCCGCAGCAAATCACGATGAGAAACTTCTCATTGCCGCTGCCCTCGTAACCGGCTACCCCACACCGATTCACGTCCTCTGCCAACAAGACGAACCGACAGCCGCATGACAGAAGACGAACTGCGCGCCGAGATCCGCGCCCGCGCCGAACAAACAGTTGCCCCCGACATAGACGCCGGCTGGGTCGAACTGATCAACAACGTCATCCGCAACAAAGCCCCCGACACGAACTAGCATCACGTCGTCCAGGGGCGCGCCTGGATCTGTCGACGCACCAGCCGCACATCACCGGCCGAGTGCTCCAGAAATCAACGCGCACAAAGTCGCTCCCATTTGGCGAGTGGCGGGGCCGATCATCCACCCAGAACACCAACCCCGCCGGTCGCCACTCTAGGTTATATCGTCCCCATCCCCTCACTGCGCGCCGCGCCGGACTCGTCCAGGTCGCCGAGTTGCACGCATGTCAGTATCCGGAGTATCGCTGGCTGACAGCCAATCGAGATGACTCACTGCGGAAGAACAAATACCTCAAGGCCAGGCGGTTCGGAGTGCTGTCGAGAACGGAAGTATTCTTGACGGGTGAGATGCTCGACGCGCATCTGGACGTAACTGTTCTAGCCAGGAAGGCGACAGCATGAAGACTGGCAGCGATAATCGACGCTGGATGATCCTCGAAAGGCCCAAGCCTGCAAAGGTTTCAGACGCCGAGGAATACTGGTTGTTCGCTCCGTCTCAGCTGTCCGCTCGCTGCGCCTATTGGGTACGTCAGATTGAGCGTGGCTGGCTTCCGAATCGCCGGATCGTGCGTGAGGGGTACCAGAACGGGGCCGATTGGTATGGCATCTACATCTGGGAGTACCTGAATGTTCTCGACCCGCTGATCACGCAGAAGCGGACTCAGCTCGCGTCGAGTTGCTCTAACGCTTAGCCGCACCTCTCGCCCAACGCTAGGCGCCGTGGCGCGAGTAGTTGGTGGAGAGTCCGCCTCGCGTCGTTGTCGTCCAGGGGTGCGTCTGGATGTCGCCGACAAAACGCCTTGCAGTCATTGTGACTCGGCACAGCGATCTCAACGCGCACGGACCTCCATCCAGGTGTAAGTCACCGCCGGTCCTGCTCACGCGTCGGCCACGGAATCCAAGCCCGCACCAATGCGGTCTCCCTCCGTAGTGCGCCGCTGCCTGGATGGATTCAACGTCCCCGCTTTCAGTGGGGCACACGGCGGTCTGATGGTACCGACGGATGGACTGATGTGGTGTTCACGCCGAACTCAGGAACGGCGATGGCGGGCAACGCGTTCAGCGTTCCGGCCGCACATCCGAACGCAATCGTCACCAGCGTCTTGCCAGTGCGATCGGACAGTGCAATGGCTGCACGGAATACTCGTCAATGACACTGTTGTTGCGACTGGACCGAATACGTCCGCCTATGACCTACGTGCGCGGGTGACCGCCGGTATTTCACTCGCTGCCGGGGATCTGGTCAAGGTTCAAGTGCAGCGAGTGAGTACCTTCGGCACGACGGTGTATGCCGGTGCCAAGTTCGCCATCGTCTGACCCACATGACAATACCGCCGATCTCATCGCGTTTAGCGGTGAGATCGGGGGCTTTTTCGTTGATGCTTAGCTGAGTGGGTGTCGAACTGGAAAGGGAGTAGATCAGGTTCCTTAGTAGATCCGGCGATGCCCGTACGGAACGCCGAAAGGCTGAGCCACGGCCAGTGAACCGAGTGATCGGGTTACAAAGGCGACGAAGAGGGCTCCTGCTGTGAGGCACAGTGCTTTTCGTTTCACGACATCTCCGTTTCGAGGCCCGTTAGATTCTGCAGGTTTCCGGTCGCAGATAGTTGCCGAGAGTAACTAGCTTCCGCGTTCTTCAATTCCCAACAGGGTAGCCCTGACGGCCACACAAGATAGGGGACCGTCAGGGCTGGTAAACGAACAACTGTAGCGCTATACGTTTACAATCCCACCATACCTGCAATGGTAGCCGTATCGTAACCATGGGGCCTTTTCATCTCCGACTTTACCCTCTGCCGCAATTGCGCCGGGCGCGTGATGTGCGAGTTCACAGCGGCAATTGGCGGCGACGCAGTGAGCGGCTCTCGGATCGGAATGACATCCGCGGGACAGGAACTTCGGTGATCTTGCTGCAGTCTCAGCCGTTCGGCTGGTGAGATCCATGGGCCGTCGTAAACCACACTGCTGCAGCGTCGGCATTGTGTGCAGTATGCACCGTTCTTCATCGGCTAATACAACTCTCGCTGTCCGGGTCCCGACCCGTGAATGATCTTAGTCGGCGCAGTCGAAGCGAGCGCTGCCGGCTGGCTCGTGGGGCTAACCGTGTTATCGACGTCGAACCACCGCAGGCGCTGTCTACGGCGCGAGGGGAAGGTCAAACCTCAATCTCGTCGGGCATCTTCGAGATCCGGGGGTGTTACTGACAAGGGCCACCAGCGAGTGTGTGATCAGCACGCTGGTGGCCCTGGGTGCGCCGAGAACCGAGGCGGAAGCGGCGCACCGTTTGTGGTGCCCCGCCGACTGTCTGGAGGATCGCGTCGGCAGGGCTACGCCATACCCGAGTACGGAGTCGGGTGATGCCGCCATCGGAAATGTACGGGTTGAAGATTTCGGTTACCAGTCTTCGTCAGGTAACAGATACTTGAGCGTTGAACTATCTCGACTGCATTTTCTGAGGCGCCTGGTCAGTTCGGTTCTACTGTCGTCAGCCTCTTTGATTCACGACGTTCTGCGCTTGAATATCGCCATGTAGTTCCGTCCCTTGATGTTTCCGGTGAGGTTGCCAGTCATCAGCACTTCTTGATAACTGATCAACTCCCAGCCTTGGGAGCCGAGATGGTTGAGGTATTCGTTGAATTTGGCGATCGCCTCCGCTTGCTTCTTCGCATTCCAGCGCTCCGTGATGTTGATCGATTCGGTCCAGTATTGCCACTTGTCCATGGCCGGAGAGCCTATAGCTCCGTGAAGCGCAAGAGTTGGAAGTGAATACGATCACGGATTGTTCGGTGGGAACCACTAGAAATCTAGGATGGTTGAATGATGAACGAGAGCGCCGCTTCGGTCCCGACGATTGATCCAATCGCGAGTTGGTTCACTGCTCTCGGAAGCCGCGCTCGTCGCGCTCTCTTTGCTGCTCCTCGGGGAGAAGTGCCGCAGAAGTATGTCGACGAAGTTCTCGCCAAGGGCCACAAGCTGGCGCTTCCGTGGTTTTCGGATTCGACGAACTCGGAGTCCGTTCGACTGCCGGGGGCGGTGGCGGACTATGTCGACGGTGTTCTAGCTGCACTGCAGCGATGGTGGATCGGTCTTTCGAACGAACAGCGATTGCAGTGGGCAGAAGTCGAGAACGGGCCAGTTCCGAACTGTCTTCATACTTCGTACCCGGATTCGTTCGAGTTCGTTCCCGGCGATGATGTGGTGTACGCAGACCCTCAGGTGATCGACTTCATCGCAGTCGCTGCTGCGTGATCGCCCATTGGGATGGGATACGCCGATTCAATTCCGGAAAAGGCAGTCCAGGCGGCACTCGTTTAGTTGAACGATTCGGACGAGGGGCGTGAGAGTTGGCTTGCAACAATCTGTCTGAGTTGCCAGGTACGGTCAGGTTCCCATTCGAGGGCTCCGTTGTCTGTCGTCCAATACCAGCCGTCGTCGAACGCTTGCGAGGTCGTCAGGCTGTCGGCGAGATCAGTCAGCATGGCGCTGATCGAGACCCACCGTGGTCCGGGTTCGTCTGCCCCGGACTTGTCGAATTCGGTTACGCAACCGTGCATGGGACCAGGGCGGGTGTCGACGCACAGGAAGTTACCGTCCATCCCCGCGAAGGGCACGAAGGCCGGGATGAAGGTGTCGGCTTGAAATCCTGCCTCGGCGGGCGCATCGACCGGTCCGTCGCCGTACAAGCGAGCACTCTCGTCCCAAATCTGGATAGATGACTCCCAATGCCAGATGGCATCGTCCAACGTGAGAAACGCGAAACGGTGGAGCAACCCCAGCAGCCTCTCGTCGGAAACGCCGTCGACCAAGGTGTACAGCTCGATCAACTCGGCCGGCCACCTTTGTCCCATCTTCGCCATCGCGGCGTCGACACTGTCGCGGTCGGCGCCGGTGATCGTCGTGCCGGGGAAGTGGACTCGCAGCCAATCGGAGATGCGGCTCCACTGATCACGAACCGAACCCGCCGTCCTTGAATGTGCGGCCGGTCGAGCGTGCGAAGAACCCTCGAGCATCGCCTCGACAGCAGCGCGTCGCTGTGCGTTCTCTTCCTCCGTGACACACCGGCGGATCTCGGCTTCGAGTGCGGCACGGTCAAGACTTTGATCACCGAATCCCGGCACACGGGCATGCGCGCTTCCCAAAGACACCCAGATCATCGGCCGCGATCCGTCTTCCGCCGCAACTAACTGCACGCCTGCCCCGGCGATCTGCGCGATAGCAGCATCGTCACCGACGACGTAACCATCGTGCACGAGAACCTCGCCGGAACCCGAGCCTGGCCGAGCAACCGCCCAATAGGTCACGAAGCGCTCCCTTCATCCGATAGGGGAATCCGATTATCCATTCTGAGAGATTGTCTCAGTCGATCGGGGTGACACTTTCGTACACCCCTCGTCGCTCGTAGTGGAGGCATTTCGAGGCATGTGTCTCGCGTCGTACAACATTCGACCGGGACGGGCGCCGAAGGTTACGGGGGCCGGAGGGCTCGGTAAGGTGCGTGCTGAACGACAATCTGAGTTGAACGCACCAGAAGATGTGGATATCGCTGCCCTGTCGACAGAGAGCCGAGAGTCATCCACGTCCGAGACAGTCATCGAACTGCCATCCGTATTGGTTCGGGCGTGGTCGACACTCTCCGGCGAGCTAATCCGATGTGTGCCGGAAACAACACCACAAACTACCGCGGATCTGTGAAGCTGCCTTGCTGAAGGGGAAAGCGGTGTCCTTCAAACGGTTTGGTTTCGTCGGCAGATGCGACTTCGAGATCGAATGCTCGTAGCTTTCCCGGTCCGGTTCGGTATCCCTTAACGCGGTAGACCGCAAGTACAAAACCTGCGGTGATCGGTATCAACAGATTGCCCACGTATCGATCCGGATCTCGGACTTGCCACCAACGTCCAACGCCGAGAATCTGATCAGGGTCCTGGGCTTCGACGTCTTTGTTCCATCCTTGCCACGGACGCTCGTCGTCATTTGGATCCTTGATAGCCGCTGCGACTTTCACCATCAGAGCCACTGGATGGTCCTCCGGCACAAAGGGGGTGGACTCTAGCCGGTCTGCTTCTTCCGCCGTGACGTAGACGTTGCGTCCGCTCGTGACGATGTCGCGGACCAGGCCTGTGTCGATCAAGTTTTGTACAGCTTTCCGGGTCATCCCAAGCCGGTCTGCAAGGACACTGCGGGCGATCAATTCCATGCCCGCGATGTTAGTCGATTCCCGACACTTCACGAAGCAGCACTAATGAGTGTGGACAAAGTAGCAAAGAAGGGTCTAGTGTTCGTGGCTAGTTGCTACTTTGTGGACAAGAAATCGAGAGCGGAGTGAGGATGGAAGAGTTGGCGTTGTGGAAGTCCTCCCAGGTTGCGGAGTACTTGGGGATCTCGGAGTGGTCGGTGGACAAGCTGGCGAGAGAGAGGCAGATCCGGTGTGTGATGCTCGGTGCGCGTTCGCGGCGGTTCAGGCCGGCAGATGTTGAGGCGTTCGTAGAAGAGCGGGTGGCCTGATGGATCTAACTCAGTTCATGTTGGGTCAAGGATTGAGTGCCAGGTTCGCGCGGTATGGCAGGTAGAAGATCCACCAACCCTGCCAAGATGCCGAACGGCCGATGGAAGGCGCGCTATGTGGTGAGAGATCCTCTCTCGGGCAGGCAGATTCGGCAACCAACCAAGACGTTCGACTTCAAATGGCAGGCGGATGAATGGCTGGACGTGAATCGGGGGAGGACGGCACGAGAAGACAAGATTGGTCTGATGTCCATTGCGAGTTACGCGGACAGATACTGGTCCGAGATCGTGTATGGCTTGTCGAGTGACCAGAACATCGCCAATTTTCGAGGACATCTGTCGATACGGGTGATTCCCACGCTGGGTGACGTCAGGATCGGAGATCTGAATTCGGCCATGGTGGAGCGTGCGCAGGCCAGATGGGCTGTCGGTGTGTCGCGGACAGTCGTGATGGGCACCCGCAGTTTCCTCAGCAGGCTCTGCGCTCATGCGATCAAGCAGGGTGTGTTGCAGGGTAATCCGGTGTTGAGTGCGAAGAAGCCCCCTCGGGAATTGCGTCGAGAAGTGCACACTCTGGCTCGGGTTGAGATCGATCAACTGCTGGGCGAGTTGCAGAGGCGCGATGAGCTTTACTCGGATCTCGCGTCAGTCGCGGTACTGACCGGGGTGCGTGTGGGTGAGCTTCTAGCGCTCCGCCCGTCGGATGTCAGTTTCGAAGACAGGGTGATCCGGGTTCAGCGGGCTTGGTCCGGCACCGGGAGAAACCGAGTTCTAGGTCCGCCGAAGTCGGGCAAGATTCGGTCTGCTCCGCTACCCGCGTCGCTGGTGCCGACCCTGAATCGGCGCATCGATGTGATGGGGTCTCGCGCTGAGTCGTTGTGGCGAGGACCTCGGGGAAGTTCACTTCATCACGGGAATGTCATCGTCCGCACAGGATTCAAGGAGATCGTAACCAAGATGGGTCATCCAGAATTTGTCTGGCATGACCTGCGGGCGACAGCAATTGTGGGATGGCTCCGATCCGGGGTTCCACTCACAGTGGTCCGCGACTGGGCAGGACACGCATCAATTTCGACGACCGATCGATACGTCCGCGTGGCCCGGTCTGACTATACCGATGCGGTCAATCTACTTGATCTCCAGTGATTTTACCGTTGGGTTTGGTTTCTAGACCGCAGTCGACAGCGCTGCGTTCTGATGGTTCTGAAGTGCACGGAATCAAGTCGCGCAACGCATCCCAGATCTGAATCGGGTGTGAACAGCGAGTCTGCGGGTTCGCCTCTGCCGAGACCGCCGATTCCGTGCGCTTGTTCTTTGTAGGGCATCGCGAACAATTCTTGGCGACCACGTGTGTAAGCAATTCCGGTGATCAGAATTCGTCGTTATCAGTGAGAGTCCGACGCAAACCAACCTCATCCCGATGCAGTGCTGGCAATCCCAGGGACCGGGCTCCGGGAGCTTCCTAGCCGTCTGATCAATGGCTGGGAGGTCAACGAACAGCTCCTCACGCGTTCAAGCGTGAGGGGCCACTCGTCGTGGAGCGGACAAGCGGTCAGCGGAAATTGGGCTCAGGCCATGGGGGGTCCAGATGAAGAAGGCCTTTAGTCCGTCTGGGATCTCGCACTGGCGGATACACTGGTTACACGCCCAACGCCAGAGCATCACAGGATGATTGGAGAATGGAGGCCAGCAAGGTGACCGGCCGAAGGACGATCTACAACGGGGTTGACTATGACTGACGGAAATTCTGACGCTACCGAATCCGAGCTGGCACTCTGGTCATGTAAGGCTCTCGAGTACCACGGGACAGTATTCATCAAACCAGCCGGGCGAGGGATCGAACTCCTTGACCTCGAGAGTAATTCCCAGCTGGTGCCGTACCTTGTCAAGTTTGGGGAACCGCTACGAATTGAGGATCTCATGCGAGATGGCAGGTATCGAATGAGTCTGGTGTTGAAGAGGATTGAACCTGACGAGCAGGGTGCAGTGATCACGTCCGATGCAGGTTGACCGGGGTGATGACCGTTGAAGTACCTGCGCCGGAGCGGCCCGACAACGTGGTACGGACGGCCGACCGGGTTGAACTCCCAACCTTGAATGGCGGCTCGCTATGTGTCAAGTCAAGTGAGACAGTGACGTTCAGTTGATCTGCGATTCCGAG
>NZ_JBJURM010000061.1:0-7956 GCF_046097995.1 Rhodococcus sp. 5A-K4
CCACACCCACACCCGACACAAACCCACCCAACACACGCACCAAACGCTCACCCAAGACCACAACCGAACCCTCGTCGAAGGCGTCGCGCTGGTATTTGAAGGTCAGCTCGATTCCGCCCCCGGCGGTGATCATCAGTGTCAACGGGAAGTGAGTGTTGTCGTTGGCATGCATGCTTTCGACGGACATCTCGTCGATCGACGCTGCGCCTGCTGCGAGCGCCTTCTGATCGATCGGATACGACTCGAACACCGTCAACGTGTCGAACTGCGCACCCGCGCCGATCGCCTGCTGGATGTCGGCCAGCTGAACGTGATGGTGATCGAGCAGTTCCGCCTGCTCACGCTGAACCCGCGTCAACAGTGAAGCCGGTGATTCGTTCTCCTCGAACCGAATCCGAATCGGAACGGTGTTGATGAACAGCCCGATCATCGACTCGACTCCGGTAACCTGCGGCGGCCGACCCGAGACGGTTGCACCGAAAACGACATCGTTCCTGCCGGTCAATCGTCCCAACACCACGCCCCACGCAGTTTGGATGACGGTATTGAGCGTGACACCCAATTCACCTGCGAGAGAAGTAAGTGCGGCCGCGAGTGACTCGTCCACCTGTACCTCGGACTCGCCCGAACGTGCATCGATGGTTCGGCCACGGTCGGCTTGTACGAGAGTCGTCGGCTCTTCGAGTCCGTCGAGCGCCCGTCGCCAGACATTCAAGGACCGAGCGGAATCCTGCGCAACCAACCACTCGAGATACGTGCGGTAAGAACGAACCCGCGGAAGGACGGATGCATCCGAACGCGTCGCGTACAGCGTCAGCAGATCCTTCATGACCAGCGGGAGCGACCAGCCGTCGAGGAGGATGTGGTGGTTGGCCACAGCCAGCGTGTATCGACGATCGGCAGTCTTCACCAACAGGTATCGCGTGAGCGGCGGGTGGGACATGTCGAACCGTGCCGACTGATTGTCACGCAGCAACTGATCGAGAGCTTGGACACGCTCGGCCCCGTTGGTGATCGCACTGAGATCAACCTCGCGCCACGGAAGATCGACCTCGTCCGCGACTACCTGAAGCGAATTGCCGTCTTCGTCGAGGACGAAGCCGCTGCGCAGGTTCGGATGACGTTCCGTCAAAGCTCGAGCTGCCGACAGCAGGCGATCCGCGTCCACGTTGCCCGAGAGCTCGAGGACAACTTGCATCGAGTAGACGTCCAGTGATGCCTCCGCGAGCATCGCGTGGAACAGGAAGCCTCGCTGCAACGGTGCCAGTGGCCATACGTCGGCCACGTTCGGCATCCCTGCCTGCAGACGGTCGAGCTGTGTCTGACTCATCGACACCAATGGCACATCGGACGGCGTCAATCCTCCAGCGAGAGGCGAGTTCACATGTGCTGCAACCGCACTCAGCGACTCCTTCCAGTAAGAGGCAAGCAACTCGACGTCCTCACGCGAGATCGCTCCACTCGCGAATCCGAAGGATGCACCGAGAACCGGACCGTCGGGGCCGTCGCTGACCACTGCGTTGACGTCGAGCACACCGTTTGCCGCCATGTCCGCGTCAGGCGCGACGGAGACGTCACCGAGAACGTCGCTGGGCATCCATCCGAGTCCGAGTGCTTCTGCTGGCACCTCGCCCGCGGAAATACGGCCGAGGTAGTTGAAGCTGATATCGGCACTGGCACCCGCTGACAACGCTTCAGCAGTCTCCTCGTTGAGGTATCTCAGCATTCCGAAGCCGATTCCCTTGTCCGGCACGGAAAGCACCTGCTCCTTGACAAGCTTGAGCGCACGACCCGCCGCGACACCGCCGGCAAGAGCGTCGTCGAGATCGATATCGGAGATGTCGATTCGTAGCGGGAACTCCGTTGTGAACCAACCGACGGTCCGCGACAGATCCGCGCCTTCGATGACCTCTTCCTCACGCCCGTGGCCCTCGAGGTGTACCAGCAAAGACCCTGCTGCCTTGCTCTTTTCGCGCCTCAGCTTGGCCACTGCCATGCCAAGTGCGGTCAACAATCCATCGTTCACACCGCCGCGATAGACCTTCGGCACCATGGTGAGCAACGCGTCCGTGACCTCGGGCGATACCTCGACGCGAATCGAATCGAGGGTGGAGATCACATCGAGGGTCGGATCGAACGGGCGTGACCCCAGGTACGAATCGCCGCCGGTCAGCGTGCGTTCCCAGTACGGAAGTTCCGCCAACCGGTCTTCGCTGTGCGCGTTCTCGGCAATCGCATGCGCCCAACGACGCACCGAAGTCGCAACGGCCGGCAATGCGGGTTCCGACGACGCGGCGACCTGCATCCACGCAGCGACGAGATCCGGAATGATGATTCGCCACGACACGCCGTCGACGGCGAGGTGATGGGCAACCACAACGAGTTGACCGACATTCTCCGGTCCTCGGTCTACCCAGACGAAACGAATCATGTCCCCGGACAATGGATCCAGCGAACGTGTAGCGAGCTGAACGGCCGACGCCACGTTGGCGTCGCCCGCAGCGGGTTCGATCCGCTCGATCGTGTCGGCGACGGCGATCGATCCCAACCCGCCGACCTCGAGACCCCAGCCCCTGTCGTCGTCGAGAAGGCGCGAGCGCAGGATGTCGTGTTTGTCGATCAGCGCTGCGAGTGTCAACTCGAGGGCTCCCGCGGTGATACCGACCGGCAGATCCAGAATCATCGTCTGCGCAAAGGTGCGGTAGGAACCGCGCGACAACATCCAATGGGCAATCGGCATCAACGGCATCCAGCCGATTCCGCCACCCGGAAGTTCACTGAGGACAACTGCATCGTCGAGCACCGACTCGGCGATTTCCGCGAGTCCCGCGATGGTCTTGCGCTCGAAGACGTCGCGCGCGCTGAATCGGAGGCCCTGTGCCTTTGCCCTTGCAACGAGCTGGATCGACATGATCGAGTCGCCTCCGAGCGCGAAGAACGAATCGTCGGCACCTACCTGGTCCACGCCGAGGACGTCGGCGAAGATCGAGGCCAGAATCAATTCGGATTCGGTATCGGCAGCCCGGAACTCACTTCCGGCCGTGAAGACCGGTTCAGGTAATGCTTTTCGATCCAGCTTGCCCGAAGCATTGAGCGGCATCTCGTCCAGCACGACGAGGTGGGCAGGCACCATGTACTCGGGCAGTCGAGCCGCGAGATGTGCCCGCGTTTCGTCGATGTCGACACTCGCAAAGCCGGCGGGGACCACGTAGCCGACAAGATGTTCACCAAGCACGACGACAACTGCAGACGCGATCGAATCGTGTCCGCGAAGCGCCGATTCGACCTCGCCGAGTTCGATACGGAGTCCGCGCAATTTGACCTGGAAATCGGTACGGCCGATGTACTCGAGTTCACCGGCCGAGCTCCACGTCACGAGGTCGCCGGTTCGGTACATTCTTGTGCCCTGGTCGCCGTACGGATCGGCGACGAAGCGCTCGGCGGTGAGTTCGGTACGACCGTGATAGCCACGAGCGAGCTGAACACCCGCGAGATACAGCTCGCCTGCAACACCCGCCGGAACAGGGCGAAGACGACTGTCGAGTACGTACACCCGAGTGTTCCAGACCGGGGCGCCGATGGGCACCAGAATGGTGTCGTCTGCGGTGACCGCGTGATAGGTGACGTCGACGGCTGCTTCCGTCGGTCCGTAGAGGTTGTGCAGCTTCGCATTCGGAAGTACCGAACGGAACCGCGCAGCGGTGTTCACCGGCAGTGCTTCACCCGATGCGAACACGTGGTTCAACGACGACGCGCGCTCTGCTGCCGGATCGTCCACGAACACTTCGAGCATCGAAGGCACGAAGTGCGTGATCGTCACGTCGTACGCCTCGATCAGTTTGGCCAGATACTCGGGATCCCGATGACCGTCCGGCACAGCGATGACGAGACGCGCGCCGACCTGCAACGGCCAGAACAACTCCCAGACCGACACGTCGAAGGTGACAGGGGTCTTCTGCAGCACCGAATCGGTTCCGCTGAGTGGGTACTCCGACTGCATCCAAGCCAAGCGGTTCACGATGGAACGATGACTGACCGCGACGCCCTTGGGGCGGCCCGTCGATCCCGATGTGAAGATGACGTACGCGAGGTCATCCGGCTCGATGGGCGCCGAGCGCTCTTCGTCGGCGATCGGCCCGCACGGCACTGCTGTGGTGTCGATCGTGTCGATGGTGATCACACGCCGTGTCGTCGAAGACATCGCGTCACGTGTCGTACTCAGAATGCACACCGGATCTGCTGCGTCGAGGATGTACTCGACGCGTTCGGCCGGTTGATCCAGGTCCACCGGCACGTACGCACCACCGGCAGCAAGGACTGCGTAGATCGCGATAAGTAGATCTTCCGAACGCCGAATACCGATGCCCACCAACGAGTCTGCGCCGACACCTTCGGCGATCAGGACTCGCGCCAAACGATGCACGCGGGCGCCGAAATCGGCGTAGGTCGTGTGGGTTCCCTCGAAGACGAGTGCGGTGGACTCCACCGATCGGAGAAGTTGCTTCTCGAACAATTCGACGAGATCCGTCGGAGCCATCTCGTGCGCCGTGGTGTTCCAGCCGTCGAGGACTAGCGAGCGTTCCTGCTCGGTCATCAGTTCGATGTCTCCGACAGGCTTCGTCGCGTCGTCGGCAATAGCTTCGACGATGCGAACGAGCCGGTCCACCAGACTTTGCACCTGCCGATGCTCGAAGAAATCCGGGAGGTACTTCACGCCGAAGTGCAGTGAACTGTCGAGAGTCACCATGAGCGTCAACGGGAACGTCGTCGTATCGTCTGCGTGCAGCCCGTCGATCCGTAGACCGTCGATTGCCTGCGCCTGGGCCGCGAGACCTTCCTCGTCCACCGGATAGGACTCGAACACGGCCAACGTGTCGAACAATGTTCCCAGCCCGACCGTTCGCTGAACATCGGCGAGCGAAACATAGTGATGATCGAGCAGATCGGCCTGCTCGGACTGGACATCGGTCAGGAGCGATTCAAGCGATGCCGACTTGTCGATCCTGACTCGGACCGGAAGCGAGTTGATGAAGAGACCGACCATCGACTCGACGCCGTTGAGGCTGGGCGGGCGACCCGAAACGGTCGCACCGAACACGACGTCGTCCTGCCCTGTCATATGAGACAGAAGAATCGACCAGGCAACCTGGACAACGGTATTGGCGGTGACGCCGACTCGGCCGGCGAGTTCGGTGATCCGACTGGTCGTCGCGGTCGAGAAGTCGACCGCGATCTCCCGTGAACGCATGGTGATTTCGGTGGTGCCGGACTTGGCAGTCACCAGAGTCGGTTCCTCGAATCCGTCGAATACCTCGGCCCAACGAGCCATCGACTTATCCGAGTCTTGAGCGACCAACCAAGACAGGAACGCGCGATAGGACCTTGTTCGCGGCAGCAGAGAGGGGTCCGCGTGCGTTGCGTACAGGACCAGAAGGTCTTTCATGAGCAAAGGCATGGACCAGCCGTCGAGAAGGATGTGATGGTTGGTCACGAGAAGCCTGAAAGTGTCGCCGGTCAATCGCACCAGGGTGTACCGCATCAACGGCGGTGTGGCGAGGTCGAATTCGTCGGCCTGATCCGCCGCGGCGACTCGGGCGAGTTCGGACTCTCGTTCAACCTTGTTCTCGATACCGCTGAGATCTATCGCATTCCACTGGACAGGAGCCCGATCCATCACAACCTGGACCGATCGGCCTGCATCATCGGTGACGAACGCGACCCGAAGACTCTCGTGTCGGTCCATGACGGCCTGCGCCGCGCTGCGAAGACGATCTGCGTCGACGGCGCCGGACAGATCGAGTGCCATCTGCATGGTGTAGACGTCGACCGATTCTTCGGCCAGCATCGAGTGGAAGAGCATTCCGTTCTGCAACGGCGTCAGCGGCCAGACGTCGGCCACGTCCGCGAAATCTTGTTCGATCTTCGCGATCGCACGTTGGTCGAGATCGACCAGTGGCAGATCGGACGGGGTAAGCCCACCCGCACCCGGTCGGTCCACGTGTGCCGCGAGTCCAGCGAGAGCCGACACCCACAACTCCGACAATCGTGAGACCTCCGGCGCGGAGAGGAGGCCGCTCGGATATGCGAACGACGCGTTGAGCACCATTCCGTCCGACGAATCTCCCGCCATCACATTGATGTCGATGCTCTTGTTGGCAGGCATGTCCGCATCACCCGGCGCGGACACGGAGCCGAGGTCGCCCACCGGGAGCCACCCGACTTGTTCGAGGCCTTCCGGCAATTCCCCACCGGCGACTCGGCCGAGATAGTTGAAGCTGACCTGACCGTCTGCATGCGCCCCGAGCGTGCGGGACGATTCCTCTCCGAGGTAGCGCAGAAGCCCGTACCCAACGCCCTTGTCCGGGGCGCCGAGCAGTTGTTCCTTGATCAACTTGACAGCCTCGCCTGCGGCAGGACCGCCGGCGATCGCGTCCGCGAGATCCACGCCCGCCAAGTCCAGTCGAACGGGAAAAGCGCTCGTGAACCAGCCGACCGTTCGTGAGATGTCGGCGCCACTGATAATCGACTGCTCACGCCCGTGGCCCTCCAACTGAATCAGCGCCGAGGACGCGTCGACGTCTCGCTCGGCACGCCACAGCGCCATTGCGAGTGCCAACGCTGTCAGCAAACCGTCGTTGGCGCCGCCTCGGAACGCCCGAGGCAGAGCCGTCAAGATGGACTCGGTGACATTGGCCGGTACCTCGACCGACACCGTCTCGAGAGTCGCCGACACATCGATGTGTGGATCGAACGCGCGTGAACCGAGGAGAGGATCCGAACCAGACAGAACCGATTCCCAGTAAGGAAGTTCAGCCTTACGCGATTCGGACTCCGCTTCGGTGACCAACGCGTGCGCCCAACGCCGCATCGAGGTTCCGACCGGCGTCAGAGTGGGGGCACTGCCGTTCGAGATCTGGGCCCAGGCCGAGATGAGATCCGGAACGATGATGCGCCAGGACACTCCGTCGATGATGAGGTGATGGGCAACGACGAGAAGTCGGCCGCTGCGCCCGGCACCGAAGTCGAACCACAAGAACTGCAGCATCGTGCCGGCATCCACATCGAGACGTCCCAGAGCCGAATCGAGTTCGCGCGACGCGAGAGCAGTCACCTCGTCTGCCTTCGACGCGGGATCGACCGGGATGTGATGGACCAGTGCGTCGACATCGACCGCGCCGGACGCCATCACTTCGATCTCACGCCCGCGATCGCCGTCCACCACACGCGATCGCCACATGTCGTGGTGTTCGACAACAGCCGAGATCGTCGAAACGATGCCGGAGCGGTCGATGCCTTCGGGGAGTTCCAGGGTCATGGTCTGGGTGAAGCGGTTGAACCCACCGGGTCGTTGCGACATGTATCGCACGATCGGCGTCATCGGCATCGAGCCGATTCCCCCACCCTCCAGTTCTTCGAGAACTATTTCCTCGACCACGTCCGCATGACGAGCAACCTCGGCGATCGCCACGACCGTCTTGTGCTCGAAAACATCGCGCGGGCTGAAAACGATCCCTGATGTCTTTGCGCGAGAGACCAATTGAATCGACATGATCGAGTCTCCGCCGAGCGCGAAGAAGGAGTCGTCTGCACTGACTTCGTCAAGACGAAGGACCTCGGCGAACAGACCCGCCACAATTCTTTCCATCTCGGTCGCCGGAGCGCGGTGCGTTCTCGACTCGAAGATCGGGTCAGGCAGAGCGCGCACGTCCGTTTTACCGGCGTGTGTCAACGGAATCGCGTCGATCACGACGACCGCGTCCGGCACCATGTACGCAGTCAGGAACTGACCGACCTCTTCCGATACCGCTGAGGATTCGAGCGCCACCCCGGACTCCGGTACTACGTACGCCACGATGCGATCACCGAGATGCTCGACCTTCCGCACGACCACGACTGCACGGGCGACACCCGCACACCCGACCAACGCGGATTCGATCTCACCCAACTCGATACGGA
>NZ_JBJURM010000062.1:0-6546 GCF_046097995.1 Rhodococcus sp. 5A-K4
CGCCGACACCACCCCAGCAATCACACCCCCCACACGATCAACCTCGACCGACTCGGGGGCCAGGTCGATTCCGACCTCGGAGACAGACAGGATCTCCTGGAATCCGACCCCGTCGACCTCCGGATACCGCGTGCGGAGAACCTCGTGGCGCGCGAGCACGTCTTTCACCGCAGTGTCCATTGCGGGGATGTCGAGAGTTCCGGTCAGTCGCACGACCATCGGTACGTTGTTGACTGCCGACTCGGTGTCGAAACGGTTCAGGAACCACATCCGCTGCTGCGCCAACGACAACGGAATACGTTCCGGCCGAACGACAGACGCCAACTCGAGGCGTCCGCCTTCACCGACGTGAGACTGAATTCGCGAGGCAAGACCCTCGACCGTCGACGTCTCGAACAGAACGCGAACGGGAATCTGCGTGTCGAGAGCCTTACCCAGTCTGGCAACCAACTGAGTGGCGACAAGCGAGTTTCCACCGAGATCGAAGAAATCGTCGTCGAGCCCTACGCGATCATGGCTCAACAGGTCGGCGAACACCTCCGCGACGACCTGCTCCGTGGACGTGATCGGTGCGCGGAACTCTCGCACGACGAACACCGGCGCGGGCAGAGCACGAAGATCAAGTTTTCCGTTGTTCGTCAGCGGGAGTTCGTCGAGAATCACGACCGCGTCGGGCACCATGTATGCGGCCAGGAACTGCCCGACGTCCTCGCGCAGAGCTGCCGGGTCGAGTACCGAACCAGCCTCCGGTACGACGTAGGCGACCAATTGATCGCCGAGATGCTCGTCGTGGCGGACCAGTGCGACGGCCCGCGATACTCCGGCAGATCGGAGCAACGCCGCTTCGATTTCACCCATCTCGATGCGGAAACCCCGCAACTGGACCTGGAAGTCGGTGCGACCGGAGTACTCGAGTAGACCGGCACGGTTCCAACGAGCGAGGTCACCGGTGCGGTACATCCGTTCGCCTGCGGTTCCGAACGGATCCGCGACGAAGCGAGTCGAGCTCAAATCGGTCCGACCCAGGTATCCACGCGCCAACTGCCCACCCGCAACATACATCTCGCCCGGAGTACCGACCGGCACCAGCTGCAAGCGCTCGTCGAGTACGTACACCCGCAAGCCCGGGATCGCCCGACCGATCACACTGGCTGCGGAGCTGCGCGCCAATGCCTCGTCGATCTGCAAGAACGAGACGTGAACCGTGGTCTCGGTGATGCCGTACATGTTGACGAGCTTCGGATCATGATCACCGCGGCGGTCGAACCAGCGTGACATCTGGGCGAAATCGAGAGCCTCGCCACCGAAGATCACGTAGCGCAACGACAACCGAGCCGGGTCGGCCGAGACGTCGCGGAGTCGATCCGCCTCGGCGAACTGATAGAACGCGGACGGAGTCTGATTGAGAACAGTGACCTCTTCGCGTTCGACCAACGCAAGGAACTGCTCGGGCGAACGAGAGGTCGGATAGTCGACTACAACGAGTCGCCCACCGAACAGCAGCGGTCCCCACAGTTCCCATACCGAGAAGTCGAATGCGTACGAGTGGAACATCGTCCACACGTCGGTCTCGTCGAAATCGAACATCTCTCTGGTGTTCTCGAACAGGCGAACGACGTTGGTGTGCGGAATCCGAACACCCTTGGGTGTTCCAGTCGATCCGGAAGTGTAGATCACGTAGGCAGTATTGGACGCTCGTAGAACCGCAGTCCGCTCGTCGTCCGCAATCGGTGTGTCGTCGACGGCAACGTCCAGGTTCGCCACGTCGAGAACCGGGATACCGCGAGCCGAGAACTTCGAGGACTCCTCCGAGACCGACAAGACACACGATGGCTCGGCATCGCCGAGTACAAACGAAATTCGCTCGGACGGGCTGTCCAGATCGATGGGGAGGTAGCCCGCACCGGTCTTGAGAACCGCGACAATGGCCACGATCAGATCCGCCGACCTCGGCAGCCCGATCGCCACCAGGGACTCGGCTCCGACACCGTGCCGGATCAACATCCGCGCCAAGCGATTCGAACGCGCGTCGAGTTCGGCGTAGGTCAACGCCTCCGAGCCGGCAGTGACGGCAACGGCGTCTGCCCGATCGGCTGCGACACGCTCGAAAATTTCGACAAGTGTGACGCTTGAATCGGATACGGCCGGAATGTTCCACGTGTCGAGCAACAGAGTCCGCTCGTCTGCGGCGACAAGATCGATGTCGCCTACCGAAACGGACGGATCGAGAACTATCGCATCCAGAACACGCTGGAAGCGGTCGACGAACTCCGAAATCGTCGACTCGTCGAAGAGGTCCGTGGCGTAGGTGATGTCACCGACCATCCCCGATGGAACACCCGAATCGTCGAGGTACTCACCGAAGGTGAACTGCAAGTCGAACTTTGCCACGTCGGTGGCCGAATCGACTGCACTGATCCGAAGGTCGGCCAACTCCAGTTCACCCTGGCGCTGGTTCTGGAAGGTCAGCATGACCTGGAAGAGAGGATGGCGAGCCTGCGAGCGCTGCGGATCGAGAACCTCGACCAGACGCTCGAACGGCACGTCAGCATTACCGAACGCCGCAAGGTCTGTCTCACGGACATCCGAGAGGAGGTCCGCGAACGAGTGTGACGGATCCACGTCTGTTCTGAGTACCAGTGTATTGACGAACATTCCGATCAAGTCGTCGAGCGCACGCTCACCGCGCCCGGAGACCGAGGTGCCGACCGCGATGTCGGAAGTGCCAGACAGCCTGGCCATCAACACCGCAACGGCCGCGTGGACCACCATGAACTCGGTTGTGCCCGTTTCACGGGCCACCCGGTTCAGAGCGCGATGTGTCGTTCCGTCGATGTCGAAACGAACACTCGCGCCCTGGCCGGAAGAGCGGTTCGGTCGTGGACGGTCCGAGGGCAATTCGATCTGCTCGGGAAGACCGCCCAGTGTTTCCCTCCAGTACGACACCTGCTGTGAAACGAGCGAACTCGGATCGTCCTCGGTGCCGAGGACCTCACGCTGCCAGACGCTGAAGTCCTTGAACTGGACGGCAAGTGGCAACCAGTTCGGAGCATCTCCGCGCAGACGCGCGTCGTAGGCAACCATGACGTCGCGAGTCAGAGGACCCATCGACACACCATCGGCACTGATGTGATGAGCGACGAACACGAAGACGTGTTCACGCTCGTCGAGCGCGAACAACGCCATCCGAACAGGCACTGTCGTTGTCACGTCGAAGCCCTGCGAGAGGAACTCACCGACCGTCGTCAACAGATCGGTTTCCTCGACCCGATCGACGATCAGGTCGGGAGCGACGTCTCCGACCGGTAGTACGGCCTGCCGAGGAACCCCGCGATCCTCCGGGTAGTAGGTACGCAAGATCTCGTGCCGCGCGATCACGTCGCCTATCGCGCTAGTCAGGGCATCGACGTCCAGATGCCCCGACAGCCGGATGGCAACAGGAATGTTGTTGACCGCGGAATCCGCATCGAACCTGTTGAGGAACCACATGCGCTGCTGCGCCAATGCCAACGGAACCGGATCGGGGCGGTGAGCCGAAGTCAGCGCTATGCGCCCGAGTCCGCCTGCGGATTCCGCCTGGCTCGCCAATGCCCCAACCGTCGGAGCTTCGAAGAGCAACCGCACCGGTACCCGCGTGTTGAGCGCTTCGCCGAGTCGCGCTGTCACTTGCGTGGCGATCAGCGAATTACCGCCGAGTTCGAAGAAATCGTCGTCCACACCCACCCGGGTAACGCCGAGTACTTCGCCGAAGATATTTGCGACGATCTGTTCGATCGGCGTGTTCGGCGCGCGGAACTCCTTGACGCGGAACTCCGGGACGGGAAGCGCTTTGCGGTCGAGCTTTCCGCTCGTGTTGAGCGGTAGTTCGTCGAGGACCACGACGGCCGTCGGGAGCATGTAGGACGGCAACTGTTGGGCTGCTGCGGAACGCACCGATTCGTAGCTGACAGTGCGCCCGCTCGCCGGAACGACGTATCCGACGAGGTGTTCGCCGGTGTCGGTAGCGACAACCAACACGACGGACTGCGCAACGTCCGAACTGCCGGCGATGACAGATTCGATCTCGGCAAGTTCGATCCGTTGCCCGCGGAACTTCACCTGGAAGTCGGTGCGTCCGATGTAGTCGAGTTCGACGGCGGCGTCTGCGCCGGTGGGAGTTACTCCCCAACGCACGAGGTCACCGGTGCGGTACATCCGGGCACCTGGAGAACCGAACGGGTCCGCGACGAATCGATCAGATGTCAGATCGACCCGGCTGTGATAGCCACGCGCCAACTGCACACCGGCCAGGTAGAGCTCGCCCGGTGTTCCTGCCGGGACGGGCGTCAGGTGGGAATCGAGTACGTAGACCTGCGAGTTCCATTGCGGGAGTCCGATCGGCACCACATACGAATCCTCGTCGGTTACTTGGTGACTGGTGATGCTGACGGTTGCTTCCGTCGGACCGTAGAGATTGTGCAACCGGGCGCCGGAGATCTCACGGAAGGCCCGTACAGCCGAAGCCGGTAGTGCCTCGCCGATGACGAACACATCCCGTAGCGTCGCGCAGTCGCCTCGGTCCACAGTCGAGGCGAAAACCGTGAGCATCGACGGAACGAAGTCAGTCAGCGTTACACCATGGCGCGCAACGAGATCGGCCAGGTATGCAGGATCACGATGCCCGTCCGCGGATGCGACGATCAAACGACCGCCGCGAGCCAAAGTGAGGAAGAACCCCCACAGGGAGACGTCGAAGGTCGTCGCCGTCTTCTGCAGATAGGCGTCCGAGGCCGTGACTGCGTACCGTTCGGCCATCCATTCCGTCTGGTTGACGATCGCGCGATGAGTAATAGTGACGCCCTTTGGCTTTCCGGTCGAACCGGATGTGAACATCACGTATGCAACAGCGTCTGCGTGAAGCGGCCTCGTCCGCTCCGAGTCCGCGATCGGCCCGGAGGCGTACCCGGACAGATCAAGCGAGTCGATATCGAAGACAGACCTCTCCCCTGCTTCGGAGAATTCGTCTCGGTCGGTCGTGAGAACGCACACGGGCGCTGCCGCGTCGAGAATGTAGCCGATTCGTTCCACCGGGTGATCGGGGTCGACCGGTACGTACCCGGCACCCGCGGCCAGCACTGCGTACATGCCGACCACCAAATCAGAGGAACGTCGGATAGCTAGCGCAACAAGGCTTTCCGGACCGACGCCGTTCGCGATGAGGTGTCGAGCCAAGCGATTGACACGCTGCGAAAAGTCGGCGTAGGTCAACGACTCCGACTCGAAGACCAATGCTGTCGCGTCGGGGTCGGCTGCGACATGCGATTCGAACGCCGACAGCAGAGACGGAACGGAAACAACGTCGTGCGACGTAGCATTCCAGTCCCCGATCATCCGCGTACGCTCGCCGGCATCGAGTACGTCGATTGCGCTGACCACGACTGTGGGATCCTGCGCAACGGTTTCGAGTATTCGAAGGAAGCGCTGGGCGAACTCCGAGACGATTCGCTCGTCGAAAAGATCGGTGGCGTATTCGAACTCGACGTCCACACGACGATCAGCCCCAGTCGAAGGGCCCGGATCCACCACAGTGACCTGAAGGTCGATTTTGGACATCTGAGTTTCGAACTCGATGACCGACACGGTCAGTCCTGGCAGATCGAGGCGACCTTGCTCGTGGTTCTGGAAAGTAAGTCCGACCTGGAAGAGCGGATTGCGCCCGGTCGATCGAGTCGGATTGAGCACCTCGACGAGACGTTCGAACGGCAGATCCCCATTCGAGAAGGCGGCAAGGTCTTGCGAGCGTGCTTGCTTGAGCAGATCAGCGAACGACCCGTCCTCGTCCACCTCGGTCCGAAGCACCAATGTGTTGACGAACATGCCGACCAGATCGTCGAGCAGTTCCTCGCCTCGGCCCGCGATCGGCGTGCCGACGACGATGTCAGTGGTACCGGACAGCTTGGCCAGCAATACAGCGAGCGCCGAATGCACCACCATGAACAGCGAAGCATTATGTGCGCGGGCAACTTCGAGCAGAGAGCCGCGTAGTTCCGGCTCGATCGAGAATCGCAGTTTGTCACCACGGTAAGACTGTTGAGTAGGACGGGGACGGAAGGACGGCAACTCCAACTGATCCGGGATTCCCCGCAGTGCAGTCTCCCAATGCGATACCTGCTCGGAAATAATCGAGGTGGGATCGTCCTCCGAACCGAGAACATCGCGTTGCCACAGAACGTAATCCGCGTACTGGACGGCCAACGGTTCCCAGTCCGGCGCGTTGCCGGCGATCCGCGCCGAATACGCGGTGATGACGTCTCGGGTGAAGGGCATCATCGACCAACCATCGGACGAAATGTGATGCACGACAGTGATCAGCACATACTGCTCTGGCCCGATCTCGAGGAGCGTCGCCTCGACCGGAACTCGCTTCGTCACGTCGAAAGCGATTCGGACGCAATCCAACAGCACCTGATCGAGCGATTCGGGATCAACCTTGACAGGAACAAGGGCGGGGACAGCTTCTGCGGTCGGGACGACCACCTGATACGGGCCGTCCGCATCCGTCGGATA
>NZ_JBJURM010000063.1:0-6436 GCF_046097995.1 Rhodococcus sp. 5A-K4
GCAACCCCCACACCATCCCAACCACCCACCACCAACCCACGCTCACCCGCGACAAACACGTCGACCTCACCGACCGGTGTATCCGCGTTCGCTGCGAAGGCGGCAAGAATTCGCGACATTCGCTGTGCAATGGTGCCGACCGCGGCGCGGTCGAATGCCGCCGGCTGATACCGCAGGCTCACCTGCAGCGTCGGTTCCGCGACCGACAGCACGGTGAGCGGGTAATGCGTGGCGTCGCGGGCATTCACAGCGGTGACGCGCATACCGGCTATGTCGGTGTTCCCGTCCATCCCCGAGGTATCGATCGGATACGACTCGAAGACCGACAGTGTGTCGAACAAATTGCCTGTCCCTACGGCAGATTGAATCGCGCCGAGTCCGACATAGTGATGATCGAGCAGGGCTGTCTGCTCGCCTTGTAGTCGCGCGAGCAGCTGTGCACACGTCTCGTCCGGATCCAGTTGCACGCGGACAGGCAATGTGTTGATCAGCAGCCCCATCATGTTTTCCACACCAGGCAATTCAGGTGAGCGGCCCGACACTGTGACGCCGAAGACTACGTCTTCGCGGGAAAGCATTCGAGACAACAGGACACCCCACGCCGCTTGGATCACCGTGTTCATCGTGATCCCGCTCCGCTGGACGAGCGCACCGAGTCCGTCGAGGACCGAATCGGGCAGATCGACGGTGACCTCTTCGGGTACCACCTGATCGGCGGTCGGCGTCGAAGCCGCCAACAACGTCGGCTCGTCGACGCCTTCCATGGCGTCCTCCCAGACCGCGAGCGAGGTCTCGATGTCGCGGTGCGCCAACCATTCCAGATAGGTGCGGTACGACGGAGTCTGGGGCTGATCGGCTGGGACGCTCTCGACCGGGAGACTGTCGTCCGCGTATCTCATCAGCAGTTCGCGTACCAGCAACGGCATCGACCAACCGTCGAGAACGATGTGATGGTTTGTCACCACCAACACGCACCTCGTCGGCGAGGTTCGCAGCAACGTCAGCCGAAGCAGTGGCGGCGAGGCGAGGTCGAAGGGTGCGCTGCGATCCTCGTCGAGGCGGCGCTCCAGCTCTGCTTCGGTTGCCGATCCGCAATCACTCAGGTCGACCTCGGTCCAGGGAATCATTGCATCGTCGACAATCAACTGCACCGGTAGGCCGTGTGCGTCGTAGACGAACGCTGCACACAGATTCGGGTGGTTTGCCAGTAGTCCGGCAGCAGCGCCGCGCAAACGCTCGGAATCAACCGCTCCTTCCAGCTCGACGCACAACTGCGCTGTGTAGACGTCCGTCGACGTGGCCGCCAGTGAGGCATGGAACATCAGCCCGGCCTGAAGGGGCGACACCGACCAGACATCGTGCAATCCGGGGAAGTCGTTCTCCCAGCGTTCGATCTGTTGTTGGGCGACCGAGACCAGGGGAATGTCCGACGGCGTCAGACCGCCCGCATCAGGTCGCGATGCGTGCGCGGTGAGTCCGTCGAGCGCACGACGCCACAGTTCCGCGAACTCCGCGATGTCAGACCTGTCGAGCACTCCGAGGGGAAAGGTGAAAGATGCTGTCAGGCAGGGCCCGTCGACATGGTCCTCAACCGCCGCGTTGATGTCGATCACGGACGCCACAGGCATGGACCGATTCTGGGTTCCGCCGAGCTTTCGATTGCCCTCCACCGGCAGCCAGTCCTGTGTTCCGTCAGAGGAGCTGATCCGGCCCAGATAGTTGAAACTGATCTGAGGAGAACGGAATCGGCCGAGTGGTTCGCTCCCGCCCGACAGGTAGCGCAACATCCCGAATCCGATTCCATGATCGGGGATCGCACGCACGTATTCCTTGACGGCTTTGAGAGCCCGTCCGGCGTCGGCGCCACCTGCCAGCGCGTCGTCGACGTCGAGTCCGCCGAGGTCCACGCGCACCGGGTAGAGCGTGGTGAACCAACCAACGGTGCGCGCGAGGTCTGCGCCAGGAACCGCTCCTTCCTCGCGGCCGTGTCCTTCGAGCGTGATCAGGGCGGCAGCGGTATCCATACCGCGGCGTCGTCGCCACTCGATCGAGGCCAACGCAACAGCAGTGAGGAGTCCGTCGTTCACGCCGGCGTGGAATGCCGCAGGAACCGTGGTGAGTAGGTTCGTGGTCACCGGAGGCGGGATGTCCACTGTGACGGTGTCGACCGTGCCGTCGACGTCGATCGTGGGATCGAGTGGGCGCGAACCGATCAGCGGGTCATCGCCGTCAAGGATCGTTTTCCACATGTCCCGTTCGACGCCCCGGTCGCCCACGTGCTCGACAAGCCCGTGCGCCCATCGCCGGAACGACGTTCCGATCTGTGGCAGTTCGGGCGTGACACCGGCCCGGAGTTGTGCTGTCACCGTCGCCAGGTCGGTAACCAGAATGCGCCACGAGACGCCGTCGACAACCAGGTGATGAATCACCACGAGTAGTCGGCCCCGCTGGTTCGACAAGTCGGGTTTGTCGACCAGGTCGAACCAGATCACGCGCACCATGTCGGCCGCGGCGGCATCCAAGCTGTCGGCAGCGGCCTCGAGCTCTCCCGACGCCAAGGCCCTGAAACGTTCGTCGTCCACCGAACCGACAGCTACTCGATGGATCAGTCCTTCGGCCGAGATCGAGCCGGGTGGTAGGACTTCCATGACCCGGTCACTCTCGCCCAAGCGCGCTCGAAGCATTCCGTGGCGGTCCAGCAACACCTGGAGACCACGGACAAGGAGATCCTGGGTGAGATCAGCGGGAGCTGTCAGCAAGAGCGCCTGGGAGAACCGTTTCAATTCGCCGCCACGCAGCCCGCCACTGCTGCGGTCGAGCATCCACTGCGCCACCGGGCTCAGTGGAACAGTTCCGACAGCGGATCCGGGTAGCTCCACGAGCACATCAGGACCGTCCTGCTCCACGTGCGCCGACTCGGCAAGCGCAGCAACAGATTTGTGGTCGAATACGTCTCGGGGCGAGATGATCACACCAGCATCGCGAGCGCGGGCCACCAATTGGATGGACATGATGCTGTCTCCGCCGAGCTCGAAGAAGGAATCGTGCACTCCTACGGTGTCCAGGCCGAGAACCTGCGCGAACAGAGCGGCAAGAAGATTCTCGGTTTCCGTTCGCGGTGTCCGGTCGGGTGTGGCCGTGGACGAGAAATCGGGTGCGGGAAGCGCTGCGCGGTCCAGTTTTCCGTGAACCGTCAGCGGAAGTGCGTCGAGCACCACCACCGCCGCAGGCACCATGTACGACGGCAGACGCTTGCCTGCATGCGCGAGGACGTCTCGCGGATCGACACTCGCTCCGCGATCGGGAACCACGTATCCGATCAACCGATCCCTGCCGTTCAACCGATCCCTGCCGTCGCCGTTCCAGACGCCCGTCACCGCCTGGGCCACGCGCGGGTGCGTCTGCAGTGCCACCTCGACTTCCCCGAGTTCGATGCGGAACCCACGGACTTTCACTTGGGCATCGGTGCGCCCGAGATACTCCAGCTGTCGGTCGGGCGTCCACCGCACGCGATCGCCCGTGCGATAGATCCGCGTTCCCGGCGCACCGAAGGGATCTGCGACAAACTGCGAGGCGGTCAACGGGGATCGCCGGTGATAGCCGCGAGCGAGAGCCGGTCCGGCAAGATACAACTCTCCCGCGACACCTACCGGCACCGCTCTCAGACGCGAGTCCAGCACTACCTCGCTGAATCCGCGAGTAGGTGCGCCGATGGTGACCGGGTCGTTCGGAGCCAGTGCCGCACTGATGCTCGACACCACAGTTGCCTCGGTAGGACCGTAGGCGTTGAACATCTTTCTGCCCGGCGCCCAGCGGGCCACCAATTCCGGCGGGCAGGCCTCCCCACCTGTCACGACACAACCGACAGTGGTGAGTCCGTCTGGGGCGACGGACGCCAAAGCCGCCGGAGTCACAAAACAATGGGTGACGCGCTCGCGCTCCAGTAACGCCGCCAGCTCCGACCCGCCGTAGACGGTCGGTGGCACGATCACCATCGTGGATCCCGCACCAACGGCCAACATGAGTTCGAGAACCGAAGCGTCGAAACTCGGCGAAGCGAAGTGCAGAGTTCTGGATCGGGTCGTGGCGGCGAATGTCTCGCGCTCCTGGAGAGCAAAGTTGCTCAACCCGCGATGAGTGACCGTCACACCCTTGGGTGTTCCCGTTGATCCCGAGGTGTAAATCAGATAGGCCGGATTGTCGATTCGAATCCGTGCCTTCCGATCCTCGTCGGTGACTTTCGATGGCGAGTACGCCCACAGCCGTTCCTCGAAACCGGCATCGTCGAGGACCAGCCACGGCACGAGGCCGGACAATGCTGCGTGGTGAGCTCGGGTCGTTATCCCCCACGCTGCACCGGAGTCGCCCAGCATGTACTCGATACGTGCAGCAGGAAGTCCCGGGTCCACGGGAAGGAATGCTGCACCTGTCTTGGCAATGGACCACACCGCCAGAACGGACTCGACGGAGCGTGGGAGACACATCGCCACCACCGTTTCGGGACCCACTCCGGATTCGATCAGCATGCGGGCCAATCGGTTCGACTGTGCGTCTAGTTCGAGATAGGTCACTTCACGTTCCTCGAACACCAGCGCGACGGCGCCGAGATCCTGGGCGGTCGCCATATCTGTTGCTGTAGTGAGCAAATCGGGAAGGGTCTGAACAGCGGTGGAGATCACACCTCGCACGGGTACCAGTTCGGCTGACTCACGGGCGTCGAGGATATCGATATCTCCGATCTGCGATTGCGGATCCGTGGTGACGTACTCGAGAATCCGTTGCAGGCGGTCGACGAAGCTCCCCACTGTTTCCTCGTCGAAAATATCTGCGGCATATCCGAATTCAGCGCGAATACCATCCGATTCACCGGCGGTGCCAGTGTTCTGCGCCACCGTCAACTGCAGATCGAAGGTGATGGTGTCGATCTCGACACCCACGTCGGTCACCTGCAGGTCGGGAAGTTCCAGTGTCGGTCGCTCGATGTCTTGGAACTCCAACATGACTTGAAACAGGGGCGAGTATGCCGTCGAACGTGAAGAGTTCACTATCTCGACGACTCGTTCGAACGGCACGTCCGCATGAGTGAAGGCGCTCAGATCTACGCCTCGGACCTGGTCGAGGAACTCCCCGAAGGTCGCGCCTCGGTCCACTGCAGTGCGCAAGACCAACGTGTTGACGAACATGCCCACCAGGTCGTCGAGTTCGCGCTCCCCACGCCCAGCGATGGGAGTTCCGACGACTACGTCGTCCTCATCACTGAGCCTCGCCAGCAGCACTGCCAAGGCTGCATGCACAACCATGAAGACGGTGGCGTTATGTTTGCGCGACAGGGCAACCACACCGGCATGAACCTCCGGACTGAACGCGAACCGAATCCGTCCGCGTCGAAGCGAACGCACATCACCGCGCGGTCGATCGGTCGGAATGTCGAGAACTTCCGGTGCACCCGCAAGATTCTCGACCCAATAGGCGAGCTGTTTCGAGATCAAAGACCGAGAGTCGGATTCCGAACCCAACCAACCACGTTGCCACAACGCATAGTCGGCGTACTGGATCTCGAGCGGCGCCCACCGAGGAGCCTCGCCGCTCACACGGGAGGTGTATGCGCTCATGAGATCTCGGGCCAGCGGTACCGTGGAGAAACCGTCGGCGGCGATGTGGTGAATCACGATTACCAGGACATGCGAGTGGACCTGGTCGTCTCGCCGCAACAAGGTGGCGCGCATCGGGACCTGCTGCATGACGTCGAAACCATCCGAAACGATCTGCCGGCAACGCTCGCGCAACTCTTCCTCTCCCTGCACAAGTATCGGTGCAAGATCCGATACCACCTGTGAGGTAGACATGATCACTTGACGCGGGCCGTCGTCAGTGAGAGGAAAAACAGTGCGCAAGGACTCGTGCCGCTCGACGACGTCGACAAATGCCGCGTGAAGTGCACTCAGATTCACTGTGCCGTCGAGCCTCAACGCGCACGCGACGTTGTAGGCGGCGGACTCGGGGTCGAACTGATTCGCAAACCACATTCGCTCCTGCGCCGGCGAAAGTGGGATATCCGTCGTCGCACCCCGCGGCCTCAACGCCGGCTTGGCCCCCTCTCCTCCGCGACACTGCGCCAACTCGGCCAGCGCTGCAACGGTAGAAGCATCGAAGACGTCGCGGATGTCGATCCGTTCGCCGAGAACAGAATTCACTCGCGCAACCAACCTGACTGCACTCAGAGAGTTCCCACCAAGGGCAAAGAAATCGTCGTACACGCCCACCGTCGACGTTCCCAACAGATCATCGAAGATTGCGGCAACCGTCTCCTCGACCGGCGTTCGCGGCGCAACATACTGCAGCGATTGAGGTTCGAAGTTGACGTCCGGGAGGGCTTTACGATCCAACTTCCCATGCACCGTCACCGGAAACTCCCCCAACACCACCACCACCGACG
>NZ_JBJURM010000064.1:0-5350 GCF_046097995.1 Rhodococcus sp. 5A-K4
GTTGGGGGGCTTTCTCGTACCCAAAACACCCTGAAACATCCCGTCGCCGGCACCCCCGGATCGAGTGAACGGTACGTTCGTCGCCTCAGATCGACCGAACGTACCGTTCACACCATCACGAGCGGAAGCACGACTGACGACGACGGCCGCTTTGCCCTGATCAGTCGATGCCGTCGGCGGTGGCAGTTGCATACTTCGGCCGGCCAGTGGGCAGATACCGCTGGATCGTCACGCCCTTTGGTGTGGCTCGCGATTCGGCCAGCTCGAGTGCGATATCCGGTCCGGTATCGGGAAAGAGTCGTGTGCCCTGGCCTACGACCACCGGAACGATCAGCAGGATCATCTCGTCGACGAGATCGTTCGCGAGAAGCCAGCGGCACAACTCGCCACTGCCGTGCACCTGAAGCTCGCCGCCGGGTCTGGCTTTCAATTCGCCGATCGCTGTGGCGGTGTCAGCTGAAAGGGCCGTGGTGTTCTTCCATTGCGGATCGGTGACCGTTTTCGAGGCAAGATACTTGGGCCGCGTATTCAAGGCGCTTGCGATCGGGTTGACCTCTGGATTCTCGAACGCGCCCCAATAACCGGCGAAGATGTCGTAAGTCCGCCGACCGAACAGGAAGGCGTCGGCGCGCTGGTAGACCTGGACAAGGTAAGACATGGCTTCTGTGTCCACCAGTGGCGCGGACCATCCGCCGCGTTCGAATCCGCCGCGTCGATCTTCGTCCGGCCCACCGAGTCCTTGCATCACCCCGTCGAGAGTGACGATGGTGAATGTCGTCAGTTTCATAATCGTACCCATCTCCCCGGCATCGTCGGATTTCCGCTGTTTCGATATAGACCGTCGGGACGCGGGAAAATCATCGAGCGAACGTGGCGTTCATCGCCTTGGATCGACCGAACGTGCCGTTCGCTCAAGGTGGGCGGTGAGATCAGGGCTGAACGGGCACAGAGTCTGCCGGGGTGGACTCGGACTCCAAGGCGTCGCAGGGAATCGCGAGCTCGGTCTGTTCGAGGCGGCCACGAAGGGTGATGTTCTCGGTGATCGACCACTGTGCGGCTTCGGCGCTGTCAGCGGCGGCTACAGCCCGTCCGGACGCGGCGAGGCTACCCGGGACCGTCTTGGCGACCTCGGACAGTCGCGCTGCTTCGTTGACGGGATCACCGATGACGGTGTATTCGAATCTTTCTCGCGCACCGACGTTTCCGGCAACGGCAATTCCCGCAGCGACGCCGATTCCCGCGCTCACTTCCGGAACTTCGGCACGCAGGCGCTGCTGAATCTTGCGGGCGGCGGCGAGTGCACTGCCGGCGTGATCGTCGAGTGTCGTCGGCGCTCCGAAGATCGCCAGCGCTGCGTCGCCCTCGAACTTGTTGACGAATCCGCCGTGTGCATCTACCTCGTCGACGATGACGTCGAAGAATCGGTTGAGTAGAGCGACCACCGCGGTAGGGGAGTTGGTGGCCGCGATCGTGGTCGAGCCGATGACGTCGACGAAGAGAACGGCAACGTCGCGTTCTTCACCGCCGAGTTCCGGGTTTCGGCGAACCGCGTTTGCGGCAACCTCGTGTCCGACGTGGCGCCCGAAGAGGTCGCGAATCCTCTCGCGCTCGCGCAGGCCCTCGGCCATGCGATTGAAGCCGGTCTGCAGCAGTCCCAATTCGGTCCCGTCGTACACGACGACGGACGCGGTGAGGTCGCCACGGGTGACTTGCTCCATGCCTCGGCGTACGGACCGAATGGGGGCCGCGGCTGATCGGATGTTGATGTACGTCAGCCCGAGTCCGACGCACAGAGTGATCCCGCCGATGACGAGGATCGCGGTTGCGAGGGCTTGCCACGAAGCAGGCCGGATGAAGCTGAAGACCGCTACGAGCATCAAGCCGGTGACGGGGACTCCGCTTCCGAGCAGCCAGACGAGGATTGTCCGGCCGGTCAGTCCGAGAACGGCAGCCTTGCGGGGTGCTCCGGATTCGAGTGCACGCGCAGCAATAGGGCGCAGTGCGAACTCGCTGAGCAGGTAGCAGAAAGCACAGGTGGTGATACCGCTGAAAGCCACGGTGAACAGAACTTTCGGAATGGTGTCGGGGTCGACGATTCCGTACATGGTCGTGAAGGTGATGAGCGCGGCCGTCCACAGGACGGCTTGCACTCGGGTCAGTCGCCACGGCCCGCGCAACGCCGCGCGTTGATTCTGCTCGGTTGGCCGGTGATCCTCGGTGGCCCACCGGAGATCCCTCATGAGGCGTTTGGTGCCCCACAGAAGTCCGATGAGAAAGACACACCCGATGAAGACGGGTACGGCAATAAAGTTGATCCACGCGAATTCGGGGTGGATGATCTCGGGTCCGGGAACCACGAATCCGACGAGCACGATCGCCAGCACCGCTCCGATCAGGTTGGTGACCAGGAGAGGGGCGGTGAGTAGTGCCTGGACGCGGATTCGGCGGCGCCTGGGGCTTTCGTCGGTGGATCCGAGCAGCCACGACCCCAGGGGCGCACTCGGGACACGGCTTCGCTGCATAGTGTGTCGAGAGTAGTCGTAATGATCGCTTAGGGTGGTCCGGTGCGCCTAGTTATTGCTCGTTGCCGTGTCGATTATGTGGGACGCCTGACCTCCCACCTCCCTACCGCAAGACGACTGCTGTTGGTGAAGGCCGACGGTTCGGTCAGCATTCATGCCGATGACCGGGCGTACAAGCCGCTGAACTGGATGAGTCCGCCGTGCTGGTTGGTCGAGACCACCGGCGACAGCGACGACATCTTGTGGGTCGTCACCAACAAGGCGGGCGAGGAGCTTCGGATCACTCTCGAAGAGGTCGAGCACGATTCGTCGTATGAACTCGGTCTCGATCCGGGATTGATCAAGGACGGTGTCGAGGCACACCTTCAAGAACTTCTGGCGGAGCATGTCGAGACACTCGGCCCCGGCTACACGTTGGTGCGGCGCGAGTACATGACGGCCATCGGGCCGGTCGACCTTCTGGTCCGTGACGCGGACGGTGCATCGGTGGCGGTGGAGATCAAGCGCCGCGGCGAGATCGACGGCGTCGAGCAGTTGACGCGGTACCTGGAGTTGCTCAACCGCGATCCTCTGCTCGCGCCGGTTACGGGAGTTTTTGCAGCGCAACAGATCAAGCCGCAGGCAAAGACTTTGGCCAACGACCGTGGGATCCGTTGCCTGGTCTTGGACTACGAGGCCTTGCGTGGTACCGAAAGCACCGAGTTCCGACTTTTCTGACGCTGTTTAGACTCGAACCATGCCGCGCCGCAAACCTTCGCCGAAGCAATCCCGTCGAACGGATACTCGGCGTGCTCGGGATTCGAGCGCGGAATCGCAGTCACCCAGTGGTGTGTTGTTCGGCGGGGCGCTGGTCCGGGAGGAGCCAGGGCCGGGCGGTGAAATGTACATGGTGAGGCCGATACCCGGCTCCAACGCGACGAAGTTCTATCGCTGCCCCGGTTGTGATCACGACATCAGGCCCGGTGTCGCTCATTTAGTGACGTGGCCTTCGGAACCGGGCGGCGCGAACGAACGTCGACACTGGCACACCGGATGCTGGTCAGGCCGCGGAACTCGCAGCCTGACCAGACGGTGGTCCTGAGCGTCGATCAGTTCCGGGACTGGGCTCGCTGCTCGACGGCGCGGGTGTCGATCTCGGCGGTGTTGGTCTCGTCCGAGTCTTCGAGCACATCGTCTTCGTCGATACTCGGTTCTGAGTCGACCGGATCGGAGTCGGCCTTCTTGTCTTCGATCTCGAGATCTTCCTCGGCTTCGACGATGACCGGAGCGGGCGGTGCATCGAGGAGTTCGCTCTCCCGATTGACCGATGCGAGCATGGCCGGAACCGAATCGAGTTGTCCCCGAATGCCCAAGAGCTGAGCCAGAATTCGACCACGGAGAACACGCAGTTCTTCGGTGAGTTCCTTCGCGTGAGCGATCTTGCGCTCGGACTGATCGGTGGCGGCCTGCAGCCTGCGCTGAGCCTCGTGCGACGCATCGGAGAGTCGACGCTCGGCCTCTGCCTTGCTCGACGACTCCAGGTCGTTGACGGCGGCGACGACCTTGGCGCGACGCTCGGACATCGAGATGTCGAAGTCTTCGCGGATCTGAGTGCGCTTGGCCTCGGACTCGGCAGCCAGGCGATCCCGCTCGGCCTGTGCGGCTTCGACGATCCGGGCGGCTTCGGTACGGGCCTGCGCCATGGTCTGCTCGTGCATGGTTTCCATCGCATTGCGACGGTCCTCGAGTTCGGCGATCAGCGACTCGTAGTGTCCGCGCAGGCGGGCGCCGTCCTGTTCGGCGATGGAGGTCATCTCGGCTGCGTCGGCCTCGGCCTTCGCGCGCACCTCGGAAGCCTCGTCGGAGGCAAGGCGCAGCATGCGGCTGATGCGATCGCTCATGCCCTCCGCAGTGGTGGGCGGTACCGAGAGGCGGTCGACGTCCTTGCGGAGGTCGTCGATGTCGTCGCGTGCATCGTCGAGCTGCTTGGCAAGGTCACGGGCCTGCGCAGCGGCAGCATCACGATCGGCCGCGGTAACTCGCAGCTCCGCGTCGAATCGCTCGAAGTAGTTACGTACCTCGTCGCGGTCGTATCCCTTCCGTGCGATCTGGAACGGAAGTTGGATCGAACCGCGGTCCTGCTCGTATGCCATGGCGACAATCTACCTGGCATACGAGCTGGAGTCGGGTCTGCTAGTGGCTCGCGTCGGGTTCGACCAGTTCCACCAGGACGCCGCCGGCGTCCTTCGGGTGAATGAAGTTGATGCGCGAGTTGGCCGTACCGCGTCGGGGAGCGTCGTACAGCAACCGAACGCCGCGCTCGCGAAGCTCGGCGGAGATGGCGTCGATGTCGGTGACCCGGTAGGCGAGCTGCTGCAGTCCGGGGCCGCTTCGGTCGATGAACTTGGCGATGGTCGAGTTCTCGTCCAGTGGTGCGAGCAGCTGAACGGCAGTGGATCCGGCGGGGGAGCCGACGACGGAGAGCATGGCTTCGCGCACGCCCTGCGATTCGTTGATTTCCTCGTGGGTCGACACCATGCCCAGGTGCTGCGTGTACCACGCGATTGCCGCGTCGAGATCGGGCACCGCGATTCCGACGTGATCGATCGCGACGACGAGGTCGGACGACAAAGGTGCGAGTGCAGAACTGGGGGAGGTCTGTGTCATACCTTTCACGGTAGCGCTACCGTTTGAGGAGTACACGTCGGGATGTGACTTGGCTCTTAGGCCGCACGGAACCGACGACTATGTCTCTTTTGCAGCCGGAGGAAATCGTGACCAGTTCTGTGATTGTTGCGGGAGCTCGTACCCCGATGGGTCGACTCCTCGGATCGTTGAAAGACCTCTCC
>NZ_JBJURM010000065.1:0-2783 GCF_046097995.1 Rhodococcus sp. 5A-K4
TGCCGGACGAAAGTAGTTAGAAATCAACCAATTACACCGTTTTCTGGACAGACCCAGAAGCGGGCTGAATAGCCCACTACCTGAGGTCGTGTTCGTGTTTCGGCTGGTTCGGCCGTGGGTTTCGGATCTTCGGGGCTGCGGTGTTGGGTGGTTACAGGCTGCTAATTTGGGTGAGTCCGCAGGTGGGCGTTTGATGGGGTAAATGTTGATGGATAGTTGGAGTCCGGATTTTCGGCCGCGGATGTGGGAGCGAGACAGGGAGCAGTTCGCGGCCTGGACGGGCGGTGCTGCGGTTCGTTCGCCGTGGAAGCGTCGCAGGTTCGCCATCTGGCGCGAAGAGCAGCTGTCTAGCAAGTTGCGTTTGGCTCACAAGGTTGAGCAGAAGCGCCGGGCGGATCTGATGGCGAATCCGAGTCCTGAGCTTGTTGCGGCGTATGCGGAGTTGCGGGCTGCGGAGGCGGCGTCCGGTGCGCGGATCGGTTGCGCGCGTGGCGGCGATATGACTGACCCGAAAACGGTTCGGGCTCTTGCTCGACAGTTGAGCGATCACACCGAAGAATTCCAGTAGGAGCAGTGAGCGGGCCATATTTATTGTGGTCAGGCCGCTCTTGTCCGGAAGTTTTCAGTCACGCCCGAGGTCGTGGGAGCGTGTCGGTGTCTGGGTCCGCGAGATTTCCGGCCCGCTCGTCCCTGATTCTCGTGAACCTGTCGGTGGCTGTGACGGGTAGTCGAGTAGGCGGCCGCGCATCAGGTCGCTGAGCTCGTTCGGGTTGTACGGTGCGCGGTTTCCGCTTCGGAGGTGGTCGATCATCGCCTTGTGATGCTCGGCTACCTCGAGGTGAATGACGTTGCCTTGGGTGCTGGCGAGCGTGGGCGGTTTGGTGCCGTTGCGGTGTACGCCGGGGGCGAGGACGTCCCGGAGCGGTGTGTGGGTTGCTTCCATGGCGACGTAGCGGGCTGCTTGCACTGCGGAGGCGTGGACTTTCTGCCAGTCGATGGTCCAACCGGAGGATTTGAGGAGTTCGTCGAAGAAGACTCGTTGTGTGCGGGAGTTGCCGTCCCGAAACGGGTGCAGGACGGTGGTTTCACCCCAGTGGTAGGCGAGGCGGTCGACGGCGCGGTCTTTCGGGAGTCCTTGGGGGAAGTTGTCTTTGGCGATTCCGCGGAAGATGAACGCTGCTTGGTTTTCGATGTGTTCGGGTCGGCAGTGTGGGAGGTTCATGCCGACGGCGCCGGTGTCGCGGGTGCGGAGGGTGCCTGCCCAGTCGTAGACGTCTTGCAGTATGAATTGGTGGATCTTTTTCAGGTGTTCGAAGTCGAAATTACCTGCGATGGGCTGTAATTCGAGTTGCAGGATGCGCTGATACGCCGCTTCGGTTTCGTCCTCGAGGAGTGCTTGCGGGTCGGTGTGCCCGAGTTTGTTGATCAGGACCCCGGTTTCGGGGTCGACGTACGGGTCTTTCAACTGCGGGCAGCTCGGCGGCGGCGGTTTTCGGCGAGGACGAGTGCGACTGCTTCGTCGCCGGTGATTTCTCCGCGTAGTTGCCGTCGCCCGACTTCGATGCCGTATTCGCTGGGTTCCATGCCGGCCATGCGGTGTCCGGCGGTGGCGGCGGCGATGGCTCGGTCGATTTGGGCTTCGGTCATGTGCGACTGTGCGTTGCGTGCAGTTGTCACCGGTGCTCCTTCGTCGACTCGGGCGAGTTGTGATGTGCAGGGAAGCTGCACAGCGTTGTCTATTCTACCTGATCATTGCCTATTTCCTGCGGTCAACGGACCTGTGGGGGCGGGTCAGAACAGAGTGTTTTGGGTTTGCGCTGCGGCGTTGTCGGTGCGTTTTTCGTAGGCGGCGGCGAGGGTTTGCGCTGTGGTGGGGCTGCATCCCATTTCGGTGCCGATCTCGTCCCAGTCGGCTCCGTGGTGGTGCAGCTGCCAGGCGTCGTGTTCGTCATCGTTCATGTTCTGGGTTCCTGTCTGCTCGAGGGGCGACCTTCGGAGTTTGGCCGCTTTCAGGAAGCTGTAGGTCGAAAGGGCGAGTAACCCGACTCCGGCGATGAGGGTTCGGCTGGTTCCGATGGTGAAGTCCAGGGCTGCGACGGCGAGGGCGAGGACACCGAAGATGCTGTGTTTCACCACCCCCGGCCTGCTGATTCGCTGATCTGGCTTGTCTGGAGTGTTCATGCTCGGCCTTCGCGGATGGCGGCGAGGCGTTGGGAGGCTGCGCGGCGTTCGCGGCCGATGCTGAGCAGGTGCTCGAACAGTTGGTCTTCGGGGAGTTCTTCGGCGGCTTGGGCGAGGGATCGTGCTGCTTCGCGGAATCCGCGCCGGTAGGCCTGGGTGAGGACTGCGGCAATGTTGTGCTCGAGTTCAGCGGACGGGACGCCGATGGTGGTGATGTCGGTGAGTGCTTTGGTGAGCTGTTTCCCGAGGTGCCCGCTGGTGCGGCCTTCCTGCTGCAAGGTAGTGAAGACGTGGGCACTGTTGTGAGGTTTGCCGGAAGTGACTAACTCCTCGATGGCGGTGAACAGTGCCGCGTTCACGGGCCGATAGAAGTCTGCGCTGGTCAGAGCTGTGACGGCACGCTTCGCGCTCTCGGCCGGCGCCCAGAGCAGCGAGCACAGGAGCTGAGCCTCGACGTCGAGGGCAGTGCTGTATTCGTCGATCTCGCCTTCGTTGTCGGTGAGGTCGTCGAGGTCGGGGACGGTGGCCAGTGAGAGTGTCACGTCGGGGTCCTACTTTCTTAGGTGCGGGTTTGATCCGGTCATTCGTAAGATCGGAGAGCC
>NZ_JBJURM010000066.1:0-2280 GCF_046097995.1 Rhodococcus sp. 5A-K4
TGGGGTGAAGTCGTAACAAGGTAGCCGTAGGGGAACCTGCGGCTGGATCACCTCCTTTCTAAGGATGCTTCTCCAGTCTCTCACGAGACTATTGAGGCTCCGCATAGCGAAAGCGGCCTTGGTCGTGAATAGCAACAAATGCGGGGCGCCGCCGTCTCCGTTTCTCTTTCCTCATTTCGTCATCGACGCTGCGAACATTCGGTTCGCTTTGTTGATGGCGCGATCGCGAGCCTGGGGATCTCCCGGCCTGTCGCACTGCCCTAGGCCCGTAGCTCAGGTGGTTAGAGCGTACGCCTGATAAGCGTAAGGTCGGCAGTTCGAGTCTGCCCGGGCCTACCAGTCCTTTGGTAAGGACGTGCGATGGTCGCCGATGAAGCTCTCCTGGCTAAACTCCTGAAAGGGGCCTTAGCTCAGTTGGTAGAGCGCCTGCTTTGCAAGCAGGATGTCATCGGTTCGAATCCGTTAGGCTCCACCAGGCGCTTCAAGTTCGATGCTTGAGCAACTCGCGATCATATCAAGTTTGCATCCGGTCGCGTGATCGGCTGCATTGACATTGTAAAGGAAGAATTTGACCGGCTCCTCATAAGCTTTCAGGTCAGGTTCGAGAAGATATTGTCTGACAAAGTAAAATCAGGCGTAGGTCCGGCGGATACCTCTTTCCATCCCCCGGATAAACCTATGCATGAGTTTTGCTGAGAAACGATCAAGCGTTGAAGGGCTTCTGACGGATGCCTTGGCGTAGAGAGGCGATGAAAGACGTGGCAAGCTGCGATAAGAACCGGGGAGGCGCTAGCACCCTTTGATCCGGTTATCTCTGAATGGGGAAACCCACCTTTGCGGTCTTCCAACTCTGCTTTTCGGAGCAGCGATTGGATGATCGCTTAAAGGTACAATGACCTGAATACATAGGGTTCATTGAGCGAACCCGGGGAACTGAAACATCTCAGTACCCGGAGGAAAGGACATCAACCGAGACTCCCGTAGTAGTGGCGAGCGAACCGGGACCAGGCCAGTGCTCTTGTGAAATAAAGTCGAACGGAATGGAAAGTCCGGCCATAGCGGGTGACAGCCCCGTAGACGTCAAACAGCAAGAGACTCGAGTAGGGCGGGACACGTGAAATCCTGTCTGAACATGGGGGGACCACCCTCCAAGCCTAAGTACTCCTCTACGACCGATAGTGAACAAGTACCGTGAGGGAAAGGTGAAAAGCACCCCGACAAGGGGAGTGAAACAGATCCTGAAATCGGAAGCCTACAAGCAGTCGGAGCCCCCAAGCGGGGTGACGGCGTACCTTTTGTATAATGGGTCAGCGACTTCATGTGTCGAGCAAGCTTAAGCCGTTAGGTGTAGGCGCAGCGAAAGCGAGTCTGAATAGGGCGCTAAGTTCGACGTATGACGACCCGAAACCAGGTGATCTATCCATGAGCAGGATGAAGGTAAGGTAACACTTACTGGAGGTCCGAACCCGTGAATGTTGAAAAATTCTGGGATGACTTGTGGATAGGGGTGAAAGGCCAATCAAACCTGGACATAGCTGGTTCTCCGCGAAATCTATTTAGGTAGAGCGTCCGACGAATACCCTGGGGGGTAGAGCACTGGATGGTTGCGGGCTGCGCGAGCGGTACCAATACTAACCAAACTCCGAATACCCAGGAGTACTATCGGGCAGACACACGGCGGGTGCTAACGTCCGTCGTGAAAAGGGAAACAACCCTAACCATCATCTAAGGCCCCCAAGTCATGGCTAAGTGGGAAACGATGTGGGATTGCTTTGACAATCAGGAGGTTGGCTTAGAAGCAGCCATCCTTTAAAGAAAGCGTAACAGCTCACTGATCAAGCGATCCTGCGCGGAAAATGTAACGGGGCTAAAGCCATGCGCCGAAGATATGGGTTTGCAGTTTACTGCAAGCGGTAGCGGAGCGTTCCGTAAGCCTGTGAAGGTCAACTGTGAGGTTGGCTGGAGGTATCGGAAGTGAGAATGCTGACATGAGTAACGATAAACAGTGTGAGAAACACTGTCGCCGAAAGACCAAGGGTTCCTGCGTAAAGCTAATCTGCGCAGGGTTAGTCGGCCCCTAAGGCGAGGCTGAAAAGCGTAGTCGATGGGAAGCAGGTAAATATTCCTGCACCAGCTGGAAGTGACGGATGGCATAAGTCGTCGGGGCTTATTGGATTGTTCCCGGCGGTGGCGTTGTCCCTGGAAATAACTCCAGCAGAGACCGTACCCGAAACCGACACAGGTGGTCAGGTAGAGTATACCAAGGCGCTTGAGAGAACT
>NZ_JBJURM010000068.1:0-1559 GCF_046097995.1 Rhodococcus sp. 5A-K4
GACGTTACGAACGTGTTCGGCGTCAGCGCCTTTGGCACAGATCTGGGGTTGCGGATAATGGAGGGATTGGGTCTCGTCGCAGTGACGTAAGGAACGCAGATGAGACCCAATCCCTCCAGCCCAAAATTGGCTGCCAAGCCCACCAAGAAGCCCGCCGAGGTGGTGGTGAAAGATATTCGCCGTGCCACACGCCGGCATTTCTCGGCCGAGGATAAAATCCGCATCGTGCTCGAAGGCCTGCGCGGCGAGGAGAGCATCGCTGAACTGTGCCGCCGCGAAGGCATCGCCCAGAGCGTGTATTATTCCTGGTCAAAAGAATTCCTTGAGGCTGGCAAACGCCGTCTGGCCGGGGACACGGCCCGTGCCGCCACCAGTGACGAGGTCAAGGATCTGCGCCGTGAAGCACTGGCTCTCAAGGAATGCGTGGCCGACCTGACGCTCGAGAACCGCCTGCTTAAAAAAAGCATGATCGCGGATGGGGGCGACCAAGAATGAGGTATCCCGCCGCAGAAAAGCTCGAGATCATCCGCCTCGTCGAGCAATCCCATCTGCCCACCCGACAGACGCTGGAGAAACTGGGCATCCCACGCCGCACCTTTGCCCGCTGGTATGCCCGCTACCTTGATGGTGGGCCTGAGGCGCTGGAAGACCGCCCCTCGGCGCCAAGCCGGGTATGGAACCGGCTGCCCGAGAATGTGCGCAAACAGATCATCGACATGGCGCTGGAGGAAAGCGAACTCTCGCCCCGCGAGTTGGCCACCAAATTTACCGATGAGAAGCAGTACTTTGTCTGCGAGGCCACGGTTTATCGCCTGCTCAAGGCACAGGATCTGATCGCCAGCCCAGCCTATATCGTCATCAAGGCCCGCGACGAGTTCCACACCAAGACGATGCGACCAAACGAGATGTGGCAGACCGACTTCACCTATTTCAAGCTGATCGGTTGGGGCTGGGTTTACCTCTCAACCGTGCTCGACGACTATTCCCGCTACATCATCTCGTGGAAGCTGTGCACCACCATGACGGCGGGCGATGTCACCGACACGCTGGACTTGGCGCTGGCCGCATCAGGTTGTGACAGCGCCACCGTGCTGCACATGCCGCGCCTGCTCTCGGACAATGGCCCGAGCTATGTCGCGGGCGAACTGGCCGCCTATATCGAGGCCCAGTCCATGAGCCACGTGCGCGGCGCCCCCTTTCACCCCCAGACACAGGGCAAGATCGAGCGCTGGCACCAGACCTTGAAAAACCGCATCCTACTGGAGAATTATTACCTGCCCGGCGATCTCGAAGCCCAGATCGAAGCCTTCATCGAGCACTACAACCACCAGCGCTATCACGAAAGCCTGGGCAATGTGACGCCCGCAGATGCCTACTTTGGCCGCGATCGGCAGATCCACGCCCAGCGCGCCGCCATCAAGAAACAGACCATCGAACATCGCCGCTTGCAGCACCGCAAGCTCGCCGCCTAAAAGCCAACCCCTGACGAGGCCCGCTCTCCGTTAACGCCACGCCAAACCTGCGCCAAATGTTTCGACGACGGACAGTCGCGCACGACT
>NZ_JBJURM010000069.1:0-1471 GCF_046097995.1 Rhodococcus sp. 5A-K4
GAGATATTGTCAAGACCTGTGGATGAGGGTGTTTCAGGCGACCTCCGTTTCGCTTGATTCGTCGGGCTCAGCGGGTGAGATGTCGATGGGTCGTTCGAGCAGCTTGCCTTTGTGGAACACCGCGCCGGCACGGACCAGCGCGACCAGATGGGGGGCGTTGACCGCCCGCCAGCGGGCTTGTGCGGCGTCGATCAGCTTGTAGGCCATGGCAATCCCCGCTGCGCGTGACCCAGGGCCCTTGGTGACCTTGGTTCGCAACCGCACGGTCGCAAACGTCGATTCGATCGGATTCGTAGTGCGCAAGTGGATCCAGTGCTCGGCCGGGTACCGGTAGAACTCCAGGAGCACGTCGGCGTCGTCGACGATCTTGGCGACCGCCTTGGGGTACTTCGCGCCGTAATCTACCTCGAAGGCCTTGATCGCGACCTGGGCCTTGTCGATGTCCTCGGCGTTGTAGATTTCCCGCATCGCCGCGGTCGCACCTGGATGAGCCGACTTGGGCAGCGCAGCAAGCACATTGGCCTGCTTGTGAAACCAGCAGCGCTGTTCACGGGTATCCGGAAACACCTCCCGCAGTGCCTTCCAGAACCCCAGCGCCCCATCACCGACGGCCAGCACCGGGGCGGTCATCCCGCGGCGTCGGCATGAGCGCAGCAGATCAGCCCACGACTCTGTGGACTCCCGGAACCCATCGGTGAGCGCGACGAGCTCCTTGCGGCCGTCGGCGCGGACGCCGATCATCACGAGCAAGCACAGCTTCTCCTGCTCCAGGCGGACCTTGAGATGGATGCCGTCGACCCATAGGTACACGAAATCGGTGCCCGAGAGATCCCGGTCGGCGAAGGCCTTCGCCTCGTCCTGCCATTGCGCGGTCAGCCGGGTGATCGTCGAGGCCGACAGCCCGGCACCAGTGCCGAGGAACTGCTCCAACGCCGCACCGAAGTCGCCGCTGGACAGCCCGTGCAGGTACAGCAGCGGCAACACCTCGGTCATCTGCGGGGACTTGCGTGACCACGCCGGCAGGATCGCCGAGGAAAACCGTTGCCGTTCACCGGTCTCGGCGTCGACACGGCGGTCGTTGACCCGCGGTGCGGTCACCGTCACCGCCCCCGCCGCGGTGAGCACGTCACGCTCGTGGTGATAGCCGTTGCGGACCACCAGCCGCCGGCCGTGCTCATCGAGATGCTCGGCGAACTGCTCGATGTATGCGGCGACTTCGGCGGCCAACGCCGCCGCGAGCATCTGCCGGGCACCGTCGCGAACGATCTCGTCAAGCAACGACCGACCAACACCGCTGTCGTCGTTGGAGGATTGCTGATCCTGAACTACCGTGAGCATGGGCGTACCTTCCCGAACCAGCGCGCCAACGCCGGTCCTGATCAGAGCTGATGGAATTTCAGATCATTCCCGGGAAGGTGCGCCCACTCACGCCGCCTCGCCGAGAACCATCCACAGGTTCTGATCATTGCTC
>NZ_JBJURM010000006.1:0-318036 GCF_046097995.1 Rhodococcus sp. 5A-K4
TGGTCGACATCAACATCACCGGCACCCTCAACGGCACGCACACGGCTTTCCCGTACCTCCGCGATACCGTCGGCGCTCAGGTGGTCAATCTGTGCTCCGCTTCGGCGATCTACGGCCAGCCCGAACTGGCGACGTACGGTGCAACCAAGTTCGCGATCCGCGGCCTGACCGAGGCGCTCGATCTGGAATGGGCACAGCACGACATCCGTGTTCTCGCGCTCTGGCCGTTGTTCGTCCAGACCGCGATGGTCACTGGAATGGACACCGGAGCCACCAGATCGTTGGGTATCAAGCTGACTGCCACCGACGTCGCGAAGGAGCTGTGGGCGGCCACACGCGGCGCCGGATGCGTACACAAGGTTCACTACCCGGTCGGAACTCAGGCAAAGCTCTTTCTCAGTGCGTCGCGGTTCTCGCCCGCGTGGCTCTCACGGCTGATGAACAAGCGCGTCACCAGCACTTAGTCGACCACACGATAGAGTGCACTGTCGGCTGTTGCTGGGCCAAGATGACGTGTGTGGAGGTAGTCGGGTGGTTCGTGTTCGGGTGGGGTTCGTCTTGTTGGGCGTCGGGTCGGCGCTCGTGCTCGCAGGGTGCGGCGGGGAGGCGGATTCAGCGCCGACCGTAGCGGCGCAGCCAAGTTCGACCACCACTACCGCAGTGCCGACGACAACCACCACCGTCGCGCCCGTCGTCCCCACGACCACCGAACCACCGACCACGACGCTGCCACCGACGACGACGCTCACGGACGTGCAGTTCGAGCGCAACGAGTCGTACTACTTCACCACTCCCGACGGGAACTTCCAGTGCGGCATCATCAAGTTGCCCACCAGAATCGAAGCCGGGTGCGAGGGAACGACCACTCCGGTTCCGCCGCGGCCGGAGAGCTGCATGGTCAACTGGGGCAACGGTATTCGCGTCACCGACGAGGGTGAGGGTGCTTTCATGTGTTCGGGCGGAGAGGTGTACACCTCGGGCGGTCCCGACGCCGATCCGGTGTTGGCGGCCGGTCAACCGCTGAGCAAACTGGGTTTCACCTGTACGACCACCGCGACAGACGTCTCGTGTGTCAACGATCAGACCACGCACGGCTTCACGGTGGCTGCAGATTCCAACGAGGTGTACTGATGACCGAAGTCGCAGCCGACGACGTCTCCGGTGGGGCCGGTGAACCGGGACCCACCGAGTGGGGCGAGAACCCCAACGGCGTCGGGCCGTGGGCCGAGGGGCACGACACGGAACCGCCGACAGACGAGCGCTACGACCCCGTACTCCTCGCCGAGGGTGATCGTCGAAACGTCTTGGACGAGTACCGGTACTGGACGCGGGAAGCGATAGTCGAGGACATCGACTCGCGCCGTCACACGATGCATGTCGCCATCGAAAACTTCGCGCACGACGCCAATATCGGCACGGTGGTCCGCACGGCAAACGCGTTTGCTGCGGCCGCGGTCCACATCGTGGGGCGTCGGCGCTGGAATCGGCGGGGCGCCATGGTGACCGATCGATACCAACACATCGTTCACCACGCCGACATCAGCGAGCTCGTCGAGTACGCCCGTGAGAATTCACTCACGATCGTTGCCGTCGACAACACCCCGGGGTCGGTGCCGCTGGAAACGGCAAGCCTGCCGCGAGAGTGCATCCTGCTGTTCGGTCAAGAAGGGCCCGGAGTGACCGAACATGCGAAAGAGGTTGCGTCCATGACGGTCTCGATCGCACAATTCGGGTCGACTCGCAGCATCAACGCCGGTGTCGCGGCTGGCATTGCGATGCACGCGTGGGTACGTGAGCATGCCGATCTCGCCGATTCCCGCTGATCTCGCTCGCGAATTCCGGCTAGCGCGTAGCGCCTCGACCAGACAGGATAGGTAGTTATGCAGGAAGTGTGGGCAGAGCGAGCCGATGCGGCTGAGGGCGCGATAGTCAGTCGTCACCTTCGGCGCCTGTGGGGAATGCCCCGGACAGCACTCGGCGTGGTTGCCTGGCCCGCTGTTCGGCGCGAGCGGATGTTCAAGCCGTGGCACTACTGGTGGCAAGCACACCTGCTCGACACTGCAATCGACGCGCTCGAACGTGACCCGACGCCCAAGCGTCGTCGCCGGGTGGCGAAGGTTGCCCGCAGTGTGCGGGTCCGCAACGTCTCGGCGTGGACCAACAACTATTACGACGACATGGCGTGGCTGGGCCTCTCGCTCGAACGTGCTCAACGTATGTTCTCGGTCGATCACCGGACCGCGGTCCAGGCGCTCGAATCGCAACTCTTCGATTCGTGGTCCCCGGCCGACGGCGGCGGTATTCCGTGGTGCAAAGGTTCCGATTTCTACAACACCCCGGCAAACGGACCCGCCGGAATCATGCTGGCGCGCACCGGAAAACTCTGGCGCGCGCAGGCAACGGCCGACTGGATCGACGAGACGCTGCGGGATCCGGACTCCGGACTGATCTTCGACGGTATCCGCCGCGACGGCACCCTCGAGCGCGCGATCTATTCGTACTGTCAGGGCGTCACGCTGGGGTTGGAAACCGAGTTGTCGACGCGATTGGGCGAACCGCGCCACCGCGAGCGAGTCCACAAACTCGTCGACGCGGTGTACGACGGAATGACCGAGTACGGAGTCATCACGGGCGGTGGCGGAGGCGACGGCGGACTGTTCAACGCAATCCTGGCTCGCTACCTCGCGTTCGTGGTGGTGAACTTGTCCTGGGAGACTCACGAGGACCTGCGAGCGCGCGAACTCGCAGCGCAGATCGTTCTGTCCTCCGCGGAAGCGGCCTGGAACAACAGACTGCAGATCGAAGGTCTGCCGCTGTTCGGGCATGACTGGACCAAGGATGCTCAGTTGCCGAGTCTGTCCGGCGACATCGCCACCTTCGCCGCCGGAACGGTGCGCTCGTCGAGCGTGCCCGAGCGAGACCTCTCGGTGCAGGTAGGTGGGTGGATGCTCATGGAGGCGGCATTTGTCGTCTCGGCGGCTGGATACCCGCGTAAGCGTTAGGCTTTTCCCTCATGGAATCCCGGCACGTGGTCGACACGGACGGCGTACGTCTTCACATCGATGTCGGTGGGGCAGGGGCGGACGTTCTGGTTCTCTCCGGCGGCCCGGGATGCGTTCACTATCTTGCTCACGACGAGCTGGTTCCGGAAGGAATGCGCGCGTGGTGCCCTGAGCCACGCGGAGTCGGCCGGTCCGGTGGCGGCGCTCATACGATGGCGCAGGCGGTTGCGGACCTCGAACTCGTCCGACGCACGTTCGAGATCGACAGCTGGGTCGTGCTGGGGCACTCGTGGGGATCCGACTTGGCGGTGCGGTACGCACTCGACTGTCCGGAATCGGTGTCCGGCGTCGTCGGCATCGCGGGGCACGGCCTCCACAAGGACCGGACCTGGTCGAAGCAGTACGAAGCGGGAATCGAGCCGGACCCGCAGATACCTTGGGAACCTGTTGTCTGGCAATCGCTTCAAGAATCGTTCATCGAATGGATCCATGAACCACAGCTGTTTCGGCAGTTGGCCGACTCACCCGTGCCCATGACATTTCTCGCGGCGGCCGACGATATTCGCCCGTCGTGGCCGTTGCAGCAACTGGCCGAGCTCGTGCCTAACGGTAGTTTCGAGGTCGTCGACGGTGTCGCGCACAACTTCTGGCAGTCTCACCCGCTCCTGTGGAGGAAGATCGTCACCGAGGCTTGTGCGACGCACTCTCGACTCTCCTGATCTCCACCAGGATCCGCTCCGCAACGGTCTGGTATCCCAGGCTCCGATTGACGGTCAGCATCGGGTGGTTTTCCGCGTTCACCGTTGTGTAAATCTTTTGCAGCGAGGGAAATTCAGCTGTCAACACAGACGCTTGTTGCTCCTTGACCCACCGAGCGAGACCGTGTCCGCGGTGCTGGGGAAGTACCACGGTGTCGTGCTGTGATGCGTGGGTGCTGTCATGTTCGTCCACCGTCACCACTGTCGCTGCGGCTACTTCGCCGACGCTGTCGTCGACCGCGCAGCACACCAGGAGTACTTGAGAGCCACCCGTCATCTTCTGTTCCCACGATCTGACCTCGTCGGCTCCCCAATTACGTTCGGGCATCTGCAGTTCGGCGCCCGGCGCGTCGAGGAGTCGGTTCAATGCCTCCGAGAAGGAGTGGACCAGCTCGTCCGGGGTTCGGTTGCGCCAACTGACGATTCGATAGCCGGGGCGGGCGCTGTGTGCGGTGGGAGGGCTGAGGTGCTGAACCTGGTTGGCCAACCGAAGCAACACACGGTGGCCGTCGAACGATCCCAGGAAATGCTCGGCTGCGCTTCCGACGAGCGCCGTCACTCTGATTCTTCGCACGCCGAACCCGGCGATGTCGACTTCGGCGAGTTCGGCAAGCGCTCGTCCTACCCCTCGTCGCTGCGCGTGGGGTGTCACGTACATCCGAAACTCTGCGAGATCAGGTTCCGCCGAGTTGCGTCGCGCCTGGGCGATACCGAGGACCTCGTCCGTTCCGCCGTCGCGTGCGATCCAACGCCATACATCGGCCGAACCGTCCTCGGCCTCGATCATTTCCATCAGCGCCGTCGCTGTCGGCGCAGTTCCGGACAGGTGACGCTGGCCTTCGGCGAAGACCTCACAGCACTGGTGAAGAACCGATGCTGTCGATCCGGACGGTACGAACTCGGCTACAACTACGCGGCTCACCCATGTGACGATACCGAGCTGCCAACCCCGAGTTGGAATCACGCGAACCCTAACCCTGTCGGACTGCGGCGGCAGTTGCCAGCATTCAGGCATGTCTGATTCTCCGCGCCAACTGAGCCTCAACGCGTTCATCCACCCCGCCGGTCATCACGAAGCGGCGTGGCGTCATCCGTGGACAACACCGGAACGTCTGTTCGACGTCACGTATTTCCAGGAGATCGCTCGCACTGCTGAGGCGGCGAAGTTCGACGGAATCTTCTTCGCCGACGGTCCCGCGTTGCGCAGCGACGTCGAGCACGGTCCCGCAGGGACGTTGGAGCCGATCACCGTGTTGACGGCCATTGCAGTGGCAACCGAGCGGATCGGATTGATCGCGACGGCGTCGACCACGTACTACGAGCCGTACAACCTGGCTCGGCTGTTCGCCTCACTCGACCACATCTCGAACGGACGCGCTGGGTGGAACATCGTCACCACGGGTACGGATCTGGCTGCCGCCAACTTCGGGCTGGCCAAGCATCCGGACCACGGCGACCGGTATTCGCGTGCAAGGGAATTCGTCGACGCGGTGGTGCGGTTGTGGGACAGCTGGGAGGACGACGCGATCAGTCTGGACCGGGAGAACGGAATCTACGCGGACAGAAACAAGATTCACGAGATCAACTACGTCGGCCGGCATCTTCGGGTGCGGGGGCCGTTCAACGCACCGCGAACGCCGCAGGGATACCCGGTGCTGGTGCAGGCCGGGGCGTCCAACGACGGTCGCGCGTTTGCCGGTCAGTATGCGGAGGCGATTTTCACAGCGCACCAGAGACTTTCCGATGCGCAGGCGTTCTACACCGACATCAAGTCGAGGGCTGCTCAGTTCGGGCGCAACCCCGATCATGTCAAGATTCTGCCGGGAATCAGCCCGTTCATCGGTGACACCGAGGAACAAGCCAAGGCGCTCGAGCGAGAATTCAACGAGTTGACTTCGCCGGAGTACGGGCTCGCGCAACTCGGTGCACTCACCGGGACCGATGTTCGGAATCTGGAACTGGATGCACCGGTTCCTGTCGAATTGTTCGCGGCGGCAGGTGATGTCACCGACAACAAGCAAAGCAGATTGCAGGTGATCGCCGGCATAGTCGAGCGTGAGCGTCCGACGGTTCGGGGACTGCTTCATCGTTTGGCGGGTGCGCGCGGACACCGGGTGTTCGCCGGAACCGCCGAGCAGGTGGCTGACACGATCGAGGAATGGTTCACCAGCGGTGCTGCTGACGGATTCAACGTCATGCCGCCGTACTACCCGGGTGGACTCGAAATCTTCACCGAGCGTGTGGTCCCGATCCTGCAGGATCGCGGTCTGTTCCGCACCGAATACACGGGTACAACGCTTCGTGATCATTTCGGGTTGCCGAGGCCCGAGAGCCAGTTCTCGGGTAGTGCGTCTGCAGTGCAGTAGGCCCGCCTCCCGTTGTCGATAATGACAATGGTTACCATTAAGGAATGAAGCAGCTACCGGTAACCGTGCTGTCCGGATTTCTGGGCGCAGGCAAGACCACACTCCTCAACCACATCCTCGCCAATCGAGACGGCCGTCGGGTCGCCGTCATCGTCAACGACATGAGCGAGATCAACATCGACGCGGCCCTCGTCGCGGGCCAGGGCCACCTCGATCGCACGGAGGAGAAGTTGGTCGAGCTGACCAACGGATGCATCTGCTGCACGCTGCGCGAGGATCTGATCGACGCCGTCGGCGCGCTGGCCCGCGAGGGGCGGTTCGATCAGTTGGTGATCGAATCCACCGGCATCTCCGAACCGATGCCGGTGGCGGCCACCTTCGACTGGGAATTCGAGGACGGCTTCAGCCTCGGCTCGCTCGCGAAGCTCGACACCATGGTGACCGTGGTGGACGCGTCGACTTTTCTCGGCGAACTGGCAAAAGGCGAACGACTGGACGAGCGCAACCTCGAAGCCGGGGAGGGGGACGGACGCAGCATCTCCGATCTCCTGGTTGATCAGGTGGAGTTCGCCGACGTCATCTTGCTGAACAAAACCGACCTGGTGAGCCCGCGGGCGGCGGGAACCGTCGAGGCGACGCTTCGTAGGCTCAACCCCACTGCTCAGCTGATTCGGACCGACCACGGAAAAGTCACCCTCGATCGCGTCCTCGAAACCGGTCTCTACAACCCGGAACTGGCTGCGCAAGTACCCGGTTGGGACGAGGAGCTGGCCGGCGGGCACACCCCGGAAACCGAGGAATACGGAATACGCAGCGTCACGTATCGAGCCTCGCGCCCCTTCCATCCGGCGCGACTCGAGGCTGCGCTCGGTCAGTTCGCGGGACTCTTGCGAAGCAAAGGCTTCTGCTGGATCGCCAGTCGGCCCGAGTTCGCCGCTATCTGGTCGCAGGCAGGCCCCAACCTCGTCATCGAACCGGCGCAACTGTGGGCGTCGGCAGCGGAGGTGCCAGGGCAGGAGATCGTGTTCATCGGAGTGAAACTCGACCCGGCGACGCCGTCGCGAATCCTCGATCCGGCTCTGCTGACCGATGACGAACTACGCGAAGGACCGCGGGCCTGGACTCGCTACGAGGACCCGCTTCCGGCGTGGGACCAGAGCCACCTGCACTGAGCAGACAGCTTCTAGTCGAGGACTTCTTCTACCTCGACGTCTTCGGCCGGTCGGGCCATTTCCTTGCGGTACTGCCAGATTCCCAATGCGGTGCCGATGACCAAGCTGACCATCATCACGATCAGCACGGCGGGCAGCAACCACGGAACGCGATCGAGGAACGAGCCACCGTAGAAACCGAGCAGCAGGAGTACCGGTGCCCAGATGATCGCGCCGATGGTGCTCGCGATGGTGTAGCGCGTGTGGTTCATCTTGGCTGCGCCTGCGACCATCGGGCACAGGGTGCGCACCCACGGAACCCAGCGGGCGATCAGGACGGCCCAGAACCCGTGTCTCTCCAACAGGATGTTGACGCGGTGCAGATTCTTCTCGGTGAAGTACTTGCCGCCCTTACGGGCTTTGATGTGGTTGCCCGTCCGGTGGCCGATGACGTACCCGACCTGGTTGCCGGCAATGGCAGCGATCATCGCGCCCACCGACAGCGCCCACACGTGGCCTGCACCGGATTCGTGACCGGCAAGCACGATTCCGGCTGTGATCAGCAGCGAGTCACCGGGGAGAAACAACCCGAGGATGATCGCGCACTCGATGAAGACGAACGTGACGACGATAATCCAGACCAACAGGGGCCCGGCAGTCTCGAGTGGGGAGAAACTGCCGGATGCGAGCGTCATCGTGGTCAGTTCTTCGCCTCGTTCTGCAATCAGGGGGTGGGGTCTTCGGGGACTGTCACCGTCGAATTGTCCGTAGTGGAAGTATTCGCCGATTCACCACGTCTCGACGCCAGAATTCGCTTTCCGATTTCGAAGACGATCGGCAGAACCGACACCAGGACGATCAAGATGAAGATGTAGTCGACATTGTCGCGGATGAATTCGATCTGCCCCAGGAGGTAGCCGAGCAAAGTCACACCGGCACCCCACAGGATGCCGCCGACGATGTTGTAGGTCAGGAACAGTGAGTACTTCATCTTCGAGGCGCCCGCGACAACCGGTGCAAAAGTACGCACGATCGGCACGAACCTCGCCAGGATAATGGTGATCGGGCCGTGCTTTTCGAAGAAGGCATGCGACTCGTCGATGTACTTCTTCTTGAAGAACCGCGCGTCGTCCGTCTTGAACAGGGCAGTTCCGCCCTTGGCGCCGATGTAGAACCCCACTTGGTCACCCAGAATCGCGGCGATCGGAATCGTCACCAGGAGCACCCACAGCGGCGCGAACGGTTCGATCTCGGTGGACTTGGAAGCCGCGATCAGCCCTGCGGTGAAGAGCAGAGAATCGCCGGGCAAGAGCGGAAACAGCAGCCCTGATTCGATGAAGACCACCAGAAGCAGTCCCACCAGAACCCACGTTCCGAAGGAATTCAAGAGGTTCACGGGATCGAGGAAGCCAGGCAGCAAGGCCAGGTTCGTCACGGATTCAGTTGCTGCCTGCACATTCACGGGGGCCAGAGTACCGGCCGAATCTGAGTGTTTCCCACCACCGCAGGTCATCGCGTCGGTGGCGGCGGCCGAGACCGCAAAGAGACGTGACGCGTCGGACTTGCCATACTGCTAGGACCACACGAAGCGCTTTCACATCGCCGAGCGCTCCGAACGACACGTATATGGAGGACTCCCGCCGTGCCTATCGCAACTCCCGAGGTCTATGCCGAGATGCTTGGTCGGGCCAAGGAGCATTCCTTTGCCTTCCCCGCCATCAACTGTGTCGGCTCCGAATCCATCAACGCAGCCATCAAGGGCTTCGCGGACGCCGGCAGTGACGGCATCATCCAGTTCTCGACGGGCGGCGCCGAGTTCGGTTCCGGTTTGGGCGTCAAGGACATGGTCACCGGCGCTGTTGCGCTCGCCGAGTTCGCACACGTGATCGCGGCAAAGTACGACGTCACCATCGCGCTGCACACCGACCACTGCCCGAAGGACAAGCTGGACACCTACGTGCGTCCGCTGCTCGCGATCTCGCAGGAGCGCGTCGACGCCGGTCGTAACCCGCTGTTCCAGTCGCACATGTGGGACGGCTCGGCTATCCCGATCGACGAGAACCTGGCAATCGCCAAGGAACTGCTCGCCCTCTCCAAGGCTGCACGCATCATCCTCGAGGTCGAGATCGGTGTCGTCGGCGGCGAAGAAGACGGCGTCGAGGCCGAGATCAACGACAAGCTCTACACCTCGAGTGAAGACTTCGAGAAGACGGTCGATGCTCTGGGCATCGGCGAACAGGGCAAGTACCTGCTCGCAGCCACCTTCGGCAACGTCCACGGCGTCTACAAGCCGGGCAACGTCAAGCTCAAGCCCGAGGTTCTCGAAGAGGGCCAGAAGGTCGCCGCTGCCAAGCTCGGCCTGGCCGCAGGCTCGCAGCCCTTCGATTTCGTCTTCCACGGTGGATCGGGATCGCTGAAGTCCGAGATCGAGGATTCGCTGAACTTCGGCGTCGTCAAGATGAACGTCGACACCGACACCCAGTACGCGTTCTCCCGTCCGATCGCCGGACACTTCTTCTCCAACTACGACGGCGTCCTCAAGATCGACGGCGAGGTCGGAAACAAGAAGGCATACGACCCGCGCAGCTACCTCAAGAAGGCCGAAGCAGGCATGACGGCTCGCGTCGTCGAGGCGTGCAACGACCTGAAGTCGGCCGGACGCTCGGTGTCCGCAGGCTGATCGGCTTCACAACTGCGCTTCACAGAACAAAATGCGCGCCGACGAATTTCTCGTCGGCGCGCATTTTCTGTTCAGGTGCTTACTTGCTGGGATCGCAGACTTTCCACGTGCCGTCCTGGCGCTCGAGGTCGAACGTGCGCCACGACTGTTCGCCGGTGCTCGGCAAACTTGCCTGGACCTGAGCGATCGCGGTGTCGTCGGTGATGCGCACCGCATCGACGGCTCCGACCTGCGGGATCGTCTTCTGAGCGACGGCATTGTCGTGGACCTGAGCGAACGCCGCGTCCGGAATGGTGCGGTAGTACTCGCCCAGCGCGCCACATGTCGACGTTCGCAGAGTCGCCAGATCGCCGGTCTGAAGAGCATCGACGTACGTCGAGATGGCGGTCTGAACCTGGGCTTCAGGTGAGCTTTCGCCGCTACCGCTGTTGGACGAGACGAAGACTGCGATGCCGATTGCCGCGAGGACGGCGACGCCGGCCGCTGCTGCCGCGATGTACCAGCCCTTGCCGCTGCGCTTGGCTTTTTCCGGCGCTGCAGGCTCGATGCGAGTCGGCATCGGCTGGGCCGGCGGTGGGGTCGCTGCGACACCCACACGTTGAGGTGCGGCGCGCTGCTGCGGTTGAGGCGCGGAGCGCTGTGGCGGTGGCGGCGGGGTTGGAGCTTGCCGGGGTGGCGGTGTCGGCTGCGCGGCTTTCGGAATCGCGACGGTGGCGGGCTCCGGCTTGGGCTGGGGTGTCGGTGCTGCTGCTGGTGTTGCTGTGGGTGCCTGAGTTGCCTTGGGGATCGCGACGGTTGGCGCGCTGGCGGCTTTGGCGTCGCCGCCCGCATTCGAGTTCTTGTCCGCCTTCGAGTTCTTGTCTGCCTTCTGGATCGCCACAGTCGCAGGTTCGGTCGGGGCCGACTTCTCGGGCGCACCCTTCGGGGCTGCGCTCTTTTTCGAGTTGTCGTCTTTCGAGTCCGGCACGGGTAACCCTTCGGTCTTATGCGGCAATGACCATGTCAGGGTAACGACCGGTATATACCGGGCATAACTCCGACCGTCGGTGAGGCGGTCCTGTGGCAGAAAGGCGTAGCGGGCACAATGAGCGCATGACCCAATTCGGTGACCTGCTCGGACCCAAGCCCACTCTGCTTCCCGGCGACGACGAGGCGGAATCGGCACTGCTCAACCACGCTGACCCGGCCCAGGTCGCGGCCGACCATCCCACTGCCTCCATCGCGTGGGCCTACCTCGCCGAGGCTGCCCTGGACAAGGGCGAAACCATCACTGCCTACGCCTACGCGCGTACCGGCTACCACCGCGGACTCGACCAACTGCGTCGTAACGGTTGGAAGGGTTTCGGTCCTGTGCCCTACAGCCATGAACCGAACCGCGGATTCCTCCGTTGCGTCGCTGTCTTGGCCAAGGCCGCGAAGACGATCGGTGAGGCCGACGAGTACGCGCGTTGCCTAGATCTGCTCGAAGACTGCGATCCCAACGCCGCCGAAGCGCTTGGCCTCGGTTAGCAGTTTCCGTCCGAGCCGGGCCGGTATCAAGGACCGTGCTCGCAAATCGGTGCGTCGGCTTCAGACGTCGGCGCTACCGATCATTCAATGTGCCTTGGCGGCCGGATTGGCGTGGTGGGTTGCCACCACGGTGATCGGGCACCATGCGCCGTTCTTCGCGCCGATTGCTGCCGTGGTCTCGCTCGGTCTGTCGTTGGGCGCCCGACTACGACGTTCGTTCGAGTTGGTTGCGGGTGTCACGGTCGGTATCGGAATCGGTGACCTGATCATCTCCGGCATCGGGAGCGGACCCTGGCAGATCAGTTTGGTTGTCGTGCTGGCGATGTCCGTCGCGGTGCTACTGAACAGCGGGCCGATCTTCTCCATGCAGGCCGGAAACTCGGCCGTGCTGGTGGCGACGCTGATCCCACCGGGCGGCAGCGGCGGGCCCGATCGCATGATCGACGCCCTTGTCGGTGGTTTGGTGGGCATCGCGGTGGTCGCGATCATCCCCACGCACCCGGTACGACGCGCACGCAAGGACGCTGCATCGATCCTCGGAACAGCGTCAGAGGTACTGCAATTGGTGGCAGACGGCCTCGTCGCGAACGACCCGGACCCGATCGTGAAGGCGCTGCAGAAGGCGCGCGCAACTCAGGGTGCCATCGACGGATTGCGCAGCAACCTCCTCGGCGGGCGCGAGATCAGCCGAATCTCCCCGCTGTACTGGAACAGTCGACCGCGCCTCGAAAGGCTCATGGCGACAGCCGATCCCATCGACAACGCGATGCGCAACATTCGAGTGCTCGCGCGTCGTTCGTTGACGTTGGTCAGGGACGACGAGATCCTCGATCCTCGTCTGGTGGCTCAGGTCGAGCGCTTGTCGAAAGCCGTCGAAGTTCTCAAGGACATGATCCTGGCGGAGCCGGGGGAGCAGCCTGATCAGGCCGAGGCAGCGCGCGTCCTGCGCTCGGTGGCGAAGGAACTGAAACCGGCGATAGTCGAGAACGCAGGCCTGTCCTCGACGGTGGTGTTTGCCCAGATTCGATCGCTGGTCGTCGACCTCTTGCAGGTAGCAGGCATGAAGCGCATCTCGTCGATCGCCACTCTGCCGCCCACTGTGCCGCACCCGGCGTACGAGCCGGATCACTGACCTCTGCCTTTTCCCGCTCACTGAGCAACTCATTGTATGTATGCGAATGTATGCATATGCTCTGAGAAGGACTTGGGAGGGAACAGGACAAATGGGAGCAGGGCACGGCCATTCACACGGCCACTCGGCAGCAGATTCGGTCGGAGTAGGGCTGTCACCGCAACGCATCAAGAAAATGGCGATCGCGCTTGCGATCCTCGTTGCATTTCTCGTACTCGAAGCTACGGTCGGCATTCTGATCAACTCGCTGGCGCTGCTTGCCGACGCCGGCCACATGCTCACCGACGTGGTGGGCATGGCCATGGGATTGACGGCTTTGCTGCTCGCGAAGAAGGGCAGCACCACCGCGGCCAGGACCTTCGGTTGGCACCGCGCCGAAGTGCTGACCGCCATGGCGAATGCCGTGATGCTGCTGGCCGTCGCCGCCTGGGTCTTCTACGAGGCAATCGGCCGCATCGGTAACGAACCCGAGATCCCGGGCGGCGCCCTGATCATCACTGCAGCTGCCGGATTGGCCGCGAACATCGTCGTGATGCTGATGCTGCGCGGCGATTCCAAGGACAGCCTCGCGGTGCGTGGCGCCTACCTCGAAGTGCTTGCAGACGCCGTCGGTAGCGTCGGAGTTCTGATTGCCGGTGGCCTTGTCCTGCTGTTCAACTGGACGTGGGCGGACGTCGTCGTCGGTGTTCTCATCTCGCTGTGGGTGGTGCCGCGTGCGATCAAACTGGCCGCAGCATCGCTGCGCATTCTGACGCAGGCGTCGCCGGCCGACGTCGACGTCGAAGCGGTCGAGGCCGACCTGGCGGCGCTGCCGAGCGTGATGGGTGTTCACGACCTACACGTCTGGACGCTCACCACCGGCATGGATGTCGCGACGGTCCACCTGACCAGTGACGCGAATTCGTCGAACGTTCTGGAATCCGCGCGCACCGTCCTCGAGAGTCACGGTCTTTCCCACGCCACCGTTCAGGTGGAATCGTGTGCCAACGGCGAGCATTGCGAGAAGAACGTCACTTGGTGAAGCGGGTGATCTCCTTGCCCGGCTTCCAGAGATCGACGTACATGTGCTCGTCGTCGACCGTCGTGTGCACCACCTCGTCGATGTCGAGGACAAAGAGGTGCAGAGGTTTCGGAACCTCGTAGGTGTAGCTTGCGAGCACGGCCTCGAACTCGTCGCCGGTCACCTCGCGTGCGATTCCGGCGATCTTCGCATCGCCGCCCTCCATGGTGTGCTCACCGGGATTGCTGTGTAGGGCGTAGCGCCCGTCACGGATGAGATCCTTCGCCTTGAGTGCGCCGAACATCGAACCGAGCACCAGACGCCCGTCGAGGATTTCGACTTCGGTGCCGCTGACCCGCGGTGAACCGTCCTTGCGCAGCGTTGCGAGGACGTGATGCTTGTGGGCTTTGAATCGTGCTTGGACCGCGACGGCAAGAGCGGGTACTTCTTCGGAGAACTGCTTCCAAGTGACCATGACGGTCATTGTGCACCCCTATTCCTGACAACTTCTGTCAGTGATTCTCGGTAATGTTCGGTCCATGAGATCCGCGCGGTTGCTCCAACTCATGCTGCGTTTGCAGGGGAGTCGCGGCGTTATCGCCGATCAGTTGGCCGAAGAGTTCGGCGTTTCGGTGCGGACGATCTACCGCGACGTGGCCTCGTTGTCGGCTGCCGGCGTGCCGATCTGGACCGAGAGCGGCCCCGGTGGTGGCATCCGTCTGCTCGACGGTTGGCAGTCCAAGCTGTCCGGCATGACGGACGACGAGACGTCCGCACTCATGCTGTTGGGCGTGCCGTCCATCGCTGCAGATCTCGGGCGATCCGACGCCGTCGGTTCGGCGGGGGCCAAACTGCTCCGCTCCCTGCCCGGTCCCCTGCGCGAGAGTGCACGACTGTGGCAGGACCGCATTCTCGTGGACGTTCCGGGTTGGTTCGGCGGCGTCGACGACATCTCTGCGCTTCCGATCGTCACATCCGCTGTGCTGGACTCGCGTCGACTGCGCTTCGCCTATCGCGATCGCGAGCGGACGGTCGATCCGCTGGGTCTGGTCATCAAAGCCGGTGTTTGGTATCTGGTGGCGGGGATGAACGGTCGAACGCTGTCGTTTCGAGTCGGACGCATCAAAAATGCCGTGGTAGAAGATGATTCGTTCACTCGGCCGGTGGATTTCGATCTGCCGTCGTGGTGGGCGGCGTCGATGGCCGAGTTCGACCGTTCGCTGCTTCGCTTCGAGTGTCGCGTGCGGTTGTCACCAGAGGGCAGGCTCCGGCTCCCCGATGTGGTGGGCGAGCTTGCCGCTGCCGTCGAAGTGGGGCCAGAGGGCAACGACGGATGGGTGAGTGCCGAGCTGCAACTCGAGAGCGAAGCTGTCGCGCTCTCGCAGTTGATCGGTTTGGGAGCGGACGTCGAAGCGCTCGAGCCACGGTCGTTGCGTGAAGGACTGCGCGCTGTGGCGGAGCAGATGGTGCTCCGCCACAACTCGAAGTGACTAGGCCGTTGCAGAACGCTTTGCGAGCAGGCGGGTGATACCCAGTTGAGCTGCGACGATGATGGCGCCGACCACCAGACCCAGTGCTGCCGACGCAAGTGTGTTGACGATCCACGCCAGTACCCCGCCGACTCCGGCGATGTCACTGACTGCTTCTTCGCCGTGATGAACGGCGTCGTACAGCGGGTGGAAGCCCAGTTCGTCGATGCCGACCAACAAGATGTGGCCACCGACCCACAGCATCGCGGCGGTACCCACGACCGAGAGCACTGACATCACGTGAGGCATGCCGCGAACGAGGCCTCGGCCGACCTTGTGGGTGAAGCCAGACGACGTCTCGGCGATCTTCAATCCGATGTCGTCCATCTTCACGATCAGTCCGACGACGCCGTAGACGACCACGGTGATGACGACCGCCACGACGGCAAGGATCACCAATCGGCTCCAGAAACCTTCGCCCGCGATGGTGTTGAGGGCGATCACCATGATCTCGGCCGACAGGATCAGGTCGGTGCGGACGGCACCCGAAACCACTGCTTCTTCGTCGCGAGGATGCTCGTCAGCGGCCTCGTGGTGGTCACCGTGGCCGAAAATTGCACCCCAGATCTTGTGAACCGCTTCGTAGCTGAGGTAACAGCCGCCGACCATCAACAGTGGCGTCAGCAGCCAGGGGAGGAACTGACTCAGCAGCAGAGCGATCGGAAGAATGATCAGCAGCTTGTTGCGCAGCGATCCGATGGCGATGCGCTTGATGATGGGCAACTCGCGTTCGGCCGCGAGCCCACGGACGTACTGCGGCGTGACGGCTGCGTCGTCGATGACGACGCCTGCAGCTTTGGCGGTCGCCTTACCGGTTGCGGCGGCAACGTCGTCGATCGAGGCGGCAGCCATACGAGCCAGGGCTGCGACGTCGTCGAGCAGGGCGAAGAGTCCTCCGGCCATCACAGACCTCCAGTGGAATCAGTGGAAAAAGGTGGCCGGACCGATCCGGTGACGCAGTTACTTGATCGCACGAGGTCTCTATCCATGATGGTCGTTGGTGAGGTCAGGTCACCTGGAACGATACCGGGGTCATCCGTCAGGGACTGCGTCGCGCGGCCGGTCGCTCTTCGTCACGAAAGGTCTTCCCGACCCGGTGCTCGCGTGTAAGACTGCACAGAAGATCGATCGAAACGGGGCACTATGCGTGAACCAGACACTGCACAGGTCGCCAAGACTTTCGACGCAATGGCGGCGCACTACGACCGACAGATCGGGCGCTTCGAGCGCTTTGTGCTCGGTGACGCCCGGAAATGGGCTGTAGATCAGGCGCATGGGCGCGTGGTCGAAATTGCCGTGGGCACCGGGCTGAACCTGCCGCTCTACGGGGACGACGTCGACTACGTCATCGGCGTGGACATCTCGACTGCGATGCTCGATCAGGCCAGGGTCAAGGTCTCCGAGGGAGTGAAGACCGAAGTCGACCTACGACTCGGAGACGTGCAAGCACTCGATGTTCCTGACGAATGCGTGGACACATTGGTCTCCACCTACGCGTTCTGCACGATCCCCGATCCGGACCGAGTTGCCAGCGAAGCATTTCGAGTGCTGGTGCCTGGTGGTCGATTCGTGCTCGCTGAGCACGGGCCGAGCACCAACACGGTTGTACGGGCGCTGATGAAGGCCGTCGAACCGCTTTCTGTACGGTTCGGTGCCGATCACCTCACCCGCGAACCGGTCGGATACCTCGAAAACGCAGGCTTCCTGATCGACGAGGTGCAGCGCAGTGGACGGGGTGGAATCGTGTTCCGGGTCGTTGCGCGCAAGCCGGATCCCGAATGGACGGCACTCGGTCACTAGTGTCCGAGTGCCGTCCAGCGGTGATTGCTCAGCCCAAGCGCTCCAGGATGGTTGCGTTGGCCAGCCCACCTGCCTCACACATGGTCTGGAGTCCGTAGCGCGCGCCGCGCTGTTCCATAGCGTTGACCAGAGTGGTCATGATCCGGGTTCCGCTGCCGCCCAGCGGATGGCCGAGTGCGATGGCACCGCCGTGGACGTTCACCTTGGACAGATCGACGCCGGTGTCTGCTGCCCACGAGAGGACGACGGGAGCAAAGGCCTCGTTGACCTCGAACAGATCGATGTCCGAGATCGTCAAACCCGCACGGGCCAAGACCTTCTCGGTGGCCGGGATGACCGCCGTGAGCATGTACAGCGGATCGTCGCCGGCGACAGCGAAGCTGTGCAGCCGTGCCTTCGGGGTGAGGCCGAGTTTCGCGGCGATCTCACTGGTCGTGATCATCACCGCCGAACTGCCGTCCGAAAGCGGGCTGCTGTTGCCCGCGGTGATGGACCAGTCGATCTGTGGGAATCGCTGGGCGTAGTAGTCGGATTCGAAGGCGGTCCGTAGGCCGGCAAGGGTCTCGACCGTGGTACCGGGGCGGATGGCCTCGTCGACCGACAGCTGCGGGAGCGTGGAGAGTTCCTTGGTGAAGTAACCACTCTCGGTTGCCAGCGCGGCTTTCCGATGACTCGACGCCGAGAATTCGTCGAGTTGGGTGCGGCTCAGTCCCCACTTGGCAGCGATCAATTCGGCGCTGATGCCCTGCGGTACCAGACCGTCCGGATAGCGCTCTTCGAAACCTACACCGAGTGACTCGCGCCCGACGCTGCTCGAGCCCATCGGCACTCGGCTCATCGACTCGACTCCGGCAGCGACAACGATGTCGTACGCACCGGCAATAACGCCCTGAGCAGCAAAATGAACTGCTTGTTGGCTACTTCCACACTGGCGATCGACGGTGGTTCCCGGTACCGACTCGGGGTAGCCGGCGGCGAGAAGGGCTGTGCGAGTGACATTCTGGCTCTGTTCACCGACTTGACTGACCGCGCCGCCGATGACGTCGTCGATCAGCGCGGCATCGATCCCGGTGCGCTCGACTACCGCTTTGAGGCTGTGGGCGAGGAGGTCGACGGCGTTGATGCCGTGCAGGGCGCCGTTCGCCTTTCCCTTGCCGATCGGAGTGCGAACGGCTTCGACGATAACTGCGTCTCTCATGACAAATTCCTTTCAGGGATGGCGGATTCAGCAGGGACAACTGGGGTGGGTGTGGTTGCAGGCGTCATTCCCAGCGATGCCAGGGCAGACACAAGCGCGACGGCAAAGATCACCCACCAGGCCTGGCGGAAGGTGTCGGGGTCGACGGAGGAGCCGAGAACCGCGATCAGAACACTCACGCCGAGAACGGTTCCGATCTGTCGGCTCATGCTGACGATTGCGCTACCGGTGGCCGATCGGGCCGGTGCAAGATCCGCCGTGGCCTGCGACAGAATGGTCGGCAGGGCAAGGCCGACACCGATTCCGGCGATGATCCAGCCCGGCAGGAGTCCGGTCGCGTAGTTGGGCGTCGAATCAACCGAGACGAGGACCAATACCGTTCCGACGGCCCACAGAAGGCTGCCGAGTGCGGCGACGCGTCCCGCCGAGTACTTGCGCGAAAGCGATCCACCGGCGATCGCGAACAGCGGAACCAGAAGCGGACCCGGCGAGACGGCGAAGCCGGTGCGCAATGCCGAGTATCCCCAAACTTCTTGCAGCCAGAGGATGTTCGAGAGCAGTCCGGCAGCAAATGCCGCGCTGAACAGGATGGCGGTGACGTTGGACCAGGCAAAGGAGCGGATCTTCAGAAGGTCGGGAGCAATCAACGGAGTGCGATGGCGAGAGTTGCTCCACCAGAACGAAAGTAGGGTCGCGACGGCGACGGCGACGGCGATCAGAACGCGGTTGTCGGTCCATCCCCAATCAGGTCCCTGGACGAGTGCCAGCGCGAGAGAGCCGATTCCGGCGGTGAGGAGGGCGGCGCCGACGAAGTCGATCCCGGCATCGGAGTCCTTGTGTGTTGTATCCGGGACGAGTCGGACTGCGAAGTAGAGCAATACGATCCCGACTGGAACATTGATCAGGAAGACCCAGCGCCACGACGCCTCGACGAGAATGCCGCCCACGACGGGGCCGAATGCCGCAGCGGCCGCGCCGGCTGCCGCCCAGATGCGTACGCCGGATTGACGTTTCGCAGCCGGGAGTGCACTGATCAGGAGGCCGAGGCTGGCCGGGGTGAGCGCTGCGGCGCCGACTGCCTGAACGATGCGGAATGCCACCAGTGCCCACAATGACGGACTGAAAGCGCAGGCGGCGCTGGCGAGGGTGAACAGTGCGAGGCCGGCGATGAAGGCGCGCTTGTGCCCGATCCGGTCCGCCCAGCGTCCGAGGGGGATCAACAGCGCGGCGTAGACGATCGCGTAGCTGTTGAGGATCCAACTGAACTCGCCGAGTGAGTTGCCCGGGTAGCTCTTGGCGATGTCGCCGAAGGCCACGTTGACCACAAAAAGATCGAGGCTGGCGACAAACGGCGCTCCCGACAGAATTGCGAGGAGCGGCCCAGTCCGCACTGGCTGGCTATGAAGTTCCATAGTCAGCAATCTAGACTCTGGCTATGGTTATGGCAAGCCAGGGGGTATGGTGAATTGCATGGACGCTGTACGACTGACCGGAGTGCTCGAAGATCGCGACGCCTGGCGGGCCACGCACTGTTCGATCGGGCGGGCGATGGAAGTGGTCGGCACCCGGTCCGCGATGCTCATTCTGCGAGAGGCCTATTACGGCACAACGCGTTTCGACGACTTCGCGTCGCGAGTCGGCATCACCGAGGCGGTTGCGTCGGCAAGGCTGAAAGAACTCACTGAGGCGGGACTGTTCGAGCGTGTGCCGTACAAGGAGCCTGGAAAGCGGACGCGGCACGAGTACGTGCTCACCGAGAAGGGCCGTGACCTGCTGCCGGCGGTTCTTGCGCTGATGCAGTGGGGAGACAAGTATCTGCACGGCGGAAAAGGCGGACCGTTGGAGGTGGCGGACGACGCCACTGGCGAGCGTGTTCGCGTCGAGGTGCGCAGTGAGTCGGGTCGTGAAGTGCCTTTGGGGGAGTTGCGAGTCTCTGTCAACGAATCGCGTCGGCGGTTGCGCGAATAGCAATGCATCTCAACAGCTCTCGAGTGTAGGTCTTCTTGAAGTTGTCCGTTTTGCCTCTGGTTATCGAAAGTATGTTCGATTAAACTTTCGGTATGGACAGTCGGGATGCGTGGCAACTGGATGGCGAGGGCCTCAAGAGTGAGGTTCTGGATCTGGTGCGTGTCCGGCACGAGTTGCAGTCGCGGATGGTGTTGCTGATCGTGGAAATGTTTTCCCGTGAGGTTCTCGGCGGGAAGGGTTTTCGGGCGATCGCACAGTGGTTGCACGGTTCGACGAATCTGGAGATCGGCGAGTGCAGTCTGCTGGTCGGGTTGGCGCGGTTGTTGATGCTCGAACCCGTTGTGGGCGATGCGTTTCACCGGGGTGATGTTGATGCGTTGAAGGCCCGTCAGGTGGCGTCGTTTTGTCAGCATCCACCGAAGAACATGACCCTGGCGGAGGTGGACAAGGCCCGCGGGATTCTGCTCGGGTTGGCGTCGAAGAACATTGCCGATTGTGATGCGGTGCGGGCAGCGATTCGGCGGATCGAGAAGCAGTACGGAAAACGCGAGGATGGCGTCCCGGTCGGCGAGGATTCCGAACGTAACGAGTTCTACGCCTCGAAAGGCTTGTACGGGCGTGTCACGGTGAAGGGCGATTTAGATGCTGTGAACGGGGCCCGTCTGATCACCTTGTTGTCGAGGCTGTCGGCGCCGACGCCGGAGAAGGACGGTGTCAAGGACACGCGTACTCCGGCACTACGACGTGCGGACGGGTTCTGCGAGTTGTTGCGCCGGTACGAGTGGGCGGGGTTGGGTCCGATCGAGGGCGGCGTGAAACCACACATCACGGTCACCGCATCGGCGAAAGACATGACCGATCTGCAAGCGTTGAAAGACCTCCTGCCGTCCACTGAGGAGCTGGGATTTGCGTGGACGGATTGGGTGGGCCCGATCAGTATCGATACTGCCCGGATGCTCGCCTGCGACTGCACCGTGACGCGGATCTTGTTGGACGAGAATGGTGTTCCGCTCGACTGCGGTAAGGAAGCGAGAACAGCGACGGTGCCGCAGCGGCGGGCGTTGGCAGTTCGGGATGGTGGGTGCGCGTTCCCAGGGTGCGGGACTCCGTCGGGGTGGTGCGATGCTCATCATATTGTTCACTGGAACGATGGTGGCCCAACGGATCTCGACAATCTGATTCTGTTGTGCGGTCATCACCACCGGACACTGCACCACACCGAGTGGCGGGTGGAGATCGGTCCGGATCGAAAGACGGTGTTCTATCCACCGATGTCGGTTGATCCGTATCAACAGCCGATTGGCGGGAACAGCCCACCCACAGCGGCGTGAATCGCGACAATCGAATACATCAGCACCGGGGACGAACCATGCCCCGGTGCTGGCGCACGTTTCTGGTCAGATCCCAACCCCTCAAATCCCAGCCCCTCAGATCCCAGCCCCTCAGATCCCGGCCCCTCAGATCCCGGCCCTTCGCACGAGAGCGTCAGTGGCAGAAGGGGATACAACGTCAATCGCTCGTAACAGCCCCGCGTACCGCGGATACAGCTCGACGGGACGCGTATTGATCGCCCTCAAGATCCACGATGCAGCTTGATCGGCCGTCAGCGCCGGCTGGCTCACGTAATCCGCCGTCGGCGCGATCATCGGTGTTCGTATGAGTGGGAATTGCACTGTGGTGACATCGACACCGGTGCCGTGACATTCCGCGCCGAGGCTTCGGCCGAAGGCACTGAGAGCAGACTTCGACGCGTGGTAGGCACTGAACCTCGGCATCACGCCGGCAGTGACTCCCCAGGTTCCGACGTTGATGATGTGTCCGGACTTCGCCTCGAGCATCGCGGGCAGCAGACGCAACGTCAGTCGTGTAGGTCCGAAGTAGTTGAGTGCCACGGTGCGCTCGTAGTCGTGGAATCGGTCGACCGAATCCAACGCGGTACGCCGGATCGAGCGACCCGCATTGTTGACGAGGATGTCGACCGACCCGAATCGATCCGCGATCGTCTCCGCGAGTTCGTCGACGGCTTCACCGCGGGAGAGGTCCGCAGGCACGATGTGCGCCCACCCTCCCCTGCGGTGGATCTCGTCCCGTACGTGTTCGAGGTTTTCCTCACCGCGCGCGACCAGGATCATCTCGGCTCCCCGACGAGCCAAGAGATGAGCTGTCGCCTCGCCGATCCCCGAGGAAGCTCCTGTCAGAACGATCGTCTTGTCGGAGAGCGTGACACCGCGTGACGGAACAAGAGAGCGCAGACGCGTCGGCGGACTCAAGGCAATATTGCTGAGCAGCGTTCTGATCACATCGGCCTCGGTTCGATCTTCGCGTGCGTTTCGGTGCGAACCCATCCCTGAACAGCCAACTTCGAGCGCACCGCGGAAATTACTCAAAAGTAAGTTATGGCGCCGTTTCGACCGTGTCAAGAATTCGTCGAGATCCAGGAGTATCTGCCACTAGCTTTTCCTGATACCTCGGGTTACATTAAACCCAGACCGAGTGCCAGCGATCACACAACCGGCCCTCGATTCCACCGAACACCGCGAGAAATACCAGCGGTGACCGAAACGAAGAGGAGACGCCATGACGCTCACATCGCCGCTCGACAAGCGCGGAGAAGCATCCGACGACTCGTACAACGAGACGCTTCGACTCCTGTCCGAGGGCTCGGTGCACAAGCACTTCGACCCGTACCTCGACATCGACTGGGACTCCCCCGAGTTTGCCGTCGTCCCGAACGATCGCCGCTGGATCCTCCCGGCCGAGACAGACCCGCTGGGTGCTCACCCCTGGTACCAGTCGCAGTCCGAGGCCAGGCAGATCGAAATCGGCATGTGGCGCCAGGCCAATGTCGCGAAGGTCGGTCTCCAGTTCGAGAACATTCTGATCCGCGGCATGATGCAGTACGTCTTCTCGCTGCCCAACGATTCGGCCGAGGCGCGCTACTGCACGCACGAGTCGGTCGAAGAGTGCAACCACACGATGATGTTCCAGGAGATGGTCAACCGCATCGGTGCCGACGCTCCCGGCATGAGCCGTCCGATGAAGATGCTTGCACCCTTCATCCCCCTCGCTGCGGGTCCGTTCCCCGAACTGTTCTTTGTCGGTGTCCTCGCCGGTGAAGAGCCGATCGACCACATTCAGAAGAGCATCCTGCGCGCCGGCGGCCAGATCCACCCGATCATGCAGTCGGTCATGGCCATCCACGTAGCCGAGGAAGCGCGTCACATCTCGTTCGCGCACAAGCTTCTGAGCCGTCGCATCCCGCTGATGTCACGCCCGAACCGGTTCGTCCTCTCGCTGCTGTTCCCGATCGTCATGCGCATTCTCTGTGACGCCATCGTCATCCCGCCGAAGTCCTTCTGGAAGCAGTTCGACATCCCGAAGTCCGTGAAGAAGGACCTGTTCTGGGATCTGCCCGAGTCGCGCCAGACCCTGCGCAACTACTTCGGTGACGTCCGCATGCTGGCCACCGACACCGGCCTGATGAACCGTGCCTCGCGCCTGGTGTGGAAGGCCTGCAAGATGGACGGCCGCGCATCACGCTTCCGTAGCGAACCTCACCGCAGCTCGCACAACGCCGCCGCGTAGCTCCCGGACAGTCGAGATCGGACTCATAGCGCCATGCCACACGTAGTCACGCAGTCCTGTTGCAGCGACGCCTCGTGCGTCTACGCCTGCCCGGTCAACTGCATCCATCCGACGCCGGACGAGCCGGACTTCCTCACCGCCGAGATGCTGCACATCGATCCGCAGGCCTGCGTCGACTGCGGCGCATGTGTCTCGGCCTGCCCGGTCGACGCCATCGTCCCCGAGTCGAAGCTGACCGACCCGCAGCGAGTCTTCCTGTCCATCAATGCGGACTTCTACAAGGAAGAGCGGCCCAGGCCGCTTCTCGCCAAGGTCATCCCGGCAGCCCACGTCGACAAGGGCCGACCGCCGTTGCGCGTTGCGATCGTCGGTTCCGGACCGTCGGCGATGTACGCCGCGGACGAGTTGCTGACTCAGCCTGACGTGCAGGTCAACGTCTTCGATCGCCTTCCTGTGCCTTACGGCTTGGTTCGCGCCGGCGTTGCTCCGGACCATCAGAAGACCAAGCAGGTCACTCGCTTGTTCGACAAGATCGCCGCACAAAAGGGTTTCGAGTTCTACCTCAACGTCGAGATCGGCAAGCACATCTCGCACAGCGAACTGCTCGAAAATCACCATGCGGTGCTCTACGCAGTCGGCGCTTCATCCGACCGTGGGCTCGGCATTCCGGGCGCTGATCTGCCTGGCACGGCCTCGGCCACCGACTTCGTAGCCTGGTACAACGGCCACCCCGATCACGCCGACGACGTCTTCGACCTCTCACATCGCCGCGCGGTCATCATCGGAAACGGAAATGTCGCGCTCGACGTCGCTCGCATTCTGACGGCCGATCCCGAGAAGTTGGCCGGTACCGACATCTCCGCTCACGCACTCGCCGCTCTGCGGAAGAGTCGCGTCGAAGAAGTTGTCATCGTGGGTCGACGCGGAATCGCGCAGTCCGCGTTCACGGTCCCCGAGTTCACCGGCCTGATGGCACTGCCGGACATCGAACTCTCTGTCGGACCCGACGACATGGTTCTCGACTCGGCCACCGAAGAACTGGCAAAACGCGGCGAACTCCCGCATGCCGTCGAGCAGAAGTTGCGTCTCCTCGAAGCCCTGAAGAACCGCGATCACGTCGACGTCGGCAACAAGCGCATCACGTTGCGCTACCTGCTCACGCCGACCTCGATCACCGGCGACGATCAGGTCAGCGGAATCGAGTTCGCGCGCAACGCTCTTGTCGACGCCAACGGAACCGTGCAGATCGAAGCAACCGGCGATACCGAGACCATCGATACCGGCTTGGTCCTCACCTCGATCGGCTACCGCGGAGTGCCCATCCCCGGCGTCCCGTTCGACGAGCGCGCTTCGGTCATTCCGAACGAGAACGGCCGAGTCCTCGAAGCTCCGAACGGTGATCCCGCCACCGGGGTCTACGCGACCGGTTGGATCAAGCGCGGACCGAGTGGGTTCATCGGCACCAACAAGTCCTGCGCGCAGGAAACGATCAGGATGCTCGTCGACGACTTCAACGACGGACGCCTGACCAACCCGGTCGCCGACGACTCCGCAGTCGATCGTCTGGTCCGGGCGCGACAGTCCGACGTCGTTGACCGCGAGGGCTGGCATGCCATCGACAAGGCGGAACTGGAACGCGGCGCTGCGCACGACCGTGTCCGCGAAAAGGTTCTGGATCAGGTCGAGATCACCTCCATCCTCGACGCTGCGGCCCGGGTGAAACCGGCGCGTCGATTCGGTCGACCCGTTCGCGCTCGCTGATCCGCTACAGGTAAACAGCTACTTTCACGCACACGGCCCCGCCTGCAGACTCGTCTGCCCGGCGGGGCCGTCTGCGTTCCGGCAGCGTCCCACTCAGCGAAAATTTTTGCCCGTCAGCGGCCGAAATCGTGTAATACTGCAACCTGTTCCAGTAAGCGGCACAGCGGGCCCACGATCCCCCGGATCAGGCTCGCCAACCAGATGAGGATTGCATGAGCGAGACTGCAACGCCGGCGCCGAACGGGAGTGTGACGCCTGCAGTAGAGGGTTGGTTCACCACCGGCGACGAACCTGCTCTGATCGGCACGAAGTGCCAATCCTGCGGCACCATTTCCTTCCCTCGTGAGGCGACGTTCTGCAAGAACCCGAGCTGCTTCAGCGAGGAGTTCGACGACGTGGAACTCTCCCGCCGCGGCACTGTCTGGTCGTACACAGACGCGCAGTACCAGCCCCCGCCGCCGTACATCCCGCGCTCGGATCCGTACGAGCCTTTTGCTCTCGCAGCAGTCGAGCTGCCCGAGGGGATCGTCATCCTCGGCCAGGTGGCCGACGGATTCGGCGTCGACGATCTCAAGGTCGGCAATACCGTCGAATTGGTTGTCGAGCCGCTGTACACCGACGAAACCGGAGTACGTACGACGTGGCGCTGGAAGCCTGTCGCCGCAGCTGATCAGGAGTCGCAGTCATGAGCAAGGACGTCGCAGTACTCGGTGTCGGAATGCACCCCTGGGGCAAGTGGGGGCAGTCGTTCGTGAAATACGGCGTTGCCGCCGCTCGCGCCGCGCTCGCCGATTCGGGCGTGAATTGGCAGGACGTCGACTTCATCGTCGGCGGCGAGACCGTCCGCAACGGGTACGGCGGATACGTCGCCGGAGCCACCTTCGCCCAGGCACTCGGCTGGAACGGCGCTCGCGTCGCCACGTCGTACGCCGCGTGTGCGACGGGAGCCCAGGCACTCGACACCGCTCGCGCACGAATCCTGGCCGGCCTCAGCGAAGTTGCCCTGGTCGTCGGCGCCGACACCACGCCGAAGGGCTTCCTCGCTCCCGTCGCCGGTGAGCGTTGGGACGACCCGGACTGGCTGCGCTTCCGCCTCATGGGTATGACCAACCCGGCGTACTTCGCGCTCAACGCGCGTCGTCGCATCGACCTCTACGGCGCCACCGCGGAGGACTTCGCCAACGTGAAGGTCAAGAACGCCAAGCACGGACTCAATAATCCGAATGCGCGCTACCGCAAGGAAGTCACCGTCGAGAACGTGCTGGCATCCCCCGTGGTGTCCAATCCCCTGCATTTGCTCGACATCTGCGCGACGTCCGACGGCGGCGCCGCAATCTTGCTGACGTCGATGGAATACGCCCGCAAGATGGGCATCGCGGAACCTGTTCGCATCAAGGCTATTTCGACGGTCACGCCGACGTTCCCGCAGACGATCATGGATATGCCGAACTTCTCCACCGATTCCAGCTCCGCCGTCCCGGCTCCGGAGCGCACGTTCAAGGAATCCATCGGCTACGCCGCGTACGAGGAAGCCGGAATCTCTCCCGAAGACGTCGACATCGCCGAGGTTTACGACCTCGCTACCTCGGTGGAACTGGACTGGATCGAAGACCTCGCGCTGTGCAAGCGGGGCGAGGCCGAGCACCTTCTGCGTGCGGGTGACACCAGCATCGGGGGCCGCATCCCGGTCAATCCGTCCGGCGGTCTCGCGTGCTTCGGCGAAGCCGTTCCCGCACAGGCACTTGCGCAGGTATGCGAGCTCACCTGGCAGCTGCGCGGACAAGCCGAAGGCCGTCAGGTCGAAGGAGCTCGCATCGGTATCACCGCCAACCAAGGTCTGTTCGGACACGGCTCCTCGGTAATCGTTTCCGCCTGACCCCGTTCTACTTTCGTGGCGGTCGCACACTCACCCGTGAGCGGCCGCCACGATCACGTCTGCCACTGCCCCTGGCTGTGAGACCAGCGAGGCATGGGAGGTCGGGAGTTCGCTGGTGTTCGCGCCCATCCGGTTTGCCATGAACCGCTGCGCCGAAGCTGGGATCACGCGATCCTCACCGGCGACCAGATACCAGCTCGGTGTGTTCGCCCACGACGGTGGCCCGCCGAGTTCGAGGTTCGCCCACAAAGCGGCGGACTTCTGGTGAGCCAACATGGTTGCCGCCGTCTCGTCGGAAACGTCTTGAGCGAAGACGGAATGGAAATACTCGTCCGTGACGTAGCCGTCGACGTTCTTCCCGCCGATCGCGTGAGGATCGTCGACGATCTTCAATCCCAGAGCGGGAGGAAGCAATTGGCTGCCAGGGAATCGAATCGGGTCGATCGTGATCTGTACCGGCTCACCCTCCACCGGACCGAACGCCGCGATGTAGACCAGCGACTGGACTTTCGGATCGTGGACATTGGTGATCACCGCGCCGCCGTACGAGTGCCCGACGAGAACGACGGGGCCGTCGATGTCCGCAACCGTCTTCTCGATCACGGACGCGTCGTAAGCCGGCCCGCGCAAAGGATTGTCCGGCGTCACGACGCGATAGCCACGCGAGCGTAGGTCGGCGGCAACTCCGTCCCAACTGGTCGCGTCGGCAAAGGCTCCGTGAACCAGAACGACAGTTGGCTTGGGGCTTGCCACCGCAGCACCGGAACCGAAGATCAGTCCGGCCGCGACTGTCATGAGCATTGCCAGAACTGCTGTGAATACACGTGAGATCTTCATGCGTTTCCTTCACTCTCGTAGGCAAGCGAGAAACTGCGGTAGGCCGGGACACGCCCGTTTCGATCCTAGAAATACCTGCTGCGACGGACGTGACTGTCCGTGCAGACTTCTGGGCTCACGGTGCACAAATTCTGGTTGAGCGTCCACATCCCGGGGTATCAAGGCTGCATGGCTTTGCTCCTGGATACTTCCGTGCTGGACCCTGACCAACGCACGGACGCCTTCGTCGACGCGATGGGACGCGCATCGGTTCCCTGTGCGATCCACTTGGAGGATCCGGCGGGCGTGAGCGCCCGGATGAACGTGTGGAATCTGGGCGTAGCATCACTGTTCCGCTCCGAGTCGACGGGGATGCGATTGACCAGAACACCGCGGCACGTGCGATCAGCGTCGATGCCGGTTCTCGCGATTGCCCTGCAGGAGAGCGGAATCGGCCATCTAGATCAGCACGATGAACAACGCAGAGTCCCGGCCGGTGAACTACTCATGACGGACCTGACGTCGACCTACGATTTCTCCTGGACGGGAACGGGCGCTTCCCAGTGCCTCTACGTTCCGATGGATCGGCTGGGACTACCGATCGACACCGTGCGAGACGCTGCCACGCGACCTCACCACAGCAACCTGTACCCCTTGATGATCGCGCACGTTCGTGAATTGTTCCGCAGCGCCGATCAGTTGGAGACCGATCCTGCCGCCGAACAATTGGGCGAGGCCTCGATCGAACTGGCGCGCGCTTTGGTCGCATCGATCGCGCATGCAAATCCCGACGCCTCCGCTCCGAGATCGGCACTCACGTTGACATCGATCCGCAGATACATCCGCGAACACCTTCACGATCCGGCGCTGCATCCTGCACGAATTGCCCACGCCCACAACATCTCACTGCGCCAGCTGTACAAGATCTGTTCGGACAACGAATTCCGGCTCGAGCAGTGGATCATCACCCAGCGCCTGCAGAAAGCTCGGGCCGAACTCGCTCGACCCGCTACCGTCGACCTGCCCATCGCGACCATTGCGCGCCGTGCGGGATTTGTCGACGCCGGACACTTCAGCCGACGGTTTCGGCAGGCCTACGGGCTGAGCCCAACTCGTTGGCGTCAGCTCCGCGATTGCAGCAGCGCCACAACGTCTGACTGACCACGGCTTTCGGCATTGTCCAATGCGGTCTTTCCCGACGCATCCCGGATCGAGGGATCTGCCCCGGCGTCGAGAAGCTGAGTGATCACGTCGACGTAGCGCGCCGAGCCGTCGCCGTACACAACGGCCTCGAGAAGCGCCGTCCACCCCGGATCATTGACGTGATTGACCGGTACCCCGGCAGCAATCAGCATCCGGACGGTCTCGACATGCGCGTGTTCACTCGCGGGAATCAGAGCCGTACCGCCGTAACGGTTCACGCTGTCGACATCCGCGCCATAGCTGAGTGTCAATGCCAGAATCTCGTTCAATCCCTCGGCTCCGGAATACAGGAAGGCCGAATCCGGCATGGAATCCTTCGCGTTCACGTCAGCTCCGGTAAGAATCAACGTAGAAGCCGCAGCGACGGCGTTGTTCTTGGTGGCCTCGACGAGTGGAGTCCGTTCGCCCTCGCCGCGCGCTTCGATGTTCGCGCCGGCAGTCAGGGCAGCGGTAACAGCTGCGGGATCATTGCGGTCCACAGCATCGAAGAGCGTGCGTTCGGATTCCGGCGTCGATGCTGGCTTTACACCCGTAGGCGGTACAGCTGCCGTTGTTGTCGCTGACGCCGCGGTGGTCGGCGTCAGCGCGGTGTCGGACGAACTGCAACCCGCCAACGCTCCGGTCACCGATGCCGCGAAGATTGCGCAGGCGAGGACAGACCTGCGCGGCCGCGCCGTCACAGCGAATCACTTTCTTGGACAAGTGTTTCGAGCGTCATCCTGACGGCGTCCAGGTGTTCGGCCATCGCCCTGGAGGCGTGGTCGTAACTCCCGGATGCAATTCCTTCGACTATTCGTTCGTGTTCCTCGTTCGACTTTTCCTGGCGACCGGCAACAAGATTGAGTGTCTCGGATTGCCTTGTCAGCGCTTCACGGATATCGACGATTACCGACTCGAAGACACGATTCCTACTGGCTTTTGCAATCAGTCCGTGAAATTGGGCGTCGAGTGCAACCCATACGAGCGGATCGTCCTCGTCACGCATCTGCTGTACCAGTCCGCGGAGTGCCGCCAGTTCCTCCGCGGTGTGCCGTTGCGCAGCCCATCCTGCGGCCGGAATTTCGACATGAGGCCGTGCTTCGACCAATTCGTTGGCCGCATAGCTGCCGAAATCGAGGTCTCGCGCTATCGAATCACTGACGACGAACGTGCCGAGCCCGGATTTTGTCTCGGTGAGCCCGAGAGCGTGGCACGAGCGCAGGGCTTCGCGGATAACCGATCGACTGACCCCGTGCCTTTCGGCCAGGGACGCTTCGGACGGGAGACGCTCTCCGACTGCCAGATCGCCGGAGGCTATTGCGGCACGAAGGTCTGCGAGGACTGCCTCGGCAGCACTCACCCGCGCGGCGACTGGTCGCCTGGTGGCCCAGCTGTCTGACAGGTTCATGCCGTCATTGTTGCGACTGCCGAAGTCCCGCGTCAAACATCGCACCTGGTGACGGGTTGACGTGCAGGAGTGAGCGAGGTAACAATTAGACCTGTCAGATAGCCTGATAGCCCGATAGCTGGGCGGTTCTACTACTTGTCCGTCAGCGCTGCGATCCCGAAATACACCCACCGCGCAGAGTGATGCTTGCGCGAAGAGACACGAGGAATTGATCAAGTGCTCGAAACGCGAACAGAACACGATCTGCTCGGCGATCGCGAAGTTCCAGCCGATTCGTACTGGGGAATCCACACCTTGCGCGCGATGGAGAACTTCCCGATCACTGGTCGAACAATTGCCACGAACCCGCATCTGATCCGCGGCATCGCTTACGTCAAATGGGCCGCAGCCAGCGCAAACGAGAAGCTGGGCATCCTCGACGGCCCGCGAGCCGAGGCCATCTCACAGGCATGCAAGGAAATCGTGGACGGCCGGTGGCACGAACAGTTCGTAGTGGACGTCATCCAGGGTGGTGCCGGAACGTCGACGAACATGAATGCCAACGAGGTAATCGCCAATCGCGCATTGGAAATCCTCGGCCACCGGCGCGGCGACTACGAACGACTTCACCCCAATGAGCACGTGAACCTGAGCCAATCGACCAACGACGTCTACCCCACGGCCGTCAACATCTCGACGATCTTCGCGATCGAGGACCTGCTGGATGCACTTCGTGTACTCCAGAATGCGTTCACGACCAAATCTCTCGAGTTCGCCGACACAGTGAAGATGGGACGCACCCAACTGCAGGACGCCGTGCCGATGACTCTGGGTCAGGAGTTCGGCACCTACGCGGTCATGATCGAGGAGGATCGAGCGCGCCTGGCTGAGGCTGCTCTTCTCGTTCACGAGATCAACCTCGGCGCCACTGCTATCGGCACCGGTCTCAACGCACCTGCCGGCTACGCCGAGGTGGCCTGTTCCGACCTGGGCGCACTAACCGGGCTGCCGCTGGTGTTGGCAACGGATCTGGTCGAAGCGACCCAAGACGTGGGCCAGTTCGTCCACCTCTCCGGCGTACTCAAGCGGGTCGCTGTGAAGTTGTCCAAGGTGTGCAACGATCTTCGGCTGCTCTCTTCTGGTCCGCGAGCCGGATTGAACGAGATCAATCTGCCGCCGGTGCAGGCAGGTTCGTCGATCATGCCGGGCAAGGTCAATCCGGTAATTCCCGAGGTCCTCAATCAGGTCGCGTACGAAGTCATCGGCAATGACGTGACGATTACGATGGCTGCGGAATCCGGGCAACTCCAACTCAACGCTTTCGAGCCGATCATCGTGCACTCACTGTCCGAAGGAATGCGACACCTCGGTGCGGCTTGCCGCATTCTGGCGGACCGGTGCGTACTCGGTATCACGGCCAACACCGAACTGTTGCGCGCGCGAGTCGAAGACTCCATCGGCCTCGTCACCGCGCTCAACCCCTACATCGGATATACCGCGTCCACCCGGATTGCCCAGGAGGCGTTGATTTCCGGGCGTCGCGTCGCCGATCTCGTGATCGAAGCGGGCCTGCTCGACCGCGAGGAACTCGATCGGTTGCTCAGCCCCGAACATCTCGCCAATCTCCGCGTTGCGGGCGAGAAGCCTCATGCTACCGCCGTTGTGGAGGAGGTTTGATGACCGTCGAACGGGAAGAGACACCCCACGCCGAGGTTGCCGCTGAAGAGGATCTCGGATATCAGAAGGCGCTCGGCCCCAGACAGATTCAGATGATCGCGATCGGTGGTGCGATCGGAACAGGCCTTTTCATGGGGGCGGGAGGGCGACTCCAACAGGCGGGCCCGGCCTTGGTTCTCGTGTACGCGTTGTGCGGGTTCTTCGCGTTCCTGATCCTGAGGGCACTCGGCGAACTGGTGATGCACCGACCGACTTCGGGATCCTTCGTTTCCTACGCACGCGAATTCTTCGGCGAGAAGATGGCTTTCGCTGCGGGTTGGCTGTACTGGATGAACTGGGCAATGACTGCCGTGGTCGATGTCACGGCTGTGGCGTTGTACATGAACTTCTTCAAGAAGTACTGGGCGCCACTGGGGCACATCGATCAGTGGATGTTCGCTCTGATCGCGGTGGTGTTGGTTCTCGGACTGAATCTGGTGTCCGTGAAGGTCTTCGGAGAGCTGGAGTTCTGGTTCGCGTTGATCAAGGTCGTTGCGTTGACCGCGTTCCTCGGGTTCGGTGTCTATTTCGTACTCTTCGGCACGCCCATCGAAGGACATTCCTCCGGATTCAGCCTGATCACCGACAATGGTGGGCTGTTCCCCAACGGAATACTTCCGGCAGTCGTGGTGATTCAGGGCGTCGTGTTCGCTTACGCCTCAATTGAACTCGTGGGAACCACGGCCGGAGAGACCGAAAATCCCCGGAAGGTGATACCCAAGGCAATCAACACAGTGATCATTCGGATCCTCGTCTTCTACGTGGGATCGGTGCTACTGCTCTCGCTGTTGCTCCCGTACACGGAGTACCACGCCGGTGAAAGTCCATTCGTCACATTCTTCGGTTCGATCAACATCCAAGGCGCGGATGCGATCATGAATCTGGTCGTTCTCACGGCAGCCTTGTCTTCCCTCAACGCCGGATTGTATTCGACCGGACGAATACTCCATTCGATGGCGATGGCAGGCTCGGCGCCTGCCTTCGCTGCCAAAATGAACAAAGCCGGAGTGCCGTACGGGGGAATCGCACTCACCGGCGTGGTCATCCTGTTCGGCGTCGGGCTCAATGCTGTTGTCCCAGCGCAAGCCTTCGAAATAGTCCTCAATCTTGCAGCCCTCGGCATCATCAGTGCGTGGGCAGTCATAGTGTTGTGCCAGTTGAAGCTCTGGCAACTTGCGAAACAAGGCAAAGTCACCCGCCCTCCCTTCCGCATATTCGGCGCACCGTACACCGGGATCGCGACACTGGTTTTTCTTGCGGTCGTTATCGTATTGATGGCATTCGACAACCCTGTTGGAACATGGACCGTCGGCTCCATCGCGATCATCGCACCGCTGTTGATGATTGGTTGGTACGGCGCCAGGAATCGCATTCGCGAGTTGGCCATCCATCGCCCCACAGCTTGACGTGAAAGGACCTCAGTGTCGAAAGTCGCAGTCGTCACCACTGGTGGCACCATCGCCAGCACCCGAGATGCGCACGGAATCAGTCGGCCCGCAATCACCGGTGCAGATCTGCTCGGCAATGAGCAGACCGACATCGATCTTCGAGTCGTGGACGTGATGTCGAAGGACAGCTCGAGCATGACCTTCGCGGACATGGATCGTGTTCGCGACGCCGTAGCCGACGAATTAAGGGATCCTGGACTCGACGCGGTGGTCGTGCTTCACGGCACCGACACGATGGAGGAAACTGCGTTCTTGTTGGACCTGCACCACGACGACCGACGTCCGGTGGTCTTCACCGGGGCGCAGCGCACTTTCGACCATCCCGAGTCCGACGCTCGATCGAATCTGGCCGCGGCGATCGCGGCCGGACTCGACATCTCGTCGCGGGGACGTGGTGTCCTCATCGCCTTCGGCGGTTCGGTCCACCCGGCCGCAGGTACGCGAAAGGCCGACACGACGGCACTTGATGCCTTCCGCTCCTTGCGCATCGATCCGGCCCTGCTGCGCACTCCCGAACCATTGCCGTGGCATCCGATTTCGAACACCCGCGTCGACATCATCGCCGTGTATCCCGGGGCAGACCGCGTACAGATCGACGCTTGCGTGAGCGCCGGGGCAAATGGACTTGTTCTCGACGGACTCGGTTCGGGAAATGCCAATCCGACGATCGTCGAGGCCGTCCGAGACTGCGTAGGCGCTCACATTCCGGTGGTCGTGACAACTCGTGTGCCCTCGGGGCCAATCTCCCCGGTTTACGGTGGCGGCGGCGGCGGCCACGACTTGATCGCCGCAGGCGCTGTATTTTCCACCGATCTTCGGGCCGGGCAGGCACGTGTACTTCTGGCGGCCTTGTTGTCAGATCCGGATCTCGTGGGCCTGGAAAAGGTATTCGACCGATATTCGAGGTTTGCTCGCACCCCGCCGTTCAGGCGGTAGCACTGGCGACGCCGTCGTAGTTCGAACGCATCCCCTGCTAAATCAGGGACTTTGGTCCGAATCTTTTGATTTGGACGCTTAACAAGTGTCCGAATTGGGTAGTTTCACATCATCTAACTCGTTACGTATGTCGATCCAGCGGTCACGTCCAGTGCAGCCAGTCGAACAGGAGTCGGATGAGCAGCCCATTTCGTGATGCCGCTGCAGTGACGCTCGACGCGTCTCACCGCGTCGGGCACACTCACGCGTCGGACGCGCCTGTCAGCGGGCGCTTTCACCCACCCTCTGCAATCAAGGGACTGGTTCCACGTCCCCGGTTGCACCAGAAACTCACCGCGTCCACCACTACCGAGGGCTCGGGGCCCGGGTCCGTCGGGCTGCTTTCTGCACCGGCCGGAGCGGGAAAGACCCTGCTGCTGGCGAATTGGGCTCGTGAGTATTCGCGGGCGTCCCCTGACGTGGACCTCGCCTGGCTGACGTTGGCCGAGCGCGACAACAACGTGTCGGTGCTGTGCGAATCCCTCGCCGAGGCCATCTCGACGCCTCTCGACCCGGCCGGTCGCGCGCCCACCGGGCAAGGGTTCCCGGCACAGGCGGGATCGAGACGACCCGTCGAACAGTGGCTCGCGCACTTCGCGGAAACCGTCGAAGCTCACGATCGCCGAACGACGCTGATCCTCGACGATGTGCACACACTTCACGATCCGATGTCGATCGGTCTTCTCGACCAGATACTCACGCACACGCCGGACAATCTGTCGATCATCGTCGCTGCTCGATACGAACCTCCGCTCACCTGGCATCGGCTCGCGCTCGATGGCCGACTCACTCGCTTCGCATCCACCGATCTCGCCTTCGACCGCACCGAGATCACTGCGATGTTCGGCGAATACGACATCACCCTCGGCGACGACGAGCTCGCAATCGTCGAGAACTTCACCAAGGGGTGGGGCGCTGTTGTTCGCCTGACCGCAGCGTTCCTGGCAGGCCGGAGCGACATCGGTGATGCATTGAACGAGTTCACCCATACGCCGCGCCCGATCGCCGACTTCCTCGTCGACGAGGTCCTGACATCCTTGCCCGAGCATGTCACGACATTCATGTTGCGGACATCCGTCGTCGATTCGTTCTCTGCTCAACTCGCAGAAACGTTGACCGATTCGAATGCTCGGTCCGAGATCGACGCTCTGATTCAATACAACTTCCCCGTGACGCGGACCGACTCCGCTGACCACACCACGTGGTTCAGCTACCACCCCCTTCTCCTCGAACACCTCCGCGCAGAGTTCCGTCGGGTCGATCACGAGGAGAGAAATCGCGCGCACCTTCGAGCAGCAACCTGGTTCGAGAGTCATCACTTCGAACTCGAGGCGCTCGAACTCGAGGTGTCGATCGGCGACCCGTGCCGCATCCTCGCTTTTCTCGAGCGCTGCGGACTGGGCCTCGTACTCGACGGGCACAGCGGAGACGTCGTCCGAGTGCTCGAATCCGCACCGACGCACGTCTCCGAATCTCCGATCACCCGCCTGGTCCTGGCTGCGGCCGCCCTCCATTCCGGTGACGTGACCTCTGCGACAACGTGCCTCGATCTCCTCGAGGCAACTCATCCGCCTATCGCGGACGACCCACTGTTCCTGGCGATGAGTCTGGAAATCTCCTGTGCTTCGCCAACTTCCGACAACAAACCATTGGTTTCGCGCCTGGTGCGGCGCCAGAACAGCACTCACTCGGACGTCGAAGCCTACGCTCACCTCGAGGTAGCGACGGCCCTCTTACTCAAACGCGAGTTCGACAGGGCAACTGTCGAATACACCCAGGCGGTCGCGCTCGGAACACTACGAGGCAGGTCGCGATTCGTACTGAAGGCACTGACCGGGCTGGGATTTGTCGCCTCACTCAGCGGGGACATCGAGGCGATGAGGGCACACTCCACCTACGCCATCGACTACGCGGTCGAACACCGAATCACAACGACGGCGGAGTACGAGTTGTCCGCGTCCGTGGTGGCCTTCGCTGCATATCTCTGCGCCACCAGCGAACTTCCGTACCGCATACCGACAATCGGAAACTACCGGAGCACAGATGTTCTCGGCGCCAGCGTCCCGGCATTCGGGTGGCACACCGTCGTCACGTTCGGGCTCCACAGTCTCGGCGACGCGGCCGATCGACGGTCGACCGCTGCCGACGTCCGCGATGCGATGCTCAGCGCGATCGCACTGCGCACCTTCTCATTGGCGACTCTTGCCCTACTCCCACCGGTCGTGAACGCATGCCTGTCGGTCGGCGAAGTGGAATGGGCCGGCCGACTCGTGCGCGATGCGGCTGATCAGTTCGGCGAGACTTCCGAGATACACCTGGCGCGAGCTGCCGTGGCTTTCTCGTCCAACAAGTTCGCAGAAGCACTCGTCGAGGTTTCCGAAGCCCTCGGATCCACCGAAGAGCCTGTGCTCGCCCACACCGTCTACGCCTGGACACTCGAGGCTGGGATCCACGCTGCCACCGGTCACGAGCGCAAGTCGTTTCGTTCGCTGCACAAAGCCCTGCGAGCCGCAGAAACCGGTGGGCTGTTGCGACCTTTCCTCGACTACGGCGCGTCACTGCGTCCGATCTTCGACGAGTTCAGTGGGCACTTCGGCGATCAGGAGGCTTTTGCCGAACAGGTACGCAACCGCATTCGTCCACAAGAGCTGGTGAGTGCACCGATCCTCACACCGGGCGAATACACCGTGCTGCGCGAACTGGCCTCGGGAGACACCACCGAGTCGATCGCCGACACGCTGTTCCTGTCCGTCAACACGATCAAGACGCATCTACGCGGGATCTATCGGAAGTTGGAAGTAAGTAACCGACGCGACGCACTCAAGGCTGCGCGCCGCGGCGGACTCATCTGAGCAAGACTGCTTCCATGCCCCCGAAGCTGTACTCCGATACGCGCGATCGAATGACCGTCTGGGCGAGACGCACACCGAGCCGACGGTTGGCTACCGACGCGACGATCGACGTCTTCGAAGTCGGACTCGTCGACAGCGCCATGACTTTGGCAGCCCAGGCGTTCACGTCCTTGCTGCCGGTGATGATCGCAGCGTCCACCCTGGAAAAGCTGAAGCCCTTGGCCGATGTCGCCAGAGACGACCTCGGGGTGCAGCTTCCCGACGCCGTGATGACCGACACCTCCACGGCGGCCGCGTTCGGCATTGTCGGCTTGCTCATGCTGTTGATCAGTTCCACGTCCTACGCTCGCGCCCTTGGCCGGATGTACGGACGAATCTGGAGTGTGCCGACTGCGACGCTTCGCCAGGCATGGAGGTGGATCGCGGTCGTGTTCGTCGTCGCCGCGTCAGTGGTCGGTGCGGCGCTGTGCCGCGAACTGAATGCCGTTCCGAGGGTGGGGAGTCTCCTGGAATTTGTTGCGGTCTACGCAGTGTGGGCACTGGTCTGGACTGCCGTGCCCATGCTGTTGACCGCCAATCGCATGACCACTCGTATGTGTGTCGGGTCCGGCTTGCTCACTGCGACGGGTCTGACCGGACTGCACGTGGCCGGCACTCTTTTCCTGCCGCGGATGACCAAGACGTCTCAGGACGAGTTCGGCCTTCTCGGCGTGATGTTCACCGTGATCGGGTGGCTGTTCATCTTCTCTGCCATCGTGGTGGTCGCGTCGTCGATCGTCGGATCGGTCGCAAAAGACGCGGGACCACTGGGAATCTGGCTGCGGACGTCACGCTGAAGTGTTGTCCCGGCCCTCGAGTGCCTGCGAGACGGTCGGATAGACGTCGACCTTCAGCGCACCCTCGTCAGCCCCGGACAAGACATCGCGGAACTGACCGATGTCGCGGGCCACCCGGAAGCTCACATTCTTGCGAGCCAACGAATCTCGAAGCTGAGCCAACATCTGGGCCGCGCTGACGTCGATGAACGGTGAAGTCTCGGCGTCGAGAATGACCATCGTGGTCCCGGTGGTCACCATGCCGGTGATCTGATCACGCACGTGATCGGCATTCGCGAAGAAGAGTCCGGATTCGACCCTGACCACCACGACGCCGTCGAGTGTCCTCAGATCAGGATGGCTGCTGGTGTCGACCCAGCGCGTGCCGTCCTTGGCCAGAGCGGCCACGTGCGGTTTGGAGACTCGATACAGGAGCAGCAGCATCGAGACGACAATTCCGATGATCAGACCGGGCAAGGTATCGAACAGGAGAACTCCGAACATCGCCGCGACAGCGGCGGCGAAATCGGCCCGAGCGGCGTGCCCGTAGATGCTGCCCAATCGCTTCGTCCAGACCCGGTACAGCGCTGCGAGAGAAGAGAAATCCACTAGTTCGATCACTGCGGCGATCACCACCGCCGATAGCGTCGCTTCCGGTAGTTTCTCGAACAACCCAGTCAGGAACAGCAGTGTCAGCAGCGTCAATGCGGCGACCACCAACCCGCTGACCTGTGATTTGGCACCCGCTCCCCCGTTGACAGCCGTCTTCGAGAGGCTGCCGTTGACCACCATTCCCGAGCAGATGCCCGATCCGAGATTGGCGGCCCCCAGTCCTACCAGTTCCCGGTTGGCGTCGATCGTGTATCCGGCCTTCGCCGCGTATGTCTTTGCAGCGCCGAGACCTTCGGCGAAACCGATGAGTAGAACACCGACGGCCGGCCCCACGAGGTCGAGGTAGTCCTCGGCTCCTACTCCACTCGGCAGGCCCATAGTCGGCAAGCCCGAATCGATGTGTCCGACGATGTCGATGCCACGGTCGTCGAGTCCGAACAGCGCCACTGCGGTAATCCCCAGTAACACAACCAGAAGCGAACCTGGCACGAGCGGGAGCCATCGCTTGACTCCCAGAACCATTGCCAAGCTGAGTAATCCGATGACCACCGTCGGACCGTCGACCTCGCCAAGTTCCTTGATCACCGTCCACGCCTGGACGAAGAAGTTCCCCTCGCCCTTGTCCACGCCCAGGAGTTTGGGTACTTGACCGATGATGATCGTGAGCGCCAAACCGACTATGAATCCCTTGAGAACCGGCTCGGAGATGAAGGATGCGATGAATCCGAGGCGCATGAATCCTGCGAGCAATCCGACGAGTCCGGTCACGATCGCGAGCCCGACCGACAACGCGACAAATCTGGTGTCGTCTCCCGACGCCAGTGGCGCGATCATCGCCGCGGACAACGCGGCAGTGGCCGACATCGGTCCGACGATCAGATGCCGCGAACTACCAGCTGCTGCATACAGAATCAGTGACGGAACTGCAGCATAGAGCCCGACCACCGGCGGAACTCCGGCGATGGTGGCGTACGCGAGCGCTTCCGGGACAAGGACAGCCCACACCGTGAGGCCCGCGATGATGTCTGGGCGAAGCCAGCCTCGCTGATAGTCGGACAGTGATCCGAAGACCCACCACGTCCGTGTGTGCGGAGCACTCATAGCCCTTGCACCCCTTTACTGATCTGCATCGCCGCGATCAGGACGAGGAGCCCGACGTTCAGCAAGTGCGTGTTGGTGGCTATCCAGGTGCGGATCTTCTGCAGCGGTTCGGTGGCCTCCTCCTTCTTGATCAGGCGAAGGGCGACAGGCACGGCGACCGAGGTCACGGACACCAGAGAAAAGATCACGGCCGAGACGATCTGCGACGTCGGCGCCACGGTGCTGAGGCGAAAGTTCATGGCAGCGGCAATCGCACAGGACATGTCGATGGGATTGAGAACGAACAGCGCGAACCCGAGCACACCCGATCGCATCGGCTGGAAGTGTTCTACCGACTGGAGCATTTTCGGCAGTTGAGGGGCCGCCGCGACAACATCTCCCGGAGCCACTGCAGCCGCCATCGCCTGTACTCCGCGCCGACTACGCGTGTAGACGAACCAGGCACCCGCGAGCAACGTCACGCCGAGGACGAGGTGGAGGATGGGCACCCACAGGGGTGGGTGTGTTCTCTGATGAACTTGGAGTGCGGTCAAGATGATGTACGACCCGGCCAGGGCGACAACTATTCCGAGATACCACCCGATCAGATACGCGATGCTGTTGAGACGCGCTCGTTCGGAAAAGAGCACGGCGACAACGGCGACAACCGCCAGCGGGCTCATGATGATACCGAGTGCCAGCGGGATCTGTTGCAGTAGCAGCGATCCCATAACTACCTCCCGTTGTCAGAGACCGCCGATGCCCTTACCGATGAGAACAACACCGATAACCAGGATCAACACACTCATCACAGTGGCGTTGTTGTCCTGCAACCACACCTTCAGCTTGGCCAGCGGACCGCGCAGTCGCTCCGCGGCAACGAGGTAACCGATCACGGGCACGCACACTGTCGAGGCAGCGATGACGGTGAAAACCAGGACCGCGACGACTACTTCGCCGGAGCCCAATGACGCAGAGCCGATCGAGATTCCAGCCGCGATACACATCATCAGATTCTTCGGATTGATCGCTGCCAGCGCGAAGCCCAAGCCGATGCCCTTGGCAGCGGTCATGTCGTCGATGGCTTGCATCCACTTCGGGGTTTCATGCTCGCCACCGCGGCCACGCCATTGCTTCACTCCGAACGCAAGCAGCAACACACCCAACGCCAGCTTGATCCACGACACCGTCGCAGAGGGATCGCCTTCGGAGTCGCCGAGCTTGCTGGACAGGAGCACGAAGATCACAGTGGCGACAACTATTCCGAGTATCCAGCCCAGGGCGAATCCGACGCTGGTGCTACCGGCTCGCTTGGACAACAACATCAAGATCGCCGCGATGATCGGGATGGGCGATACCGCAACACCGACCGCTAAGGGTAGAAGATCCCCGATGACAGATCCCATGCCGACCTCTTCTCTCTCCCGGTCGACACTAGGGGTGACGTTCCTTCGCAGCCTCACACAAAAGGGATGAATGGAGCCGCGATGACATTCACCCGTTGGGGATGACGCCTCGGAAGCGTGTGGGAGCAAGACTGGATCTCACGGATACGGAGTCCTGGATCGAGCGGCGACGCCGATTGCCCCTGACGACACGTGATTTCGAGGCTCGACGCGGTACTGACCGAACCTCATGGCCCTACGAAATGGAGCGGACACTGATGAATGCTCCCACTCGGTATCAATTCCTCATCGACGGCGAAGTGTCGGACCGCGTCAAAGCGGCGTTTCCCGAACTCAGCGTTGCCAGTGCCGCCGGCGGATTCACCAGTTTGTACGGGCCCGTCGCGGATCACACTGCTATGCGAAGCATCATGGCCCGACTCGATTCCCTCGGCTTGACCGTAGCCGAACTACGAAGGCTCCCAGACTGATCCGAGCCGACTGATCCGAACCGGCCCTCCGTCGGGTTGTCCCCACGCACGAGCGATGGTCCCGACCGAGTCGATTCGGTCGGGACCAACTGCTCTCGAGTTGTTCGGCGCCTAGACTCTGTCTGTGTCCCAGGTCGCGACGGCCCAGATCACAACGACGTCGAGCGCGATGACCAGGATCGACCACAGCGGGTAGTACGGCATCCACAAGAAGTTGGCGATGATCGAGAGCGACGCAATGACTATTGCCGCCGCCCTGGCCCACACTGCACCGGTGAAGAGGCCGAGAGCCACCACGATTCCGATGATGCCCAAGATGATGTGGATCCAGCCCCACGTCGTGATGTCGAACTTGTACGTGTAGTTGATACCCACGACAAACAGATTGTTGTCGGCGACCGCCGCAATGCCCTGAAGCAGAGCGACAATGCCTGCGGTGAGCAGCAGAATTGCTGCTGCAAACGTCGTACCTACCGCGAAACCCTGCCGGACAGGGTGATTCGCGGGTTCCCGCGGTGGAGCAGTCATCAGTGTTCCTTTCGACAGAATGCACTTCCCATACTCAGTCTCGAGGGGCTGGGAAGCGAAAACATCACCCGTCGCGGATGAACCGCAGGTCACCGACCCGTACCCGCTTGTCGGCGTCGCAAACCAACATTGGCAGACTGGCACTGTGCAACACACCGTGGTCGTGATCACCGATATCTACGCTCCACCGGCAGTGATCTTCGATCTCGAACTCGACATGGACGAACACTCCGCCTCGCTCCACGCAACAGATGAGGTGGCAGTCACGAGTACGGGTAGATCGACGCTGGGAGAGGGCGACGAGGTGTCGTTCACTGCTCGGCATTTCGGGTGGAGATTCTCGATGACAAGCCGAATCACGCAGTACAACCGTCCGTACTCGTTCACAGACGAGCAGGTCCGCGGCCCGTTTGCCGCAATGCAACATGAGCACGTCCTCGACGATCAGCCGGGTGGGTGGACGCGGATGCATGACCGCTTCACGGTTACGGCCCCTTTCGGCGTGCTCGGACACCTGGCACTGAGGTTGGCTGTCGGCCCGTATCTGCGCCGTCTTCTCGAGCAACGCGCCGCGCACATCAAGACCCGCGCAGAAGGTGGCACCCCTTTCACCGAGTGAGCACCCTCTCCGACGCGCTGCAGACGGTGTTCACTCAACTGAACCTGTGTTCACTCAGCAGCAGTCGCACTCGTCACCGCTCTCGGGCACCGTCACAACCGGGCAGCACGGATCACCCTTCCACGCGTTGATGCCTTCCTTCACGGCGATGACGGCGATCACCAGTGCCGCAATCGGGTCCGCCCACGACCAGCCGAGCACCGAGTTGAGCAGCAAACCGACCAGCAAGACCGCAGAAAGGTAGGTGCAGAGCAGCGTCTGCTTCGAATCCGCGACCGCCGAAAGCGAACCCAACTCCCTACCTGCTCGGCGTTGCGCATAGGACAGGGCCGGCATGATCGCCAAACTGACTGCAGCCAATACTATTCCGACGCTCGTGTGCTGCGCTTCACCCAGACCGAACAGCGACCGAATCGCGTCGAACGAGACGTACGCAGCGAGCCCGAAGAACGAGAATGCGATCACTCGCAGTGCCGTCTTCTCACGGCTCGTCGGATCCGGAGCCGAGAACTGCCAGGCAACCGCTGCCGCCGAGGACACTTCGATCACCGAATCGAGGCCGAAACCGAACAGTGCTGCGGACGACACGCGTGTGCCCTCCGCCAGCGCGATGATCGCTTCGACGACGTTGTAGCTGATCGTGATCGCCACGAAGATGCGAATTCGTCTCGACAAGAGCGCACGCCGGGCAGTCGAGAGGCCGCCACCGAGGGCGGGCGCAACCATCAGCAGCATCCTTCTGATTCACTGTCCGGGCAGTACGACGGATCCACCGCGAGTACGACCCCGAGCAGGTCGTCGAGGGCCTGACCGATATGTGCGTCGGCGAGTTCGTATCTGGTCCGGCGCCCTTCCGGGACGGCCACTACCAAGCCACAACCGCGCAGACAAGCCAGATGATTGGACAGCTTCTGCCTGGTCACAGCCAGTGTTTCAGCGAGGTCGGACGGGTACCGAGGGGCAGTTTTCAGTTCGAGCAGTATCCGTGTCCGAGTCTCGTCGGACAAGGCATGCCCGAACCTCGCAAGCACCGCCACGTTGGTCACCACATCTACGCCCTCGACATCCATACGTACGACAGTACATCGAAATCTGTATTCAGAAAACAGTGAACTCAGATGGTTCAAGATCCTGCCAGCGGGTAACGCAAGCGTGAAGCCACCCGACCGGGTAAGCGAACACCGGGAGCCCACATCCGATGAACCGTACAAAAGTCGACGATCACGTAGCGATGGCCGAACTACCGACAACCGGCAGCATCTTCCAGGCCTCCTGGCCGGTGCGTACGGGCGATATCCACACCGACAAGCAACTGCGCCTCGACGCGATCGCGCGCTACCTCCAAGACGCGGGCTTCGACAATCTCGTCGACCGCGGCGCCATGGATACACACCCGCTGTGGATGGTGCGAAGGACGGTGATCGACGTACTCGAACCCGTCGTCTGGCCGGATCGAGTTCATCTGCAGCGCTGGTGTTCCGGACTCTCCAGCAAGTGGTGTTCGATGCGGGTTCGGATCAGGTCCGACAGCGGTGGATTGATCGAGACCGAGGCATTCTGGATCAACATCGACCCGAAAACCGGAATGCCGGCAACCATCAGTGAAAAGTTCACCGCTGCCCTGGCATCGACGGCCGTGGACGAGCATCTTCACTGGCGTCGGTGGATCGACCCCGACACCGACGATTACGCGGATTCTCCATTCCCGTTGCGCTCGAGCGATTTCGACCCTTTCGATCACGTGAACAACGCGATCTATTGGCAACCCGTGGAAGATGCACTGCCTGAAAAATTACGAAGCGAACCCTTTCGCGCGATCCTCGAGTACACCCAGCCCGTCAAGAGAGGTGAGCAGGTGAGCGTGCGAACCGGCACGAACACGCTGCACATCGACGCCGGCGGCGAGGCACGTGCATCCGCTCGATGGTTTGCCCTGACCTCGAACCACAGCAATCAGGGGTGAAGTTTTCCGAACCCCACGACGGCGGAGTCGGATTGCCAGTCCAGATCATGGACCCGCACCTTGCCGAACTCGTTGCCGCCGACCGTGATCGCCGAGTCACCGTCCACTGCCACAACGATGTTGGTGTGCTGACCCACCCATCTCGAACTGTCGTAGATCACCACATCACCCACGCTCGGGGTGTACCCGCTGCCGTTCTCGGCGTACGCGCCGATCCCCTGGTAGTACTCCTGCAGGGTGTACACCCCCGGGATACGCCAGCTTCCGGAGTTCGGGTTCGACAACGGTCGACCCGCTTCCCTCATTATCCAGCTGACAAAATCGGCGCACCATTCTTCGTCGATACCGTCGGAATAGAAAGTGCCCGGACGGTCCCGCTCGTGCTCGGATTGCAGCAGTTCGAGCACTCGAGCCTGGTCCGCAGTCACCGAACTGGCGTCGACCGTCGGGAACTCGGCAGTGTCCCAGGGCAGATACCGCGAAGGCGCGACCGCGACGACAACCGCCCCGACCACGATCACGACGCCGAGCACCCCGGCAATCCAGAGCAAGATACGGCGGCGACGGTTGGGTTCGGCAGGACTCACCCTTACGAGTGTGCCAGCCTGCCGAGAATCGAAACGCCAACCACCCCGATGAGCTGGCACTTCTCATCAAACTCACACGAATGTGCCACCAAACTATTGCTATGGCACCAAAGTGGTGCCATAGTGATGCCATGGACTTGACACCGTACGTAGACAACCTTCGCCACGAACTCGCGGTGGCGGCCGAAGCAGGCGGAGAAGACGCAAAGGCCCTCGCCGATCGTTTGACCGCACCGCTGGAATCAGCAGTGCGACTCACCCTTCTCGACGCATTGTCTGCGGCAGCCGCCGAGATCACGCGTGACCTCGCCCCAGGCTCGGTGGACCTGCGCCTACGGGGACGCGAACCCGAATTCGTGGTGGCACCAGCCATCAGCGAACCGGCTCCGGCCCCCGCCGAAGAGGAACCGACTCCGGCTCCGCGCCCCGTCACGGAGTCCGACGACGCCTCGATGACTCGAATCAACCTGAGGCTGGGGCAAGACCTCAAAGACCGGATCGAGGCGGCGGCCAAGGAAGCCGGGATCTCCGTGAACGCGTGGCTGGTTCGCTCGGCTGCAACTGCGCTGGAAGGCGGCATGAGCAGAAGCACTCCGAGACAGCGCACGTCCCAAGGCTCCGAAAGCTTCAGCGGCTGGGTGCACTGACACCGGCTTCACCTTTCGCACGACCCTCTATCACCAACCGAGACAACCTCATCGGGAGTATCACCATGCCTACATTCAGCACACCTGACCCCATCACCTTGAACTTCGACGTGGCAGTCGGACACATCCGGATCGCTGCGAGCAGCCGCAACGACACTGTCGTGGAAGTGTTGCCCAGCAACTCTTCTCGCGAGGTAGACGTTCGAGTCGCCGAACAAACGCGCGTCGAATTCGCAGGTGGCCGGCTACAGATCAAGACTCCGAAACAGCGCGGCCTCGGCATTTTCGGGAAGACAGGATCTGTCGACATCGCCGTTCAGCTTCCCTCCGGCTCGGGACTCGAAGGCACTGCCGCAGTTGTCAGCCTGCGCGCCGAAGGCACTCTCGGACGCTCACGCATGAAGGTCTCGGCCGGAGATTGCACACTGGACACCACCGGACCGCTCAACGTCAGCACCGGCGCCGGAGCGATCATCGTCGAGCATGTGGCCGGTGACATCGACACGAGCACCGGGTCCGGAAGCATCCGCATCGGCCGCGTCGACGGCAACGCGGAGGTCAAGAATTCCAACGGCGACATCAACATCGGCACGATCACCGGCGCACTGAAGGCGAAGACCGCCAACGGAAGCGTCGCCGTCGAGCACGCCGAATCCGACGCGAGCGCCGCAACCGCCAACGGCGACATCCGTTTCGAGACCATCGAGAGTGGAGTCGTATCCGCCAAGACGGCCGCCGGGCGAATCCATATCGGCGTTCGATCCGGAACCGCCGCACGATTCGACGCGCATACGTCCTTCGGCCGCGTCGACAACCAGATGAATGCCACGCACGGTCCGGCTTCCACTGAACGCCGGGTAGACGTCCGGGCACAAACCAGCTACGGCGACATCGTCATTCGACGTTCGGAGCCCCGAGAAGAATCCAACAAGAAGATCTAGCGAAAGGAACGCTGATGTCCCGTAAACCAGCCATCACCGCGACGGGTCTGAAGAAGGCCTACGACGACAAGACGGTACTGGACGGAATCGACATCTCCGTCGACCGCGGAACCGTCTTTGCACTGCTCGGCCCCAACGGCGCCGGCAAGACCACCATCGTGGAAATCCTCTCGACCCTCGTTCCCGCAGACGGCGGCGACATCCGCATCGCCGGGTACAACCCTTCCGACGATCCTGACGCGGTGCGTTCGCGCATCGGTGTCACCGGACAATTCTCGGCGGTAGACGACTACCTGTCCGGCGAGGAAAACCTTCTCCTCATGGCCGATCTTCACCACCTCGGCAAGGACGAACGCCGCACTCGCACTGACGAACTCCTGGAGAAGTTCGATCTGCAGGGCTCCGCGGACAAACTCGCGTCGACGTACTCGGGCGGCATGCGCCGACGGCTCGACCTGGCAATGACGTTGATCGGACGACCGGAGATCATCTTCCTGGACGAGCCCACCACCGGCCTCGATCCCCGGAGTCGACGCACCATGTGGCAGATCATCCGGGAGTTGGTCAAGGGCGGTGTCACCATCTTCCTCACGACGCAGTACCTCGAGGAAGCCGATCAACTGGCCGACCACATCGCCGTCCTCGATCAGGGACGGATAGTCGCCCAAGGTACGGCAGCGGAACTCAAACGACGCATTCCCGGCGGCCACATTCGTCTTCACTTCATCGACCGAGACCAACTCGACTCTGCTGCTGCTGTTTTCGACGAGTCTACCCGTGACGATGCCGCCTATGTCCTGCAGGTTCCCAGCGACGGCGGTGTCCGCTCGCTGCGCTCTCTTCTCGACCAACTCGACGCTCACTCGATCGACGTCAAGGAACTCTCCGTGCACACACCGGACCTGGACGACGTGTTCCTGACTCTGACCGCCACCGAAAGGACCGACGCGCGATGACCACCATGACGCTTGCCTATCAGGACTCGAAAACCATGCTGCGTCGCAGCATTCGACACATCCTTCGATATCCGTCGATGACGGTGATGCTTGTCGGGATGCCAGTCGTCTTCCTACTGCTGTTCGTATACGTGCTCGGCGGAACGCTCGGGAACGGCCTCGGCCCAGGCGGTGGCGGCCGAGCCGAGTATGTCAATTACGTTGCACCGGCGATTATTCTGATGACTGTGGCATCAGCGGCACAAGGTACTGCCATCTCCGTCGCAACCGATATGACCGCGGGGATCATTGCACGATTCCGCACGATGGCGATCACGCGCACGTCCGTCCTGACCGGTCACGTTCTCGGCAGTCTCCTTCAGACGGTCGTGAGCCTCGTTGTAGTCATCGCCGTGGCGATAGCCGTCGGCTTCCGGCCTACTGCAGGCTTCGTGGAGTGGGTTGCCGCGTTTGCTCTCCTCATCCTGGTCTCCATCGCGATGATCTGGTTGTCCGTTGCCTTCGGCCTCGTCAGCAAGAGCGTCGAGACGGCCAGTAATCTTCCAATGGTGTTGATCCTCTTACCTTTCCTGGGAAGCGGATTTGTCCCCACCGACTCGATGCCGACCGTGCTGCGATGGTTTGCCGAGTATCAGCCGTTCACTCCGATCATCGAGACTCTTCGAGGACTTCTTCTCGGCGAAGCGATCGGGAACAACGCCATACTCGCGATCGGATGGTGCGTCGCAATCACCTTCCTCTCCTACCTCTGGGCGCGGAGTTTGTTCAATCGACGCCCGGTGCGCTGACCTCGAAACACACGATCTTCGAGAACAGGTACGGTGTCGCTGTCGTCGAGTTCCGAGGCGATGGCGACGTCGTGTGGAAACCCCATGACGATCAACTCGCGTCCTGAGGCACAGTCTCGCAGGCGGTCCTCGTACGAATCCGACACCGCTGTCCAGGCATCCGCCGCCATCTGCGCCTCGGGCGACAGGGAACCTTCCCAACCAGCCGCGGTCAACGCCGTGACAACCCCGCCGGCGCCCCACAGATCCTCCACTGCCGGGCGCAACTCTCCACCGGGCCACTTCTCCCCGGATGCGACTATCGCAACCCGCGATCCCGGACCATGTTCGTGCACAATCCAATCAGCGACGGCGGAAGCGTTCCTCAATGAAGCGCCGACACACACCGCAACCTCGGACGCCAACGCAAACGCGATGGTCGACCCGTTCGGCGACGGCAGTACCAGCCGACTCGGCACCTCGGCCCCGCGAATCGTCTTGGGAGACAGACTGATCTGTCCCTCCCTGGCCACACTTCGTCGTACTGCAAGAACCGCATCGGCATCACGCGCGTAATCGACCGCACTCTCGTCGTTCCAGGAATAGGGAAGTACGTCGATTCCCGCATCGGCGGCGACGCTCAGCGTCGTCGTGAACGAGAGGACGTCTACCACCACTGCCACATCGACGCCGACAGCAATTGCTTCGGCGCCGCGCAGGCCCCAGTCGAATCGAAGTCCGTACTCGAGTTGGCGATGCTCCGGATTCATCGCACCAGCATCTCAGAAACGAATCAGCTTGTCCGGCACGCACAAATCCTCGTGCTCGTACAGCGCTCGCACGGCAACTGGATCGTCGCCGGCGCACACCTCGGCTATATCGTCGAGCAGTAGGTCGTAGTCGGCGCCGGTCTTTCCGTCGTAGGCGTCCGTCATACGACCCCACTCGTCCCACGGCAGGGTTTCGACCTTGTTCATCGCGGCAAGATCCTTCACTGCGTTGCCGCGGATCTCGGCAGGCCCCCAGTTCTGGGTGCCGTACACCCCGAACTGGGACCCGTCGATCTCGCCGCGTCGATACGCCAGCCACGCCTCACCACCACTGAGGAATTCTCCCGGCTGCAGGTTATGGGCGCGAGGAAGGACGTTCTGTCCGAGGATCTCCGAATCGATGCGGATCCACCGCTTGCCGGCGTCGTCCCAGTACTCGGTGATCCAGTGGTCCACGCCCTGTCCCGGTTGAAAGTAGGTGGCAAAACCACAGCGGACGCGAGCGGCAATTCCGCGATAGCGCAGAAACGCACAACTCAAAACAGCAAAGTGCCGACAGGTTCCGACGAGCCGCTTGTCGGGTTCTCGGGCGGAGGTCACCGGTGCCGGATCGAGCGCAAGCAAGCGTTGGAGCAGAACGCTTGCCGGCCGGATCTGGTTTTCGTCGAATCGGTCGGTGGGCAGATTCAGCGACCGCGCATCGGTGGGTTGGACCACCAGGTACGGCACTACCCGGCATATTTGCACGGGGTCGGTGGGGAGCGACTCGAGGGCGAGCGGGTCCACTCCGTCGATGCGGGTGAACGGTCCTGCTGATGTGTAGTCGAGAACCGCCGTCATGGGCGGAGACTAACAAACACTGCCGACACTGCCGCTCCACTATGGTTAGGGTCCCATAACCATGAAACCCGAGGTTGCTGTGAACCCAATGTTGAGCCGCCGTGCCATGCTGTCCGTCACCTTCGCAACAGCAGCAGGTTTTGCCCTTGCTGCCTGCGGCGACAGCGCGAAGGACGAATCCACTCCCGGCACCGAAGGTGCTCACGCCGAGGCCAACGCCTTCCCGGTGACGATCGACCACAAGTTCGGCTCCACCACCATCGGGCAGGCGCCCAGCCGCATCGCAGCGGTCGGCATCGGCGACGCAGACGTTCTGCTTTCCCTCGGGCTGACGCCCGTCCTGGTCCCGGTGTGGAAGGGATCGACCGACGACGGAATCGGAGTCTGGGCCGACTCGGCAGTCCAGGGCGCCGAGCCGACACCACTGGCCAACGCCACCACCGATTTCGACATCGAAACGATCGTGGCAGCAGCGCCTGACCTGATCATCGCCGTCAACAACGCGATCGACGAGGATCTGTACAAGCAGCTCAGCGCCATCGCGCCGACTGTGCTTCACGCCGCCGATCAGACGGATTGGGTGCTGCCCTGGCAGGAAGTCACGACCCGCATCGGTACGGCTGTGGGCGTTCCCGCGCAGGCAAAGCAGGAGGTCCAGGAAGTCGAAGACCTCATCGTTCGCACCCGCGCGGAGAACCCCCAGTTCGAAGGCAAGACAGCAGCTCTCGTCATTCGCTGGAGCGACGGAAATCTGCGGGCGTTCAGCCCTGAGGCAGCGCGCGCTCAGTTGCTCACGCAATTGGGATTCACGGCTCCTGCCGCACTGAAGGATCGGTTCGCGGGCAAGCTGAACTACGAGATCTCCGCCGAAAACTACGACCTCCTCGAGTGCGACTACCTGCTCTTCGACAACTACGAAAAGGCTCGCCCCGAGATGGAGACGCAGCCGGCGTTCACCAATCTGAACGTGGTCAAGACCGGCGGCCTGATCAGCTTGGACCCCATCGTCAGTGACGCGGTGTCCATGCCGAACCCGCTCACCATTCCGTTTGTGCTGGAAGATTTTGTAGCAAAGATCAATCAGACGATCGCGGGTCGATAACCTTCGTTCGACCGGACCACACCCACAACACCACAGCCGACACGGCCACGCAGACCGAAACGATCACCCATGGTGACGCCGGCGCTGCGTGGCCGTTGTCGACTAGGTCGTACACGAATCCGACTCCCACGGTTCCCAGGAGCGCGAGCAGACCGCCGATCGTGTTGAGCATGCCGAAGTGCGCTCCGAGGTTGCTTTCACGACCGAGGATGGCAATGGTGTCTCGCATCGGCGGCACCATCAACATCTGTCCCAGGTGCAGCAGCCCGATCCACACCGCCAGACCGACTATCTGCGTCGACGCCGAAACTGCGGAGTCGACGCCGGTGACCAGCGGAACCAGGAACGACACCGAAATGAGCACAAGCCCGAAGGTGATCGCGCGTCGATGCCCGATGCGGTGGGCAACCGCGACCGTCGGTCCCTGCCCGACGATCACCAACACCGCTGCGCCCACGTAGAACCATCCCAGCGCCGACTGTGAACCGATACCGCGCTCGAGCTGTTCCGGCAGCATCAGGTACAGCTGGCTGTACGCAACCAGCTGAAAACTGCAGAGCGTCGCGAAGAGCAGAAAGTTGTTGTTGGTCAGCACGCTTCGCCAGACGTCGCGCAGCGTATAGGTCGACACCGGGCCGTCGTGGGCATCGCCCGGCCGCGGGAACCAGATGAAGAACCCGACCCACATGATCGCGAACAGCAACGCCGCGCTCGACGCCGTCCACGAGAACGGAAACATCAACAGAGCAGCACCCAATGCCGGACCGATCACGGTTCCCAGACGACTGCACATCTGTTCCACTGCAAACAGATCCGTACGACGCATGACTCCTGAGGTTTCGAGTTCGCGTCCATATTCGGCGTTGGCCGACTCCACTGCGGGTGCGAACAGAGCCGCGGCGAACCCGACCAGAAGCACACCGACGATCACCGCCGCCATACTCTCGGCCAATCCGAGCATCAGGAAACCGACCACGCGAACTGCGATGCCCAGCAGAATGATCGGACGCTTGCCGAACCTGTCGGCGAGGCTTCCACCGATGAAGAACATGCCCTGCTGACTGAACATCCGGAGTCCGAGGACCAGGCCGACAATCCAGGCCGCGAATCCGAGGTCCTCCGAAAGGTGCACCGCGAGAAAGGGGACAACCAGATAGAACCCGATGTTGAACAGCACCATCGAAAGAAGGAGCAACTTCACCACCGGCGGCAGGACACGAACCTTCGCGAAGGTCTTGTTACCGGGGAAACGCTCACTGAGTACCACGACCAGAAGACTATTGCCCGCGCGGTGTTCTGTGGAAATCTGCCATTTTGCAATTGGTTAACTGTCCGTTTAGGTAGCGATGGTAATCATCTTCCGGGGGTTCGAGCACACGACAACGAGAGCCGGGATTTGATGAATGGATTGACGCGCCGTCAGATGGTCAAGGCGATGGCGGTAGCCGCAGGGACAGTCACCGCAAGCGCATTTACCTTGGGTGCCAATACCTCCGTCGCGGGGGCGAACCCCGCGCAGGAGATCAAAGTGCTCTCCCTCAATACCTGGCACGGCGGAACCAAGATCAACGGTGGCCTGCAGCTGATCGCCGACATGATCATCTCGACCCAGGCGTCGATAGTTCTCCTGTCGGAAGCCGGCACTGCGACAACTGTATTGGCCGACATGCTGACCAAATCAGGAACCACCTTCTACGGAGCAGCGTCCTCCGACGTGGGGATTCTCTCCAAGTTTCCGATCGAGGAAACAGCCAACCTGAACTCGATGATCAAGGCAGTCGTGACGGTCGACGGCAAACAAATCGCTGCTTACTCGGCACATCTGGCCTACACGTCCTACGCAACCTATCTACCGCGCGGATACGGCGCGGGTGTTCCCAAGCCTGGAGAGTTCTCCGAGTTCGGCTGGAACAAGATGCCGTCCGGTCCGGTCACGGACCCCGAGACGGTTCAGCGTGTGAACGTCAATTCGGGACGACCCCTGGCAATTTCGACGTTCATCGACGATGCGGCCGCAGAACGGGCGAAGGGCAGGTCCGTCATCCTCGGCGGCGATTTCAACGAACCGTCGGCCCTGGACTGGACCGACGGCACGCGAAATCTGTTCGACCACAACGGTGTCGTCATTCCGTGGGAATCCACCCGTCTGCTCGACCAAGCCGGATTTGTCGATGCATACCGCAGCAAGTACCCGAACCCGGCTACACACCCGGGCTTCACCTGGCCGTCCGACAATCCCGACGTCGACACCTCACAGCTCACCTGGGCACCCGAGGCAGACGAACGCGATCGGATCGACTACATCTTCGCCGACCGCGCTTCCGAGCTGAAGCTGGGATCTGTAGGAATCATCGGACCCCGAAAGACGATCGTGCACAACAAAAGAGTGGAGGAGAACTCCCAGGACAACTTCATCGCTTCACCGACGCCGTGGCCGACCGATCACAAGGCCGTTCTTGCGACGTATCGTTTTGCCAGCTTCGGCGGCGGATCATCTACCGGTTCGTGGAGCGGTTCCTGACAGGGCATCTCGTAGCCAGTCGATCATCATCGGCGTCAACTCGGGCAGCTTGGTCACTGCACAGTGCCCCGCATCCGGGATGACGTGTACCTGCGTGTTCGGGCGCTCTTCGAAGAGTGTTGTGTCCGAGAGCGGGATGTGAACGTCGTCGGCCCCGTTGACCACAAGCATCGGGGTCCGGCCGTCGTCGGCGGTCATCAAGACACTGCGATCGAACGCACGGAGACCCTGTACCAGCGCCTCTTTGGTTGCCGGGGCATCGAAACCCAGTGCGTTTCCGACGATGTCGCCCATGCCGTAGACCAGGCGCTCGGCATTCGCGGTCTCGAACGCACCCTTGACCGGGGCGCCGATGTTGATCACCGCATCGACGGCGCCGGTCAACCCCGAGCGCACGGCGAAGTTGCCGCCGAAGGAGACTCCCAGGTGCGCCACCTGCCCGTTGCCGAGAGCGCGAGCCGTCGATACGAGCCCGTCGATCACCTCGTCGCCGAAAGCATCGAGAGGAACGGGTGATTCACCAGTTCCCGGCTGATCGAAAGCAACAACCGTCACCCCGGCGTTCTTCGCGAACGCACTGGCCAACGGATGCATGTCCATCTTCCAGCCGTCGACGCCGCCGCTGAGCAACAGGACGGGTGCGTCTTCGTACCGTCCGTCCGCCGAGAGGATGTGTACCGGTAGCTCGATCTCGCCGTTTCGGTAGGGCAGGGGCAGGATTCGACGCTCGAACTCGAGCCCGAATCCTGGTGCTGCCTTGACGTATTCGTCCACCTGATTGCGCAGAGCCCGTCGACGGGATTCGTTGGCCAGCACCGGGAACTTGGCGATTCCGTAGATCATCGCTGCCAGGGAATGATTGCCGGCCGCGGAGTACTTCGCGGCCAGCGCCGACCACTCGTACGATCAACCACCCGGCGCGTCGGCCCAGGTCGAGTTGATGGACGCGCGCAGTTCCTCGAGATCCGAGACGGGGAGCCCGAAGCTCAGAAACTGTCCTGTGCGCTCTTCGAAGAGGCCTCGGTGATCGACAGGAAATTCGTATGACATGGGAAAACACCCCTCAATTCATCTCTAATGCAACGATCAGTTGCATTAGCTCAGTGAACCACGCGTCTCCAGCTAACACAACACCTTGTTGCGATAAGGTTGACCCATGACCTCGACACCACAACGGCCCGGAGGGCGTAGCGCCAGGGTGCGCGAGGCCGTCCTGGCGGCCACCGCGGCCGAACTGTCCGAACGCGGATTTGCAGCGATGACCATCGAGGACATAGCCGCCCGTTCCGGAGTCCACAAGACCACGATCTACCGGCGATGGAGCACGCTGCCCCAACTGGTGGCCGACGCGGCCGTCGAGGTATCGGCAACCACCGTCCCCATCCCGGATACCGGTTCCATCGAATCCGACCTGCGCGAGATGGCCAGATCGATAGTCGCACTGGTGACAAGCGAGTCGGGCGGCGCGTTGGTGGCCGCACTGTTCTCGGACGCGGTTCGTACGCCGGAAGTGGCGAGACTCAAGCGCGAGTTCTATTCCGCACGTTACGAACTGGCCGACATAGTGGTCCGCCGAGCAGTCGAACGCGGGGAAATCTCCGAGAAGGTCTCAGCTGCTGATCTTCTGGCGGCCGTCGCCGCGCCCATCTACTATCGCCTGTTGGTCGCCGATCTACCTGTCGACCAGTCGGTTGCCGATCGCGCTGCTGCCGGCGCGCTCGCTGCGGCGCACGCCGGAGCACTCGATCAGACCGAATGAGCCAGTGAATTCAGCGCTTCCACGATTGCCTCGTTGAATCCACCCCCGCCATGCCCGGCGTCGTCGAGCACCACCAACTCACTGCCCGGCCAACGCTGGTGGATCGCCCAGGCAGTATCGAGTGGTCCGGAAATGTCATACCGGCCGTGCACGAGAATCGCGGGAATCTCGGCGAGACGGTCCATTCCGTCCAGGATCTGATTCGGCGCGAGGAAGCAATCGTTGGCCCAGTAGTGCGTGACCAGCCTGGTCATCACCCGACGGAAGTCCGGATTCTGGTATCGAACACTCGGAGTCCACCCCGGCATCAGCGACACATGTACGTCTTCCCAGCGGCACCACTGCACCGCAGCATTTTCCCGCACAACAGGATCCGGATCGGCGAGCAGTCGCGCGTATGCCGCCGGGAGATTCCCGTCACGCTCTTCCACCGGCAGCTGCGCGACGAACTCTTCCCATTCACGCGGAAATATCCTGCCCATGGCACGGGTGATCCATTCGATTTCCACTCTCGTCCCGCCGGTGATCGCGCCCAAAGCCATCGCGATCACCCGCTCGGGAAACGCTTGGGCGTACACCAGACCCAAACTGACGCCCCAAGAAAGGCCGGAAACGATCCATCGTTCGATACCGAGATGTTCACGAAGACGCTCGATGTCGTCGAGGATGTGCGCCGTCGTGTTCACGGTGAGATCGACGTCCGGGCTACTCGCGAGAGGAAGACTGCGCCCACAGCCTCGTTGATCGAACAGAACTGCGCGAAAGGTTTCGGGATCGAAAAAACGCCTGGCACCGACAGTGCATCCCGCACCGGGGCCACCGTGGAGATAGAGAACCGGGACACCGGCCGGGTTACCGACGGTCTCCCAGTAGAGGCTCTGACCATCGGGCACTTCCAACAGTCCCGACTCGTACGGTTCGACGGGCGGGTACAGGACAGCGCTCATAGGCGGTAATTCTTCCATCAACCGACGTGTCCGGTAAGCAGCACGCGTCCGGGCTATGGCCTAGCGTGGACATGACACCTCTGCGACGGGAGTACACCAGATGCGTGATGGGTTCAGGTTGCCGGGGTACGGCGGCGCCGCGGTATTCCTTCGCAGTCATGCGGTACCCGCCGCTGTCTTCGAATCCGACGTACCCACACTCGTTTTCGACGTAGGCCTGCTCAGCCCCGATCGGTTCAATCAGTATCTCAGCAGACACACCGACGAAGGATTTGTCGAACGGCTGGCGGCGTTCTTCTTTCACGCGGCCGCAGACTTTCATCCCGAGAAATCGCTACCGGCGTTCACCGACGAACGACTCGGGCTGATGATCTCGGTCTGTTCCAGCACCGATCGAGAGGTGGAACTCGACTTCTCACTCGCCGAGGATCCCGAATCGGAGGACACCGAACGCGACGAGATGACCTTCGAGACAAGCCGAGTCGTCCTCGCGACCTCGGCTCAAACGGTTTCTCGACTCACCGGTGGAGTAACCACCCACTTCGACGGAGAGTGGTGACGACATGGGTTTCCTCTTCGAGGTTCTCGATTTTCCCGACGGCAGTCGGATGACCGACCTGTGGAACAACACGTGGGCCGAGCCGGCAACCGGAGAGGAGATCGCGTCCGGCCACTTCATTCACCTCGGAGACGATCAGCACGTCGACGTGGAGACAGATTTTCTCAGTAGTCACCTGCCGTTCAACGTGGCAGGCTTCGGCGGAGTCTTTCCCGACGGCAAACCCTGGATGTTCGTCATGCAGAAGGCACCGGCCGACCTCGCGACCAGGCTGCGCGGTGAGGACGATCCACACTCCCTTCTGCGCGGATCACTCGACCGCGCCATGTCTTTCAATCCCGATGCACTGGTGGCCGAGGAATTGTCCTGGAGGCATGACGATCTGGTGAAGGTGTACGAGGAAGAGGGGATCCCAGCAGCATCCATCGCCGGCTGGTCGGCCGCGGATCTCCTGCGCGGCCTCTTGGCGCAGTGTTGTAATGCCGAACTTGCCGCCGTCGTCGCCGGATACCCCGAATGTGCCTACCCCGAATCGGCGCATGCGTGCGAAGCAGACGTGTTCTCCGACGTGTTCGCCGGTTGGGTCAGCGGACTGCGGTGATGTGACGGAGGAGACCCCACCCTCTCGACATTTCGGAGTAGACTCATTTATGAGCGTGATCCGAAATGAAACGAGGTGAGCGGGATGACGAAATCGGACCAAGAGTTGGGTCGTCGTGAACGCAACAAACTCGAGAAGCAGGCACGCATCTTCGACGCCGCGGCCGAACTGTTCGCGGAAAAGGGCTATAGCGCAGTCACAACTCAAGAAATTGCCGACCGCGCCGATGTAGCCGGTGGCACCCTCTTTCGTTACGCCGCAAGCAAAGCCGAGCTACTGCTCATGGTGTACAACGCGGAGTACCGCAAGCAGATCGAACTGGGAGAAGAGCGTGAGGCCAAATCGACGGGCACAGAAGATCGTGTGCTCGAGCTGGTTTCACCCCTGCTGATCGCGAGTCGCCGAAACGACGAGAACACCGGTATCTACCAACGCGAAGTGTTGTTCGGCGAGCCCAGCGAATGTTTCCGGGCCGAAGGTCTGGAACTCTCGCAGCGCCTGCAAACGCGGATTGCGCAAATCTTGCTCGAGGGGCACCCCAACCACACCACCCGAACCATCACTGCAGCGCGAACGATTTCCAACGTGCTGCACTTCGAAATAGCCCGCGCGGCATTGGACCGGATCACGGCTGACGAACTCACGAACATCGTTGCCGCACAAGTTCGATTGACGCTTGCCGGACTACCCACCGAAAAGGATTGAGGATCGAAAATGACTGAACTGAAGCAGATCACCGTTCTGGGTACCGGAGTTCTCGGCTCGCAGATCGCCTATCAGACCGCCTATCACGGATTCGACGTCGTCGCGTACGACATCAACGCCGAGGTCATCGAGAAGGCCAAGGCTCGGTTCGACTCGTTGGCCGCGGCCTACAAGGCCGAAAACGTCGAGGGCGCCAAGGAAGGCAAGGCCGACGAAGCGCTGCAACGTATTACGTACTCGTACGACCTAGCCGAAGCCGTGACCAAGGCCGATCTTGTCATCGAGGCAATTCCCGAGGACGTCGCCATCAAGCGCGACACCTACGAGAAGCTCGCCGCAGTAGCTCCGGAGCACACGGTGTTCGCAACCAACTCCTCGACGCTTCTGCCGAGCGACCTCAAGGAGTTTACCGGCCGCCCCGAGAAGTTCCTCGCACTGCACTTCGCAAATCACGTGTGGGTCAACAACACTGCCGAGGTCATGGGCACCGAGTCCACCGACCCCGCCGTGTACCGCGAGGTCGTCGAATTCGCGAAGAACATCGGCATGGTGCCGATCGAACTCAAGAAGGAGAAGGCGGGCTACGTACTCAACTCGCTCCTGGTCCCGCTCCTCAATGCAGCATCCGACCTGCTGATCGACGGCATCGCCGATCCCGACATGGTCGACAAGACGTGGCGTATCGGCACCGGAGCCCCGTTCGGCCCCTTCCAGATCATGGATGTCGTCGGGTTGACCACCGTCTACAACATCTCCTCCCAGGGCGGCGAGAAGCAGCGCGCGTTCGCCGACTACATCAAGAAGAACTACATCGACGAAGGCAAGCTCGGCGTCGCTGTCGGCGAGGGCTTCTACAACTACAAAGGCTGATCAACTGCCGGGCTGATCAACCAACAGAGCTGATCAACCAACAGAGCTGATCAACCAACAGGCTCACCGCGCGGTGGCTACGACGTGAATTCACGTGGTAGCCACCGCGCGGACGTCTGTTGTCAGTAAGTCCGAAACCACCCTGAGCGATTGTGACGCAAGCTTCTTCACGTGCGAACCCATCCTCAGGAGAGATCCCCACATGCGTCGTTCCGCCATCTCGGCACTCACAACACTGGTACTGCTCGGCGCCGGAACACTGGTCAGCACACCCGCTGTCGCCGCTCCCCTCGCGTGTGGCGGAATCTCCACCGGTTCGTTCTCAGGCTCCGCCGGCGGCTCGGAGTACCTGTGCGCCAAAGAAGGTGACCTTCTGGACGTGCGCATCGGCGACGTTCATGCGACGCAGCCTTCCCTCGGCTACGACGAGGTGTACTACAAGCTCGGGCGATACACGCTCGGAAAAGACACGATCAACAAGAAGTTCGACGACTGGTGCGAGGCGAACGGCCAGATCCAGGCTGCGACCGCTACTCCTGCCTCGACGCTGAAGGACCCGTCGTCCTTCACCTGCCAGCTTCCAGTGGGTCAGGAAACCGCCGAGAGCATCGCGCCCATGAAGACCGTGGTCGTCGGACCCCGCGGCGATCTCTACCTGACCGACGGTCACCACACCCTCACGTCCTTCATCGAGACGGCCGACGGAGGCCCCGACCTGCACGTGCGACTGCGGGTTCTCGGCAACCTCAGTGGCCTGAGTGAAGGCGCCTTCTGGACCGAGATGGAAAAGAACAAGTGGGTCTGGTCGCGTGACGTGGACGGAAACCAGGTACCGGTCCAGTCCCTGCCGAAGAGCGTCGGCCTGGCCAACTTCGCCGACGACAAGTACCGCAGCCTGATGTACTTCTCCCGCGACATCGGATTCGCCGCCGGCACGATTCCGTTCCAGGAGTTCTACTGGGGTGCGTGGGTCCGCGACGCCGCGCCCGTCGACCTCACCAACTGGAATCGCGACGACCTCTCCAGCTACCTGGCCACCGTGAAGTCGGTGACCAAAGCACAGACCGCGTTGGCGGGTGATGCCGTCGTCGACAGCGGGTTCACGGCCGCCGATCTCGGAGTCCTGCCGGCCTGGAACGACGGCAAAGCGGAGTCCAAGGGCGAGTTCGCAAAGCTGTCGAAGCCGTACACAGACGACAAGCCGGGCAAGATCGCCTACGCACTTGCCTACAAAGCAACCCTCTGACCTGCTCGGATCCAAGTCACACCCAGCAGACTTGACTAAGGTAAGCCTCTACTCAGTAGTCTGATCCCATTCGGGTGGCCGCTTCATCGAAGCAGCGACGCCCTGCCCTGACGGAAACCATGCCGTCGTATCTGCCCGGTCGATCAATCTCCGGGCAACCAGGACAGGGAGAAGGTTGCTGCAGTGAGCACGTCCATCGTCGGTTTGTACGACCCCGCAGATGACAAGAGCAGTTGCGGGGTCGGGTTCATCACGCGCAAGGACGGCGTGCAGACCCACGATGTCCTGATCAAGGGCCGCGAAGCGCTCTGCTCGGTTCCGCACCGCGGCGGTATGTCCTCCGAGGGCGTCGGCGACGGCGGCGGCGTCTCGGTGGACCTCTCCCTCCGGTTCTTCCGCAAGGTAACCGGGCGCCCCGACCTTCGCGCCGGACGCTTCTGCGTCGGCAACTTCTTCCTTCCGGACGACGACGCCCAGCATGCACGCGCTGCCGCCCTGGTCGAACGTGAACTTCTCGATCGCGGTTTCACCACTCTCGCAGTGCGCGACGTCCCGGTCGACAACTCGGCGATTCGGCCGGCCGCGATCGCGCATCAACTTCCGGTCAGGCAGTGGATTTTCGAGGTCCCCACTCCGCGTCCCGAGCCTGCGGTAGTCGATCGCCTCGTGCACGAGGCCCTGCTCGCCATCGAGGCAATCGCGTACAACACGCCTGCACTACGCGGTTTGTACCCACTGTCCCTCAGCGCGAGGACTCAGGTTCTCAAGGGCCGCTTGAACTCCGACGAAGTGATCCCGTACTTCCGCGACCTGGTCGACCCCGATCACGCTGTCCACACGATGTACTTCCACACGCGATTCTCGACCAACACGGACCCGCATCCCACGATGGCGCAGCCGTTCCGGTTCATGGCTCACAACGGAGAACTGAACACGGACAAGAAGAATCGGCTCTCCGAAGCTGCGGTGGCCAGTGCAAAACGACGTGCGATCGTCCGTCCGCCCGGTCAGTCCGACAGCTGTCGACTCGATCAGACTCTGGAAGCACGCGTCATCGAGGACAGCGTCGATTTGGTGACAGCTGTGGTCTCGATGATGCCCCCTGCCTGGGAAAACGACACCACTCTCTCCCCCGCAGTGCGTGCGATGTTCGAGTACTTCTCGCTGTACGAGGAGAAGAACGACGGACCGGCAGCGCTGGTGTTCGGCGACGGCACCATCATCGGCGCCCGCCTGGACCGCCTCGGCCTGCGTCCACTTCGCACGATCGAGACACACGACTACGTGTGCGCATTCTCCGAAGCCGGACAGATCGCGTTCGCACCCGAGACGGTGATTCACCGTGGACGCGTCGAGGCCGGCGGAATGCTGTACTTCGATCATCGCGATCGCCATACCTATACCGCCCGCGAAGCCCTGGAAAAGATTGCCGCACAGCGTGACTACCGGTCTCTGCTGGAGCAGTCACGAATCCTGATCGAAGACATCCCCGCTGTACCTGCGGAGAAGGTCAGCTCACCGACGCGCTACAACGGAACGTTCGAGGTTCATCAGCGCTACATGGCGTACTCCCTGGATCAGGAGAGTTTCAAATTCCTGATGGATCCGATGCTCACGCACGGAGCCGAGAAGGTATCGGCCATGGGTTACGGCAACGCCATCAACGCGTTTTCCGATCGTGAAGGCGGTGTGGCACGCTACTTCTCGCAGCGATTCGCCCAGGTCACCAACCCTCCGCTGGACAGCATCCGGGAAGCGGACGGCATGACCCTCCGGGTTGCATTGGGCGCGAAGATGACCGCCGGACAGTCCAAGCAGATCGTCATCTCGTCGCCGATCCTCGGGCATCTGGACATGCTCAAGATCCGCGAACAGAAGCACACCCCGCATCGCCGATTCGAAATGCTCTACCCCGCCGCGGGTGACGCGCAGGCGATGGTTGACGCGATGACCGCGCTCGGCGACGCGGTTGTCGCCTTCGCGGCCGAACAGGGCGGAATCGCAGTCCTGACCGACCGGCACGTATCTCATGAGCGCGCAACGCTTCCCGCGATCATGGTCGTCGGAGCACTGAACCAACGCCTCATCGACGCAGGCCTGCGATTGCGTGTCTCTCTCATCGTGGAGAGTGGCCAGATCGAGTCCTCGCACCACGTTGCCGCTGCGCTCGGATTCGGTGCTTCCGCTGTCTACCCCTTGTCCGTTCAGTTGCGAGCCGAGGAGAAGTTCGCTGCCGACCCGGATGCCGCCTTCCGACGCTTCGCGAAGGCTGCCGAGAAGTCCCTCATGAAGACGATGGGACGCGTCGGCCTGTGCACTGTCGAGAGCTACATCGGCGGAGAATTCTTCGAACCCAACTTCCTCGATACGTCCGACCATGTTCTGCGCCAGTGGTTCCCCAACATGAAGTCACCGGTGGGTGGCGTCGGTTTCGACACCGTCGCGGTGACCTCGAAGCAGTGGCACGAGCGTGCAAGTGAAGTCGAGGGTGAAAAGGGCCTGCCACTGCTCGGCCTGTTCAAGGAGCGCGCAGACGGCGCGGGGCATTCGTTCGGTACCACCGCAGTCCGCAAGTACGTCGAACTCACCGAAGAGAAGATCGCGTTCGACAGTCCCTCAGGTACCGAACAATTCGATGCTCTACGCCTGCTTCCGCTCGGGCGACTCGACGATGCATTCCGCCTCGACGCCGGGGCCTACCGGGCAACGAGTTTCGACCGGTTGACCACCGAACAGATCGACGACTTCGACATCACTGCCGGGTACCGTGATTTTTCGACTGTGATGGCCGCGGAACGATCGCGTCGGCCCGCAGCGTTGCGCGACGTCATCTCTGTTCCCGGCGACGTCACGTTTGCGGTCACGACAGCCGAGTTCGCCGAGCAGATCAGCCGATTCTCGGTGCACGGCAACACAACGATCGTGATGCGCGGAGTCCAGTGTGAATCCGCCGCAGACGACCGGTACACGCTTAGCCTGGACGGTCCACTGGCCGGTGACAGCGCGCGAGCAAAAGCGCTCGGCGACGCTCTCTGCGCCACCTTTGCCGCCGATATCACCATTGAAGCCATCACACCGGATCTTGCGCTGAGGGCAACCGGCATCGGGGCAGAGTTCCTGTCCAAGCTGAGGGTCGCACCGGCAGGTGTTCCTCTCTCCGAGGTACAGAGCGCCAGCGACATCACCCCGAAGTTGGCGTCGGGTGCCATGAGTCATGGCGCACTGAACGCTCCGGCGCACGAAGCCGTCGCACACGGCACGAACATGGTCGGCGCGATGTCCAACAGCGGCGAAGGCGGCGAACACCTTTCGCGCTACAACACGATTCGTGCGTCGCGCATCAAGCAGTTTGCATCCGGACGCTTCGGAATCTGGGCGGGATACCTCGCCGACCCGATGCTCGAAGAGATCGAGATCAAACTCGGCCAGGGCGCAAAACCCGGTGAGGGCGGGCAGCTTCCGGCCGCCAAGGTCACCGTCGACATTGCTGCTGCCCGCGGCGGAACGCCCGGCGTCGAACTGGTATCGCCGCCGCCGCACCACGACACCTACTCCATCGAGGACCTCGCTCAGCTCATCCACGACTGCAAGGCAGCGCGCATCCGGGTGATCGTGAAGTTGGTGTCCTCGGAAGGAATCGGCACCATCGCCGTCGGTGTCGCCAAGGCCGGCGCCGACGTCATCAACGTCGCCGGAAACACCGGTGGCACCGGCGCCGCTTCGGTGACCAGCCTCAAGTACGCGGGTCGTGCGGCCGAGGTCGGTATCGCGGAGGTCCATCAAGCTTTGTGTGCCAACGGGCTTCGCCAGAAAGTCGTTCTGCGATGCTCGGGCGCGCATCAGACCGGCAGCGACATCATCACTTCCGCGCTACTGGGCGCAGACAGCTTCGAGTTCGGTACGTCTGCGCTGATGATGATGGGCTGCGTCATGGCCAAGAACTGCAACATCAAGTGTCCGGCCGGTCTGACCACCAACCCGGAACTGTTCGACGGCGATCCCCGCGCCATGGCGCAGTACCTTCTCAACATCGCTCACGAAACTCGGGAACTGCTCGCGAATCTGGGAATGCGATCCCTTCAGGAAGCGCGGGGTCGAACTGATCTCCTGCATCTGCTCGATCACCCGTCCATCGTCGGCAATCTGAAACTGGACGCGATGTTCGAGTCCGCCCCGAACATCACCGTCGACAATCCCGTGTACCTCGAGCGTGAGTACGCGCTCGACGAGAAGATCATGGACGAGGTTCGCACGGTGCTCTTCAACCGTGGCGAGGCCTCGGTCGCCGTGTCCGGACCTGAATTCGCCGAAGGTGCACTGCACCTGGGTAACCGGAACAAGAGCGTCGGTGGGCAGTTGGCGATCGACCTCGAACGCGAACTCAACTACGGAGCGGCCGGCCTTCTCGCTCCGGGGGTACTGACTGACGAGCGTGGGCGACGATATCTGGCTCCGGGCAGCGTGCGCGTCCTGACGACCGGATCTGCTGGCCTGTCGTTCGGCGCATTCTGCAACGACGGCATGCACCTGGAACACACCGGGACATGTAACGACGGTGTGGGAAAGAGCATGAGCGGCGGCGTGATTGCCGTGCGCAGCCCAGGCGGCGGCTCCAGTGACGCCGGCGGAAACGTGTTGATCGGCAACTTCGCGCTCTTCGGCGCCACCGGCGGACGAGTATTCGTCGAAGGTGAAGCAGGCGATCGCTTTGCAGTTCGCAACTCCGGCGCCAGTGCTGTCGTCGAAGGTGTCGGCGACTTCGCCGGCGAGTACATGACCAACGGTGCTGTCGTGAATCTCGGCGAGTTCGGCAAGGGTGTCGGCAACGGCATGAGCGGCGGGTTCTTCTACCAGTACGACCCTCGCGGCGAACTGGCACTGCGAGCAAGTACCGATTCCGTACTGCTCGGTTCGATCACCGCTGCGACCGATCCTCTAGCCACCGTCCACAACCACGCGGTACAACTCCTGCTCGAACTGCATGTGGAAGCAACGGGATCCGCACTCGGAACCCGACTGCTCGAGAACTGGGAAGTCGAACAGCACTCGTTCGTCTACGCCATGCCCAAGGCATTGATGCTTTACCAGGACAGCGATGCAATCCTGGCTGCGAAGTCGCACAAAGAGCTTCTCGAAGAATTGGCGTCCGCCATCGCAGCACGTCAGGTCCGCACGTTCAAACTCGCAGTGCGCGATGGGCGCCCCGCACTGAACGGAGCAGTCCCCGCCTATGGCGAGACCGATACCGCGACAATGTATGCGCTGCTCAGTGCGTACACCGTGCTTCACTTCGCACAACAACTCGCCGCCGCCCGCACGCCGGGTGCGTCCGGGCCCGACGATCCAGCAGTGCAGAAGGCGGCCCGAAACCTGGTGCTGACCGAGGACTTCGCAATCGTCCAGCACTTGGTCAAGTACTCGAAAGAGATTCTCGCCGGCTACGACGACGAACAGTTGGCTGCGTTGATTGCAGCCAAGCGCGTCGACGACTACAAACAGGCGCTGAGCCTGCGCAACGTGTTGGCCATGGACAGCCCGGCGACGTACGGCTGGATTCTGTTTCAAGACAACAAGAATCGGGACAAGCTCGGATCACTGCCGAACTTCGACGAACTGTTCGCTTCGCGCACGATCCCCGACCTGGTGTCCTGACCTCCTCCCCCGAACGTAGGTGAGCTTCAAAATGGAAATCCCGTACATCCCCGAATACGCACCGTTCAACGGCGACCAACGCGCGTGGCTTTCCGGATTCCTGGCCGGTCTACACTCACGAACTGTCATGCCCGGTCAAACCGGTGCTGCAACAGCGACAGTGGAGAGAACTGCCGGCGCAGCAGTGCACATCCTCTACGGAAGCCAGACCGGCAACGCGGAGTCCGTGGCCGAAGACGCGGCCGCAGCTGCTCGTGCCCACGGTCTCGAACCACTTGTCGCGGGTCTGGACACCGTGGATATCAATGCACTTTCCGCCATGCGCCGGGTGCTCGTCATCACCTCCACCTACGGCGAGGGCGAGATGCCTGACAACGCGCAGCTGTTCTGGGATGCAGTCGAATCCGAGAGTGCGCCCCGGCTGGAGGGTCTCTACTTCGGAGTACTCGCACTCGGTGACACCAGCTACGACGGCTACTGCCAGTCGGGAAAGAACATCGACGCCCGCTTCGAAGCGCTCGGCGGGTCCCGGGTTGTCGACCGCACCGATTGCGACGTCGACTACGAGGATCCGGCGGCCGAGTGGATCGTTCGGGCGGTCGCTGCGGTAGCCGGTGTCGACGGTGATGCGGGGGCCGCTGCCTCGCCGGTTGAGTCCACTCCGACGAAGACCAAGTCCCAGTGGACTCGCAAGAACCCTTATCCTGCAACCGTCCTCGCCAACCGACTGTTGTCCGGCGAGGACTCCGCCAAGGAAGTCCGCCACTTCACCTTTGCGCTCGGCGAGGACGGTCTGGACTACGAGGCCGGAGATGGATTGGGCATCCGCCCGATCAACGACCCCGCTCTCGTCGAGGCGATCATCCTTCAGCTCGGTGCGAGCAGTGACTACGTCGTCACCGCGAAGGACGGCTCGTCCGCACCGTTGGACCAGGTGTTGACCAGCGACTACGAGATCTCGATTCCCTCGCGCGATTTGATCGAAGACATCGCCCGACGCAGCGGCGACGCCGAACTGCAGCACATTCTCGACACGGAAGATCGGGAAGCGCTCGATGCGTGGCTGTGGGGCAAGGACGTTCTCGATCTCCTGCAGTTGGACAACAGCAGGAGATTGAATCCCGAAGATCTGCTTGCACTTCTGCGCCCGCTGCAACATCGGGTCTATTCGATCTCCTCCAGCCCGCTGGCCCACGACGGCACCGTGCATCTGACGGTAGCGAGTGTGCGCTACCGCTCGGGCGAGCGGGACCGCGGCGGCGTCTGCTCGACGTACCTGGCGGACCGCGTCGGCGAGGGAGATCGGGTCGGAGTTTTTGTCTCCAAGAACAATTCGTTCCGCCTACCTGCCGATGACGCTGCTCCCGTCGTGATGATCGGACCCGGCACCGGTATCGCACCCTTCCGCGCTTTCCTGCACGAGCGTCGCGCACGCAACGCGTCAGGGCAGAATTGGCTTTTCTTCGGCGATCAGCATCAGTCGAGTGACTTCATCTACGAGGACGAGTTGAACGGTCTGACCCGTGACGGTGTCCTGACGCGTCTCGATCTGGCATTCTCGCGTGATCAGTCCGAGAAGGTCTACGTCCAGACTCGTATGCGCGAGCAGGGCCGAGACTTGTTCGACTGGCTCGAAAACGGTGCGCACGTGTACGTCTGCGGCGACGCGACCCGGATGGCAAAGGACGTCGACGACGCGTTGCACGAGGTGGTCGCCGAGCACGGTGGGTTGGATGCGGACGCCGCCGAGGATTACGTCAACAACCTCAAACGATCGAAGCGGTATCTACGGGATGTCTACTGAGATGTGCCCGCACCGTGGCGAATGCCGTTGCGCAGCTTTGGCGCGCATGTCGGACCTGGACGCACTACTTGCGCGTCCAGGATTCCGCGGCGGACTGATCGACACCGCACCTGAGGTAGTCGGCAAAATGCTGCCACTCTTGGACGACGCCGTAGCAATCACCGTTGCAGGTCCGGTGGCTGTCAACGACTCGGGCAAGTACGCCGTTCCAACAGTTCCCGGCGATCCGCTGGTCTGCACGCCCGGACTCGTCTCTCTACGTTTGAACCCTTCCACCCTCGGTTCGGTGGTGACCACTGACGCAGAACAGCACCTGCCCCCGACGCTTCGGATGTTCGATACCCACAAATCGAGTTCACACACAACGTATTTGACCCCGAACTCGGATCGTCTCGCCTTCGAAGCGATGCGAACTGCGCCCAACACTGCGAGGGAATCAAGCACTCCCGTCCAGACATCGAATACTCCCGCCTTTTGGGCCGAGGCCGATCAGCTGACACAGCTCGACTTCATCCTCGCGGACAGCGGCACCGAACGTCGTAGCGGCTTGGTCGCTTTGGGTGCCCTCGGCTACCGGCGAGTCGATCCTCACCTCATGGCTGCCGGGATGGAGCACCTGTCCTACCACCAACTGCCCGTCACGACAGTCGTCGCCGGCAACGGCTGCCTGCAGATCCACCGCGGTGATCTCGACGCCGCAGCCATGTTCGGCGGGACATTGACTCTAGCCTCGGACACCTGCCGAACGATGATCGATCTGAACGGCGTCTCGGAGTGCTGGCTGACCCGCACCCACGGAGTGCACGGTTTGACGACGTCTGTCGAGGTGTACGACTTCCGCCGCAAGTGCGTAGCCGTGTTCACTCAGACTGGCCCAACCGAATCCGCGGTCATGAGCGTATGGGAAGACGTCATGAGTTCCATTTCGGCCGCATCCTGAAGACCGAAGTACGACCCATTCGGGTGTAAGAAATCGGCGCATCGCGATAACTGGACGTGACGACCGAAGCCTAGCCTTGGGTTTCGGTCATTTGTCGTGTCTGCACCCGGACGCTGATTCAAGGAGTTATCCATGCCCCGCCCTCTCGTCGAACCGTCGCTGGTCCCGGCTTTGCGCCCGGCGCTGCCTGCATTGGCCGCCGGGGTGCTCGCGGCGGCAGCGTCAGGGGTCGCGATGCTCGGTGCGCTCTGGAGCGTCGTGCAACTCATCGGTGAACCGTCGATGACTTGGGCCGGGTGGGCATGTGGGCTGTGGCTCACCGGGGTAACGCTCGCGGCCACGTCGTCGTGGCTCTCGCATCACGCCGAGTCGCTCTTCGAGGCCAGGCTTCGACGCCAGCTCGCAGCTCATCTCGTTCGACTGCCCGCAAGCACGCTGTCCCGCTACAGCGGAGACGCACTGAGGAGGCTCGTTTCGGACGACATCTCGGCGCTGCACCATATGACTGCGCACCTACCGGCCGAGTTCGCGACACTGATCGTGGTCCCGGCGGTCACGATCGCGGTACTGGTTGCCTCAGCCGGCCCCGTAGCGCTTCTCGCTCTCGCTCCCGGCATCGTGGCAGCACTGTTCTACTTGTTCGTAATCCCCAGAATGGCCGCTCGGCACAGCGCCGAAAGTGCGGATGTCATGGGCGGCATCGTGACCGCCGTGGACGACTATGCCCGCGGTATCCACGTCTGCCGGATCTACGGCGCGCAGACCGGCGCTGCCGCCGACTATGCAGAATCGACAGCACGGTTCACCCGGGGAATGCAGGAGCGCGTTCGACTCGTGGCTACCCCCGCGGCCGTCGCGGTTGCCCTCATGCAGGCGACGGCGACGTTCGCGATCGCCTATGCCGTCGGATATCGCTGGGATGCAACGACATTGGCCGCCACTATTCTCTTCAGCCTCGCAATCGTGACACCGGCCCTGCGGCTCGGGCACGGCCTCGACTACGTCGCGGCTGGACGCGCTGCTGCAGTCCGGCTCGCCGCTGCCCTGGACGAACCCACCCTCCCTGCCGGTGAAGCACTCACCGTTCCGGCGTCGAGTCCCTCCGACCGCCTGGAGATCGTCGACCTGACCGTCATGATCGCGGACCGCAGAGTCGTCGACGGCGTCACGCATGCATTCCGCCCAGCCGCGATCACTGCGATCACGGGACCGAGTGGAGCGGGCAAGTCGACGCTCCTGAAAGCACTGGCCGGCTTCGAGATCCCGGAACTCGGTACCGTCCGCTACGCGGGCCAGAGCGTCGTCACGATCGACGAGAACCTGCGGCCACAGTCCATTCTGCTCACACCCCAGGGCACAGACGTGTTGCCGGCCACGGTGCGCGAGAACATCGCACTGGCCGCCCCCGATGCAACGGACGCAGAATACACCGCCGCACTACGCCGGGCACAGATCGACATCAGCCTCGACACCGACGCCACTTCACTCTCCGGCGGAGAACGTCAACGCGTCGGGCTCGCTCGGGTATTCCTCTCGCCCGCAGCAGTACTGCTGCTCGACGAGCCGACCAGTGCGCTCGACGATCGGACAGCGGCCGAACTGCTGAAGGAACTGCGCCACTTCGCGCACGCTGAAGGGAAGACGATCGTGATCGTCACCCACGACCCTGCTCTTGCAGACGACGCCGACGATCGACTCGACCTCGACAGTCCCAACTCGCACAACGCCGCCTCGCGTAATGCCGCCCTGACTGGAGCCGAATAATGAACAGCGCCAATGCAGCCCGTCGCCGCTTGATCACCATCGGATTCGGTTGGGTGTCCGTTGCAGTCCTCGAGGCGATCGCGTACACCACCCTCGCCCTCTCGATCGCTGATCACCGGTCGCCGGTTCTCGTGCTGGCCACGGCCGCAATCGCTCTCTTCGTGACCGTCCTGGTCTCGCGGGGTGGTTACTTCACCGGGGCTCGACTCGTCGGCGATCTCTACGATGCGCTCGGCGACGCCTTCGCCCGCACCAAGCTGTCGTGGTTCACCGACCACAACCGGGCGCTGCTCGCCACCGTCGCCGGGCGCGGAATCCCGTCACTGATGAGCGTTCCCGCGCACCAACTTCAGACCTTCCTCGTTACGCCGCTGATTCCGCTGCTCCTGCTTCCGGGGATCGCGGTCGTCGCGGGGCTAGGCGTCATGCTGCTGGTCGGCGGACTGCTCGCAGTGTCGCTCGCGGCTCAGACGCTCGCCCAACGCGCTCTCAGCCAAGCGGACGCGCGCCGGCACGAGGCCGAACTCGCAGCAACGCAGTCGACTCTCGAGCTCACCGATCATCTCGAATTACTGCGCACGGCAGCCGGTCCCACACGTTCCGTCGAACGTATCGAGCGAAGTTGGCGGGATCAGGAAACCGCGCTTGCACGGACCAATCTCGCCGCGGCACCAGCGACATTCATCTCGGCGATCGCCACCATTGTGCCGCTGGCAGGCGCAGTGATCTTCCTCGCCGCCACCGGATTCGACGATCCCGCAGCCGCTCTCGCGCTCGTCATCCTCACCGCCCGCGCCGCTGCCCCGCTCGACGAACTCGCTCTGGCCGGAATCGGAGTCAATGAACTGCGCGCAACGGTTCGCGATTACCGCGCCGCGACTTCGGCTCCCGCACTACCCGAGCCCTCGCGCCAGGACGCCGCGCGCCCTGTTGGAACTGACATCAAGGTCGTCGCAGTGGACCACGCTCCGGTTCTGCGCGGCATCAACGCGGAGATCCCCGCCGGGGAGCGTGTTCTCGTCGCAGGGCGCTCCGGTACGGGGAAGAGCACCCTTCTCGGGCTGCTCATGCGCTTCGACGACCCGGACGAAGGCAGCGTCACTCTCGGCGGAGTTTCATTGCGCGACTTGCCATACGACGACCTGGCTGCTCACATCGGCTATGTGCCGCAGGATCCACTCGTGTTCTCGGGCACGCTCGGCGAGAACATCGGACTGGGAAGACCGGGCGCTACCGAAACCCAGATCGAGGAAGCCGCCAGGCGCGCTGCCCTCGGCGCCGTTCTCGACCGCTCGACGCTCGGCATTCATCAGGACATCGGTCACCAAGGATCCGCTCTCTCCGGTGGCGAACGTCAGCGGGTGGCGATCGCTCGTGCCTTCCTCAAAGACGCTCCCGTCCTGGTGCTCGACGAGGCTACTTCGGCTCTCGACGAGGGCACCGAGCGCCGCATCGCCGGCGCCGTGCGGGAAGTGGCGGCTACCGTCTTCGTCGTCACCCACCGCGACCCCGCCATCTGGGAGCCCACCCGCACGATCACGCTCTGACATCGCAAGCCCTAGTGCTCGCGTTGCAGTCCTTCTACTTCGGCAGGTGTACGACGGACAACCCTTGCAGGCGATCCAGCAGCAACGACGTGATCGGGAATGTCATGCAAAACCACACTTCCGGCACCGATCACGGCGTTATGACCGATCGAAACTCCTGCACCGACGGTGACGGAGGCACCGAGCCACGTGTTCTCGCCGATGACGATCGGAGCGGCTCGCTCCCATCCCTCGCGGCGCCGTCGATGATCATCGACAGGGTGCAACGCTGTCATCAGCTGGGCTCCAGGCCCGATCCTCACGTCCGCACCGATCGTGATCAGCGCATCATCCATGAAGAACCCGTTCGCGTTGACGAATGCGTTGGCTCCAAGCCGAATGTTGTGTCCGTAGCTGCATTGGAACCGCGGCACCACCAAAGCTCCGTCACCTACCTCACCAAAAAGGCTAGCGAGAGCCCGTGAGCGGACAGCATCGTCGTCCGCCGCAGCCCCATTGAACGAGTCGAGCCGACGCCAACACTCGAGCCGCCGTTCCCGCAGCTCGTCATCATCGAGATACCACTCGCCACGAGCAAGACGATCCGCCTGTTCTCCCACCCTCGGATCGTCGCACACCGCGCCACCGCACTCCGACTGGGCACACCGCACCCCATCGAGCGCTATAACAGGGCGGCTCCAATGCAGCCCGGACGGCGAACGAGATCGCACACCTTTACCGCCGGACCGATCACCCCAGGTTGCGCGACTTTTTTCGTCCATCGGTGACCCCAACCCGGGATACCTTCTGTTCGAACAACCCGTCGCCACACAATCATGTGGCGACGGGTGAGTGCTTTCCGTTCTCCAGTTGTCCGTCTACAGCTTCGCGCTGATGAGCGGCACGATATGTTCGGCCGCCCACATCGTTCCGATCGGGCCACCACTCGTGATTGCCCACAGAACGTCGCCGCCATCTGCGGTACGCGGTGGCAGGCCAACCCAATGACCGGAGGACACAGCGCCGAGAGCTTGGAAGAGCTTCCCGCCGGTCAGCTTGTCGAAATCCTCTTCGCTGCCGGCGGCACTGCGACCGATCAGCAGGAAATCCGCATCGATGTTCTCGAGAAGTTCCTCTCCGACCGTGCTCTGGGTGACGAACTCCTTCGCACGCGGATTCTCGGCGAAACCAAGCTCACCCAGGAATGTTGCCGGCGCCGAACCTGGCGCTGAAAGATACTGCAACCCATTGCCCGTGCCGTAGAAGATCGCCCAAGTCGCAGTCAGACCCGCGAGTTGCGGGTTTTCCTCACGCACTTTGGCGAAGTACTGATCATGCTCTGCCACAGCCTTTTCAGCCGCATTCGAGAGATCGAGGGTCTCGCCCAGAACACGGATCGACTCCTTCCACGGCACGAGCATCCGCGACTTCGTGTCGGGGCTCGTCACCACCGGTGCGATGGAGGACAAACGCTCGTAGTAATCACCCATGGACAAACCACCCAGGCCGTCAGCCCAGCCGACGGCGACGATGAGGTCCGGTTCGCTCGCGGCGATCGCTTCGACGGGAAGTGTTCCGCCCATCGCGAACTCGAAGGTGTCGAGATTCTCTGCGTCGTAAGGCAACAAGTACGACTGGGAAGCCGATTCCTTCACCATCGACGAGGAGAGGACAGGTTTGACGCCGAGCGCGAGGAGCATTTCCGTGTCGACGGCATTGGGCACGATCGCGGCGATCCGCTCCGGTCGCTTCTCGAGAATACTTGTACCGTATGGCGATTCCAGGGTCAGCGGGTAGGTGGTCGTTCCTTCCGCAGCGGGAAGGGCGTTCCCCTCCGAACCGGGAGAGGACGCCGTTTTCGAGTCTTCGGCCGAGGCCGAGCACCCGGTCACGAGCAGCGCTGCGGCGAGCGCGGCCCCGATCAGTCCGGTGATCCGTGATCGTCTGGTGCGCAGGACTGTCATTTCTGCCTTTCGGTGTTATCGAGCACTTTCGGTGTTGCTGAGGTGAAGGGTGTTGGGTGAGCGATGGAGCCAGGTCAGGAATCTGCCCGAACGGCCCCGCCGCGTTTCCAATAGCCGGTGAAATCGATGTGGGTCTTCGCAATTCCTCGATCACGAATCAAATGACGCCGAAGCGAGCGAACCGTCGCCTGTTCGCCTGCAAGCCAAGCGAATACGCGTCCGTCAGGCCATTCGGCAGCACTGACCGCGTCGAGCAACAAAGTAGTAGCGCCGGGCTCGACCCCCTCGCGCGGCAACCACGTGACACTCACCCCGGACAACTCGCGCACCGATTGGATGTGAGCCGAGTCCGCAATTTCGACGAACACATGCCCCCTGGCATCGGCGGGCAATTCCTCGAGCAGACGTGCGATCGCCGGCAACGCGGTCTCGTCACCGACGGCCAGCAGATACTCGTGATCTTCCGGGAGTCCCTGCGATACAGAGGGCCCGCGATGTGCATTCGGTCGCCCGGGCCGGCGTCCCGCGCCCAGGTGGTAGCCACTCCGTCGCCGTGAACGACGAAATCGACGTCGAGTTCCCTTGTTTGCGGATCGTAGCGGCGCACGGTGTATGCGCGGGCAAGCGGACGGCGCCCCGCAGCGAAAGTCACACTGCCGTCGACCATTACCGGCAGGACCGGGTCGGTTTCGCCGGGGTAGGTGAACAGCAACCGGATGTCGTCGTCGAAGCCCGTACTCGCGAAGGCGGGTTCGGCAATTCCGTCGGCGTTGGTGAAGGTGTCGAGTTGGGCTCCGGTGAGCGTCACTCTCCGCATGCCCGGCGTCACCTCTGTCACCCGATGTACCTCGAGTTCACGCAAGGTAACGGGGTACGCCGTTGTCGGACGGGTGTTTCGGGGCACGGAAAGTCTCCTCGGAAGCGCACAGACGGGGGTCCGGCCCACGTTCGATCACGACGGGAGGGCCGATAAATAAAGCTAGCCTGCCCTAATCAGGTAGGGTTATCCGTGCGTGCCGACTTCTTACACTCATCGGTCGGCTGGAAGAGAATGCATCGACGTCGGGGGGCATCGTGGGACCACGGCTGGCGTTCCCCGCAGGCGAAGTCCCCGAGATCCCCGCTGCTCGGCTCGCCTCGACCGCGAATGAACGCGAGCCACTGCTGTTCTGGGTACATACCGGGCGCGCAGAATTGCAGATCAGCGGCCGTACCCGCAGTGTGACTGCGGGGGCGGCAATCTGGGTACCGGCGGGAGTCGCGTACAGCATCCGGGTCGATCCGGGCGCGGTCGCATTTCCCATCCCACTGCCCGCGGCCGACCTGCCGCCCGCGTTGAACCGGGTCATCGACTTCGAGATCCCAGCAGACTGGCAGGACTGGCTCGTCCACCAATTCGCGCACAACTTGGGATTTCTTCGGGGTGAGACGGCAGCGGGAGCCGGACTGATCGAGCTTGTCGCGGGTGTTCACTCCGACGGGGACGACAACTCCCCGTCATACTCGCCACCGCGCTTGCCACGCTCGGCCGAAACCCTCGAGATCGCACGCACGCTGCTGCGGACGCCATCCGACGACACCGAACTTTCCCGGTTCGCCCAGCAACTCAAGATCGGTGTCCGCACCCTGCAGCGCCGATTCACCGAGGAAACGGGATTGTCATTCGTGCGCTGGCGTACTTCGGCCCGGATCGCGGCAGCGACCTCATATCTGGCCGCCGGCCGCGAAATCGGCTGGACGGGTAGCCAGGTCGGATTCGCGACACCCGCGGGCTTCACCCGCGCCTTCCGAGAACACACCGGCATGACACCCACCGACTACGCACGCGCCAACCGGCGCCCGACGCCGCCCCGTGAAGACGAGACCCTGGCACAGGGCGTTGCATTGTTGTCCGAAGAAGGCGCCCGGTCAGGATCGGCACCAGCACCCCCGATGATCCCCGCAAGTGGAACGTGGGCACGGGTCAACGACTTTCACGTCGTTGTCTGGATCTACCGAGGCTCCGCCCGGGTCACTTTCGGCGACCGAACCTGGAATCTGCGACGGGGTGACGCGATGTGGCTTCCCGCTGGAGTGCGCAACAGCGTCGAGATCGCCGAAGGCTCTTTGTTACTTCCCCTCGGATCCCAGCCGGGTGCCTCTCCAGTTACCGCACCGCCCCCACGTGTGCTGCACTTCGCGCGCGAAGCGCAGGCGTATCTGCTGCACACGGTGGTCGCGAATTACACCCACCTGCGCCCCGAGATCCACGACCCCGCCCGGATCGCGAGGCTGATTCGAAGTGCCGCGGCAGTGCCCCTACCCAGCGGCGATCAGGCCGATCCAGTCGAAACGATCCTTGCCGCACTCCGGAAGAACCCCGCCGATTCGCGCACGCTGCCGGATTGGAGCGCTCGGCTCGGCGTCGACGAGGACATGCTCCTCAAAGACTTCGTAGCGGCCACCGGCCAGAGCTTCCCGCGCTGGCGCGGTCAGTTGCGGATGACCCTCGCCCGCGCTTATCTCGAGGAGGGCCTCGCGGCCGGAGAGACTGCCCGTCGACTCGGCTACGCGCACGCGTCCGGATTCACCAAGGTCTTCATCGCGGCTCACGGCATGTCGCCGCGGGATTACCAGCGCCGCGGGTGGCGGGGCGCTCCCGAAGGACTCATCGACCCGTGAACTTCCGTCGGATTCACATCTACCGCTCGTCGCCGCCCTTGGATTCCGGCGACAGGGCCGGGAACCAGATGTCGGTCAAAACCTCGGCCGCCTGCACCCGAGTCACGTCGATCGTCCCCTGCACGGCCCAGCGTGTGAAGAATCGCTCCAGCTGGCTCACGAGCAATTCGACGCGCAACCTCGCCTCGTCATGCTGTTCCACCGGCCACCGACCCAGATACTTGGGCATGGCATTCGGTAGTTCGGTCATACCGTCTCGCGCTGTCTCGCGGAACTCCGGTTCGAGTGCCACGGCCTCGTCCCACGCCGGCAGCAGGCGCTTGTTCTCGTCGAACCAGTCGAAGGCACGCTCCAGCCACGCAGTGAACTCCACGCGAGAGTTCGTGTCGAGGACCCGATCGAGATCGATGTAGAAAGCGAACGCACTCGCCGCCATCCCGGCCGCGCCGATCGTCTTGAGCATCTCCACCTTGCTGGCGAAATGCACGTAGAACGTGGCTCTACTGCATCCGACGACCGAGGAGATGTCGTCGACCGTGACAGCCGCGTATCCCCGTTCCTCGAACAGAGTGCGTGCGGCGTCCACGAGTTTGGCCCGCGTCGCGCGTTTCTGCTCGTCGCGAAGGGTTCCCCGCCTGTTCTTCGGGCCATCGGTAGTCGTGCTCACGTCGCCCACCTTGCTCGCATTTCGACTTCCTGGCAAATCACCGACTCACCGTCATCAAAAAACATTGCGTCATTCATTGACACATCGTCAGCGAATGGCGCACTATGACTCAAGTCACTTCTCGGGCTTCGATTCTTCTTCGCGCACGCCCGAGACAGAACAGAAAGCGATGGCGAATGAGCCCCTCCCCCTTGCCGAGCGTCTGCATCATCGGCGCCGGGCCTACCGGAATCACGACGGCCAAGCGAATGAAGGAATTCGGAATACCCTTCGACTGCTACGAAGCGTCCGACGAGGTCGGCGGAAACTGGTACTACAAGAACCCCAACGGAATGTCGGCCTGCTACCAGAGCCTGCATATCGACACGTCGAAGTGGCGCTTGGCATTCGAGGACTTCCCGGTCTCTGCCGACCTTCCCGATTTCCCCCACCATTCCGAACTCTTCCAGTACTTCAAGGACTACGTCGAGCATTTCGGCCTGCGTGAGTCGATCATCTTCAACACCAGTGTTGTTGCCGCAGAGCGTGATGCAAACGGACTGTGGACGATCACGCGCTCGGACGGCGAAGTCCGCACCTACGACGTCCTGATGGTCTGCAATGGTCACCACTGGGATCCCAACATCCCGGATTACCCGGGCGAGTTCGACGGCGTCCTCATGCACAGCCACAGCTACAACGACCCGTTCGATCCGATCGACATGCGCGGCAAGAAAGTTGTCGTGGTCGGAATGGGGAACTCCGGCTTGGACATTGCTTCCGAACTGGGGCAGAGATACCTCGCCGACAAGCTCATCGTCTCGGCACGCCGCGGCGTGTGGGTGTTGCCGAAATACCTGGGCGGCGTGCCGGGAGACAAACTGATCACCCCGCCCTGGATGCCTCGGGGGCTGCGCCTGTTCCTGAGTCGTCGATTCCTCGGCAAGAACCTGGGAACCATGGAGGGCTACGGACTACCCAAGCCGGACCACCGCCCCTTCGAGGCACATCCGTCAGCCAGTGGCGAGTTCTTGGGACGCGCCGGGTCCGGCGACATCACCTTCAAGCCGGCGATCACCAAACTCGACGGAAAGCAGGTTCATTTCGCCGACGGCACCGCCGAGGACGTCGACGTGGTCGTCTGCGCCACCGGCTACAACATCAGCTTCCCCTTCTTCGACGACCCGAACCTGCTGCCGGACAAAGACAACCGTTTCCCACTCTTCAAACGCATGATGAAGCCCGGAATCGACAACCTCTTCTTCATGGGACTCGCCCAGCCCATGCCGACGCTCGTCAACTTCGCCGAGCAGCAGAGCAAGCTCGTTGCCGCCTACCTGACCGGGAAATACCAACTGCCGTCCGCGAGAGAGATGCAGGAGATCACCAAGGCCGACGAGGCGTACTTCCTCGCCCCCTATTACAAGTCACCGCGCCACACCATTCAGCTCGAGTTCGACCCGTACGTCCGCAACATGAACAAGGAAATTGCCAAGGGCACCAAGCGTGCCGCGGCCTCGGGGAACAAGCTACCTGTTGCGGCGCGTGCAGCCGCACACGAACTCGAGAAGGCGGATCGCGCATGAGCACGGTGAACGGTCACTGCAACAACGAGTTCGAAGCCGTCCGCACCGCCTTCGAGGCGCAACTCGAATCCGGTGAGGAGTTGGGTGGCTCCATCGCCATCACCGTCGACGGAGAAGCAGTAGTAGACATCTGGGGCGGATACGCCGACGAATCCCGTACCACTCCTTGGGGTCCGGACACCATCGTCAACACCTTCTCCATCACCAAGACCATGACGGCTCTGTGTGCGCTCCTGCTGGTCGAACGCGGCCAATTGGACGTGTACCAGAAGGTTGCTCACTACTGGCCCGAATTTGCGGTAAACGGCAAGGAAGACATCGAAGTTCGCCACCTTCTGTCGCATACGTCTGGCGTCTCCGGTTGGGAGCGCCCGATCGAGCTGAAGGACATCTACGACCTCGAGACGTCCACCGCTCGCCTCGCTACCCAGAAGCCTTGGTGGACCCCAGGTACGGCGTCGGGCTATCACGCGATCAACTACGGCCATCTCGTCGGTGAGGTCATTCGTCGCATCGACGGTCGGACCCTCGGCAGGTTCTTTGCCGAAGAGCTTGCCGGTCCACTGGGAGCCGACTTCCACATCGGCACGTCCGCAGAGCATTTCGGTCGAATAGCCACCATGGTTCCGCCGCCCGCGTTGGAGTTCGACCTGTCCACACTCGACCAGGACAGCATCTTCATCAAGACCCTGACCCGCCCACTGCTCGACTACCCCGAGGTCAACACCGCGCCCTGGCGGGAGGCCGAGATCGGCGCAGTCAACGGCCACGGCAACGCACGTTCTATCGCTCGGATCCAATCCGTGATCTCGAACGGTGGTGTGCTCGACGGCCAGAAGCTGCTCTCGCAGAGCACCATCGACCTGATCTTCGAGATCCAAGCCGACGGTATCGACCTCGGGATCATGACTCCGCTCAAGTTCGGCATCGGATACGGACTGCCGCACCCGGATACCGCACCCCTGGTTCCCGACGGACGCGCCTGCTGGTGGGCCGGTATCGGCGGCTCGATGCTGGTCAACGATCTGGACCGCCGGATGACTTTCGCCTACGTCATGAACAAGATGGCACCCGGTCTGATCGGGTCCGACCGCAGCAACGCCTATCTGAGCGCTGCGTACAACTCCGAGATCAGCGAGGTCAGTTCATGAAGGCAGCTCAGCTCATGGGGCCTGGTCTCCTCGAGATCAACGACGTGCCGATCCCCGAGATCAGTCCATCGGAACTGCTGATTCGGGTGGGCGCAGCGGGAATCTGCCACTCCGATCTGCACCTCCTGCACTTTCCGTACAAGATGCGCGAAGAACCGCTGACCATCGGCCACGAGATCGCCGGCACCATCGAAGCCGTCGGGAGTGGCGTCGACGGCCGTTCCGTCGGAGAGCGTGGCGTCGTCTACCTCTGTTGGTCGTGTGGACAGTGCCGAGAATGCATGAGCGGCAACGAGAACATGTGCCTCGCCGCTGGACGCACCGCGATGCCGCCCTGCCCCGGGCTCGGTCCCGAAGGCGGAATGGCCGAGTACGTCAAGATCCCGGCTCGCTCCTTCGTACCCATCGGAGACCTCGACTTCCTGCAGGGCGCACCGCTCGCCGATGCAGCACTGACGAGCTACCACGCCATTCGCGGCGCACGCGAACATCTCCAGCCCGGTGCCACCGCCGTCGTGATCGGCGTCGGCGGACTCGGTCACGTTGCAGTACAGATACTTCGCGCAATCAGTGCCGTGCGCATCATCGCCGTCGATGTCGGACAGGATCAACTCGATCTCGCCAAACGTTGCGGCGCCGACATCACGCTCGAATCGGGACCGGACACCGCGCAGCACATCCTCGACCTCACGTCGGCCAGAGGCGCAGAAGTCATCTTCGACTTCGTCGGTATCGACGCAACTGCACAGATGTCCGTTCAAGCGGTTGCGCCGAACGGCGCGTATCGCATGGTGGGTCTCGGAGGCGGAAACCCGGGAATCACAGCCGAAGCTGCCGGCGGACCGGGCTGGCCGTGGGGCGCATCGATCCGGAAGTCCTATGGCGGCACCAGAAACGACCTCGTCGATTCCATCGCCCTGGCACAGGCCGGTCTGGTAACGGTAGAAGTAGCCCGCTTCGACCTCGCTGATGCCCGCGACGCACTCGACCGTCTCGAACACGGCAAGGTCACCGGACGCGCAGTGCTCGTACCCTAATCTTCGAAAGGCACTTCACGTGACTACTTCCGCTGATACACAAGCATTCATCGCGTCCGTCATGGCCGGGCTGACCGGCCCTGGTGGTCCTTTCGAGATGCAAGTCGAGGATGTACTCGGCAGCTCGATGCCCGTCATGAAGAACCGTGACAAGGCACTCGGCGACGTGCTCGCTGCATCCTTCGATTACGGATCACGCGACTACCTGGTGACCAAGAACCGGCGCTTCAGCTACCTCGAGAACGGCGAGGCCGTAGCAGCATTGGCCACCGCGCTGCGCGAGCGTTACGGCGTTCGCAAGGGCGATCGGGTGGGCATTCTCGCCGCCAATACGCCGGAATGGGTGATGACCTTCTGGGCGGCTCAGTCGCTTGGCGCCATCGCCGTCGGGTTCAACTCGTGGTGGGTGGCCCGTGAGGTGCAGTACGGCATCGATCACACCACTCCCACCGTGGTGATCGCCGACGCCAAACGCGCACAAGTTCTTTCCGAAGTGAACACCGATGTTCCCGTGCTCACGACGGAAGAAGATCTACCGGCCTTGATGGAGAAGTATTCGGGTTCTGCACTGCCCCGCACGTCCGTCGACGAGGACGATCCGGCCGTCATTCTTTACACGAGCGGAACCAGCGGCCGCCCCAAGGGAGCTGTTCACACTCATCGAAACGTGTTGGCCGTCATCGACTACCACCGCTACAGCGATCGCCTCGCTGCGGCGTTCACCGGCCGACCCAGTGACGGCCGACCCAGTGACTTGCGGTATCTGCTGACCGCGCCGCTGTTTCACATTGCAAGCCTGCATAACCTGGCGATCCCACGACTCGCGACGGGCGGAGCCGTCGTCATCCACCAGGGCGCCTTCGACGTCGACGAAGTCCTTTCCCTTGTCGAACGCGAGAAGGTCACCAACTGGGCGGTGGTCCCCACCATGGCAACCCGTCTCCTCGAACATGGCAGTCTCGAGAAGTACGACCTGACCTCACTGAGCGCCTTTGCACTCGCGTCTGCGCCGTCATCTCCGGCCTTGCAAGACCGCCTCCGCGCACGACTGCCTTTTGCGCAGCACACCTTGGTCGACAGTTACGGGCTCACCGAATCCTCCACCGGCATTTCGGTTGCCACGCCACCAGAACTCGCCGCGTTCCCCGGAACTCTCGGACGGCCAATCATCGGTGTGAGTGTGGAGGTCCGTGATCCTTTCGGTGTTGCGGTTCCCGACGGCGTGGAGGGCGAAATCTGCGCTCGCAGTCCGTATGTGATGTCGGGATACTGGAACGACGAGACTGCAACTGCTGCCGCCATCGGTCCCGACCGATGGCTCCGAACCGGCGACTTCGGAGTTCTCGAAGACGGCCGACTCCGCCTGACCGGCCGCCGGTCCGATCTGATCCTGCGCGGCGGCGAGAACGTCTACCCCCTCGAAATCGAGCAGACTATCGACGAGCATCCCGCGGTACTCGAATGCGCTGTGATCGGCATTGATTCGGCAGACCTCGGCCAAGAAGTGGCGGCCGTTGTCGTTCTTCGCAGCGAGGGAGCGGCGACCGAAGAAGAACTACGCGACTATGTCGCCGAACGACTGGCCTACTTCAAGGTGCCGGTGAAGTGGAAACTGAGCACAACTCCTCTGCCTCGCAATGCAACCGGGAAGACGATACGCGCAAAGGTGGCTATCTCATGACCTACGACGCCGTGATCAACAACGGTCTGTGGTTCGACGGCACCGGGGCGAAACCAGCTGTCCGCAATCTGGGTATCAGAGGCGGGCTGGTCACTGCCATCTCCCTCGATCCACTCGACGAAACCGACTGTCCCCGTGTCATCGACGCGCGGCGCAAGTGGGTGATCCCGGGCATCGTGGACATCCACACTCACTACGACGTCGAGATCCTCGAAGGCCCGGCGCTGAGCGAATCTCTCAGACACGGGGTCACGTCGATCTTTGTCGGATCGTGTTCCCTGTCCACCATTCACGCCAGCCCGTCGGACGCCGGCGACCTTTTCGGCCGCGTCGAAGCTATCCCACGCAAGCACGTCGTCGAATCACTCACGCGGGCCAAGACCTGGAACTCCGCGAGAGAGTATGTTGCTGCACTCGAGGCGCTTCCGCTAGGTCCCAACATTGCAGCCTTCATCGGACACTCCGACATGCGAGCCGCCGAGATGGGACTGGATCGTGCTACCAGGAAGGACGTGCACCCCACCGACACCGAACTCGCGTCGATGGAAGCACAGTTGACCGAAGCTCTCGACGCAGGATTCGTCGGGATGTCCAGTCAGCAATTGTTGTTCGACAAACTCGACGGTGAGACCTGCCGCTCACGCACGCTGCCGTCGACGTATGCAACCACGAAAGAACGACGCCGACTCAATGCGATCCTGCGCCGCCGAGGACGGGTATTTCAGGCCGGACCTGACCTCTCCAACCCGATGAGTACCGGAGCGATGGCGTTCTCCAGTGCGGGTATCTGGCGTAAGCGACTCAAGACGAGCATGCTTTCGGCGGCCGACATCAAGTCCAACAAGTTGGCCGTGGTGATCCTCGGCCCACTGGCACACTTGGTCAATCGACTCGGCGGCGACCTGCGCTGGCAGCACCTGCCAGTTCCCTTCGAGGTATATGCCGACGGCATCGACCTGGTTGTCTTCGAGGAGTTCGGATCCGGCGCTGCAGCACTGCATCTGACCGACGAGATGGAACGCAACGTTCTGATGCAGAGTGAGAAGTACCGTCGACAGTTCCGCAAGGACTACGATCAAAAATTCGGCGTCAAAGTCTGGCACCGCGACTTCTTCGACGCCGAAATCGTTTCCTGCCCCGACGAATGCCTTGTCGGCAAGAGCTTCGGGCAGGTCGGCGTCGAACGAGGCGGCCTCCACCCTGTCGATGCATTCCTGGATCTGGTCCTCGAACACGGCACGAAAGTGCGTTGGCGCACAACCATCTCGAACCACCGACCGGAGATTCTGGACAAGTTCGCCCAGGACAACGGCGTCCAACTCGGGTTCTCCGACGCCGGAGCGCATTTGCGCAACATGGCGTTCTACAACTTCGGCTTACGACTGCTACGACGTGTCTACGATGCCCAAAAGGTCGGCCGTCCCTTCATGACCGTCGAGGCAGCGGTGCATCGCCTCACCGGCGAACTGGCCGAGTGGTACGACGTCGATGCCGGGCACCTTCGATTAGGTGACCGCGCCGATCTGGTTGTGATCGATCCCGCCCATCTCGACGATTCACTCGAGGCGTACGCCGAAAGTCCGGTCGCGGAGTACGACAACCTCTCCCGCATGGTCAATCGCAACGATCAGACCGTCACCGCAGTGTTCGTCGGCGGCGAGTACGTCTTCGGCGACGGAGAAGCAGCACCCGTTCTCGGCAACCGCCGAACCGGAAAGTTCTTGAAAGCAGGTGCCCATTAACACGTCCAGATTTGCCGGCAAAACCGCGGTTGTCACCGGCGCAGCATCAGGTATCGGTGCAGCCATCGCACTACGACTTATCGGCGAAGGCGCACAGGTAGCCGGAATTGACATCGATGCAGAGGGTTTGAAGGAGTTAGCCTCCCAGCACGGCGCGTCTTTCCTCGCCGTTCCCGCTGACGTCACCAAGGAATCCGATGTTGCCGAGGCTATTGCCGCTGCGGCAGCGGAATTCGGCGGTATCGATCTGGCTTTCAACGTTGCCGGGGCGTCGAGGGTTGGGCAGATCGTCGACCTCGACGAGGCCGACTGGGACTTCACCATCGACCTGGTGCAGAAGGGCGTCTTCCTCTGCACCAAACATGAAGCGCGGCATATCCGAGAGCACGGTCGCGGTGGTGCGATAGTCAACGTGTCCTCATTGAACGCGCACGTACCGAGCCCCTACGGGAGCGCGTACGCGACAGGCAAAGCCGGGGTCGAGATGTTCAGCAAGAATGCCGCGATCGAACTCGCTGCGTCGGGGATCCGGGTCAATGCCGTTCTACCCGGCCTGGTCGACACGCCACTGGTCGCGCCGGTCATGAACTACGAACCCGCCCGCGACATGTTTCTCAGCCGAATTCCCATGTCCCGAGCGGCAACTCCCGACGAGATCGCGGGACCCTGCCTCTATCTCGCCAGCGACGACGCCTCGTACATCACCGGAACCAGTCTGGTCGTCGACGGCGGCTGGGAGGTCTCGAACTACCCGGATCTGACGACGCTGGGCAACTAGGTTCAGTTGCCGGGCAACATACATTGAGTGTCGAGGCCGAGGACGTGGTTGAGCCGGCCGAAGGCCAACCACGATCCGAGGCACATGCTCAACTCGACGATTTCTCGCTGGGAGTAGTGAGCTGTCATGCGTTCCCAGAACTCGTCGTCGAGCCCGTGGTGGTCGAGGGCGTATCTCTCGGCGTATTCGGCAGCGAGGCGCGTCCTGTCGTCGAAGGCATCTGTGGTGCGCCAATCGGTGACAGCCTGATCGAAAGTCGACTCCACAGTCTCGCCGTCACGCTCGGTGCGCCAGTCCTGACAGAAGATGCACCCGTTGATCTGAGCGATCCGAAGCCTGGCCGCCTCGAACTCGCGGAGTCCGAGAGTGCCGTCCGTGTAGACCTTTTGGGAGAACCCGGCGGCCGCGGGCCCGATGCCGGGAACCATCTCGCCCCACACGTAGCCGATCGGGTTCTTGCCTTCGGGTATGTCGATATTCATGTGAGTACCTCCGAGTTTCGGGCACCGAGCTTGCCGACGCCGGGTGTGAGCGGAACGTCCAGCGCGTCGTAGAGGCCGGGTTCAGCCTGACGTAGCCACGGAATTGCGTTGACGAGACGTCCTACGGCCGTGGCATTTCCACCGGCCGCGCGGTTTCCACCTTCATCGGTGGCTTCGACGTTGATCTCGATTCGTGGTCGTCCTTCGACGATCACCTTGTGCGCGCCGTCGCCTCCGTCGGGCGGGAGCGGCCAGTCGCGGGCACAGGACGGATGAATACGCGTGACGTGTTCGATCACGATCAGGGGTTCCCCGCCGACGATTCCCTGAACCTCGAATCGCAGTGCGCCTTGGGTGCCGGCTGCGAACTCCCCCATATGTTCGGTCGACACGGTTTCCTCGAGCGGGCGGCGCAGCAAGGTCTCGCGGATCTCGTCGAGTTCCACCCCGAGCGCTCGGGCGATGAGCCGAATCTGCCCGCCCCAGACCATGGTGGGAACACTGGGCGCGACCATCGGAGGTTCGTAGTCCATCGGCTGACCCATCCCGATCAGGTAGCGGACAGAATCCGGCTGTTCGTAGGTCGTGTAGTCGAAGATTTCCTGACACCGGATCTGGTCGATTGTCCCCGCGAGCCCGCTGACGAGAATCGGCAGGATGTCGTTGCCCCAGCCTGGGTCGATACCGGAGACGAACAGAGCGCCGCCGCCCGCCTTGGCTGCAGCTTCAACGGGATCACGAAGTTCGGGAGGCGCAGATTTCGGGTCGTACAGCGCATACACCGACGGCGTGACCACTACAGCTCCAGCGGCCAGCGCCCGCGTGATGTCGGCAACAGCGTCATCGGGCCGAATGTCGCCGGACGCCGCGTAGACCACCGCGCCGGGGGACGCTGCGAGCACGGCATCGGCGTGGTCGGTAGCCGCGACGCCCAGGTGCACTCCCAGATCCGCGAGGTCACCGGCGTCTCGCCCGACCTTTGCAGGGTTGGCAACGATGACGCCGACAAGTTCGAGGGCAGGATTGGCTGTCACAGCGCGAATCGATGCACGCCCGACGTTGCCGGTACCCCACACGACAGTCGGAATCTTGGACTCGGCTTCATTCGAAACTGCACCCATCAATCGGACATTACCCAGCTCAGCGCGTCAGGTCAGCAGAACTGCAAGAATTCGTTTCACTTCACCCGGTCAAAAATGCCATTGCCTGCGCAGTCAGTGCACCGTCACCCCGCCTCCGGTACGTCTCGGCGGGTCGGCCGTTACCTGGCCTGCTCATCTCGCCGGTACTTTCGAGCGCGTCGAACACCTGCCGGCGGAAGCTGTCCTTCTGGAACGGACGATCGAAGATCACCTCGTACAGTCCCCGAAGTTCGGCGACGGTGAACGTCCCGCCCGACAATCCGTCCGGATCCACGTACGACGCATACCTCGTGCGTAGGTCCGTGACCGCGAGTCGCACCATGTCGGCGTGATCGAATGCGAGTCCGCTCACTGCCTCGTCGTCGTACACATCGACGAGAAGCGCCGAATCGGGCAGTGCCGATTCCGGTAGGCAAGCCGTGTGTGCGACCGACAAAACCCATCCACGGTCGTCGCGGTCCGGTCGGTCGAAGATCGCCAACTGGTGAAAGCTCGTCTGGGCCAACTCTGCCTTGACCGACAGGGCACGATCGGCTGCGGCCGTGAGCAATTCGCGTTCGTGCAGAAATGTTCCCGGTAGCGCCAGCGCACCGAGACGGTGCCGAACCACCAGAACTTTCAGAGATCCACCGCTGTACGTCAGCACCGCGACGTCCACTGCCACAGACGGACGCGGATAGTCCGTCAATCGCTTGCCGCTCGTGTCTGTCCATTTATTCACCCTTGCATGTTATCTCAAATATGATCTATGGTTAGCGCAAAGTTGATCAAACGATCATCGCGAACCGAAGAGGTGGCTATGAAACTCACCGCACAGCAGTCCGATCGAGCGGCCGGCGTTCTGCTCGGCACCGCAGCAGGAGACGCACTCGGCGCCGGCTACGAATTCACCTATCCGAAGGCCGAGATCGACATCGACATGATCGGTGGCGGCCCGTTCGACTGGGCACCGGGAGAATGGACCGACGACACCTCGATGGCAGTTGCGATCGCCGAGGTGGCCGCTACCGGAATCGACATCGTAAGCTCTGGCGGTCTTGATGCCATTGCAGCACAGTTCATCCGGTGGTACGACTCGACGCCCGCGGACATCGGCAACCAGACGCGAGCAGTGTTGTCTGCCCGCTCCGAAAGCGCAGCGGCGATGGCGGATCGTGCGCGGGCGATCAGCGGCCGCAAGGCCGGCAACGGCTCGCTCATGCGGACTGCTCCCGTCGCCCTCTCCTACTTGGACGATGCAGAAGGTGCCATGGCGGCCGCGCACCGGATCAGTTCACTCACGCACGACGACCCGCGTGCCGGACAGGCGTGTGAGTTGTGGACCCATGCCATCCGCCATGCCGTTGTCGCCGGCAACTTCGACGGCGTTCGAGGCTTCCTCTCCGTTGCCGATCAGGAGGTAGCCGAATACTGGGGCCCGCTGCTCGATCAGGCCGAAACCGGGAACCCGCAGGACTTCTCCAAGAACGGTTGGGTGGTGCATGCACTTCAGACTGCTTGGTGGGCCATCACTTCCACGGACAATGCCGACGCTCGCCACCTCCAGTACGCATTGGAAGCAGCCGTACGAGCCGGCGGGGACACCGACACGACTGCGGCCATCGCGGGTGGCCTTCTCGGCGCCCGTTGGGGAGCGTCGGCGGTTCCCGCCCGCTGGCGCCGAATCATGCACGGCTGGCCGGGATACCGTTCCTCCGATCTGGTTCGCCTGGCGATCAAGACTGCTCGCGGCGGTACCGACGACCAGAACGGATGGCCGTCGACCGCAGAACTCGATTACTCGAAATTCCGCGGAACCCACCACCTGACCACACATCCGCATGACGACGGCGTGATGCTCGGCGGCGTCGATGCGGTGTCCACTGCAGACTACGACGCCGTGGTCAGCCTGTGCCGCATGGGAACACGGCAGGTCAGCTCCGATCACGTCGAGTTCTGGTTGGTCGACGACGGTCACGATTCCAACGCCAACCTCGAGTTCGTTATCGACGACGCAGCGCGCACCGTCCAGGCGTTGCGGGCCGAGGGAAAGCGCGTACTCCTTCATTGCGTTCAGGCGCACAGTCGCACACCGTCGGTTGCGGCGCGATACTCGATGTTGATCGGACGTGACCCCTACGACGTACGCTCGGCTATGCCGTGGGCTCGCCCGAAGCGTGAACTCTGGAACACGGCAGTCGGAAACACGGCCGTCGGAAACACAGCCGTCGGGTACACAGGAGGATCCATGCCCGCTATTACCGTCGTCGAAGGTGACATCACGACGCTGACTGTCGACGCCATCGTCAATGCGGCCAACTCCAGGCTCCTCGGCGGTGGCGGTGTCGACGGCGCGATCCACCGAGCCGGAGGACCGGAGATCCTGAAGGCCTGCGAGGTATTGCGCAACACCAGCCTTCCCGACGGCCTCCCGGTGGGTGCGGCCGTGGCCACCACCGCGGGAAAGCTCCACGCCAAGGCCGTGATTCACACCGTCGGCCCGAGGTATTCGCGCTCCGAGGACCGATCCGGATTGCTTCGGTCGGCGTACACCCGCAGTCTCGCCGTTGCCGACTCGATCGGCGCACGAACCGTCGCCTTTCCGTTGATCTCGGCAGGGGTTTACGGCTGGCCGAAGGAAGATGCGGTCCGACAGGCCGTTTCAGCGATTCGCACGGCGAAGACCGAGGTCGAGACGGTCACACTGGTCGCATTCAACAAGGAGACGGCAGAACTGATGCGCCGCGCGATCGCCTGACCGTTTACCGGGCCCACTTCACGCCACGTCAAAGCAGTGCAGAGCGGTCAGTGAAGTGGAGAAATTTCGCCGGTTGGACGTTTGTCCAACAATTTGTCCGAATCGCATATTTTGCGGGTCGCTCTGTGTTCTACTCCTCTCCAGGGTTTGAGCTGGTGGTGAGCAAACGACGAAGACGTATTCGCTTCTCTGTCAGCTCGAGGCCGGTTCCCGGACCCGGCTTCAAGCCGAGAGCTCGATTTTTTCGAGCGCTACTCAAGGAGAATGTGAATGGTGTCGACGTTGATGCGCCGAGGAGTAGGGGTGGCCGCATCCTTGACCGGATGCGTTGCCCTGGTCGTCGGCGGAGCGGGAGTTTCATCCGCCGCTGATGTGAACCTTCCGTTCACGGCATCGTGTCACGGGTGGCAGTTCCCCGGTCCGATCACACACAACGAGACGCGTGATTCCGGCGTCACGATCAGTGCCCCGACCGTGGTTCCGCCGAACTCGACATTCACCTACCGACTCGCCCCCAAGCCGATGACGGTCCCCAATGACGGCTACGACCTCAGGTCCGTCGTGAACTGGACGCGTCTCAAGTTCGATTTCGACATCCCTGCAGGCACCTCCTACGTGGGGGCGCAGATCGTGGCCGGCACCAGCTCGAATCTGGGTGGGGTCGCCCCGACTATCACGCGGGTGAACGATGCCGGTTCACCCGATCCGAATGGGACGCATCTTCGTATCTCCGGCAACAACATCACGGCGGGCAACGGACCCAACACCGACGACAACGGCGGCGGCGGAATCGAGGTCGGTGGAGGAAAGACGTTCCAGCTCCCGGCAGTCGACGTCACCGTCACGTCAGGGGCTGTGGGAACCCAGATCAAGCCCATGCTCCGCGTTTCCGACACCAACTCCGGTTCCTACGACAGTGCCGCCAACTACCTGACTTTCCTGCAACAGGAGACACTGCTCGGTGGCGTCAAATACTGGCTGACCACCAATTGCTCACCACGCGACAATCGTTCGGCCGGATTGAACGCAGGCGGCCAGCCGCTCGCCGTGATCAATGTCGACTCCAGTCTCGCTCAGACACAGACGCGAATCGACGCACCCGGTAAAGCTGTCGTCGGTGACTCCGTGGAGCTGACGGCAACGGTCACTCCGTGGCCGTCGGGAGGAACAGTGCAGTTCCGTGACGGAGGGGTCGACCTCGGCGCTCCGGTGGCCGTCGTCAACGGTGTCGCAAAGGCCAACCGCACGATGACAACAGCGGGCGACCACAACATCACGGCGTACTACACGGGATCTGCCGGTTTCATGGAATCGATGTCGGGCGCCGTGACGATCAACGTGGTCGAACCGTCCGAGCCCGAGCCTGGCACCGGTAGCCTCGGCAGCCTTGGTACCCCCGGATTCGGGTCGTGAAAACTGTGAGCAGAAACCAGGATTCGTCGATGAACTCGAAACTGTTACGCGGCTCTGCGATTGCAACCGTCTCGGTACTGGCCGGCGGCTTGTTCTCCATCGTCGGCGGCGGAATCGCCTCTGCTGCCCCCGAGACCAAGAGCGTGGCCTTCACAACTGCATGCCATGTGCGCGAGATGGACGGTGCGGCAAGCCCGATCACGTTCAACGAGACGCTCGGCTCGGGGGTCACCATCACCGCGCCGACCACCGCGGCACCAGGTGAGACCATCACCTACCGGGTGCAGCCGAACGAGATGAAGGCAAACGGCGGCGGCCATGCCAGCCGTGGAGTCGTGCATTGGGCCCGGATCAAGTACGACTTCGACATCCCGTCGGGCGTCGAATTCGTGAGTTCCCAGCTTGTGGCGGACAGTGTGTACGGCCTCGGATCCGACAGTGCCACTCCAACAGTCACACAGATCGACGACGGCGGCAATCCATCGGCATCCGGTACGCACCTGCGTATCTCCGGATCGAATCGGACCATCGGAAACGGTCCGTCCTCCGCAGTTCGATCGAGTGACGGCATCATCGTCGGCGCCAACACCAAGTTCCGACTCCCCGCAGTCGACGTCACAGTCAAAGCCGGTGCGGCTGGTAGCGAGATCAAGCCTTCGCTGCGAGTTTCCGATCCCGGCTCCGCCAACTACGACGATGACCGAAATGCGCTCACATTCGTCCAGCGCGAAAAGGACGTCTTCGGAGTCAACTACTGGGAGCGCTACAACTGCTCCCCGCGGGACAACAGGAACTCCGGCCTCAACGCCGGTGGGCAGGCCCTGACCACCATCTACGTCAGCCAACCGACAACCACCACAATCCAGATGCCCGGCTCGATCCAAGCCAGCACACCGACAGAGCTTGTCGCAAAGGTGGATCCGGCGCCGGTCAACGGAAACGTGCAGTTCAGGGTGGACGGCGCTGACGTCGGTACACCTGTCACGCCCGGTGCCGACGGCACTGCCCGGCTACCGCATACCTTCTTCACCGCCGGAACCGCGCGGGTCTCCGCAACGTTCCAGGGAGTCAACGGATTCCAGAGTTCCAACTCGACAGAGGCGATGGTCACGGTGACTGCCGCACCTGTCGTCAAGCAAACCGACACTGCCGTGAACGTTCCTACCGATGCAAAGACGGGCGTATCGGTGTCGCTGAGGGCGCAGGTCACGCCGACCCCCACTGGTGGCACTCTCCAGTTCAAGGATGGCGCTGCAAATATCGGTGCCCCGATCCCGGTGGGCGCTGACGGAAAAGCCACTCTGGAACACGCATTCACCTCGGCCGGATCTCATGCAGTGTCGGCCTACTACTCCGGCGCAACAGGATTCATGCCGTCGATGGCATCAGCCCAAACGGTCACCGTGTCTGATCCCGCGCCGTCCGATGTCACCACCTCGACCTCACTGGCAGCTCCTACGACGGCCAAGCAGAATGTCGCGGCAGAACTTTCCGCAACGGTCAGTCCTAATCCGGGCGGGGGTTCGGTTCAGTTCTTCGACGGTGACCAACCCATCGGACAACCCGTTGTCGTCGGTGTCGATGGTGTGGCGCGACTGACGCACACTTTCGCATCGACGGGCGATCATCCGATCAAGGCGGCATACGCCGGGCGAAGCGGATTCACGCAGTCTGCGTCGGACGAATCCGTCGTAAAGGTTTCTGCTGCGCCTGATGATGGCGGAAACGGCGGCTCGGGCAGCCTCGGTTCGCTGGGCGGTCTCTTCGGTTCCTGATCGCATTTCTCTCGACACTGTTGCCGCTGCACCGATTCGGAGCAGCGGCAACAGCATGTCGCGGCCGTAGTCATAGCACTGATTGATTGATCGATGGAGCACAAGTGTCCAGGAATTCCTTTTCTCGACGGTCGTTTCTCGCCGCCGGGGTCGGTGCGACTGCAGTCGCCGCCGCTTCCCTTCTGCCGCCGTCGCTTCAACGTGCACTGGCGACACCCGCAAACTCCGGCGGGCTCGATTCGATCGAGCATGTTGTCCTCGTCATGCAGGAGAACAGATCTTTCGACCACTACTACGGCGCTCTGAGGGGTGTTCGCGGCTTCGGGGATCCGAATGCGTTGCGTCTACGCAGCGGCCAAAGCGTCTTCGAGCAACCCGGGCTTACCGGTCCTGTGCTCCCCTTCCCCATCCGCGATTCCGCTGCTGCACAACGCATGGACGCCCAGAACGTCACCGGGCTGGATCACAGCTGGGCAGGCGGACATGCCGCACTCGCCGACGGCTGGCACGACGGTTGGATTGCGGCAAAGACCGGTACGACGATGGCGTACTACGACCGGCAAGACATTCCCTTTCATTACGAACTGGCGGACTCGTTCACGATCTGCGACGCCTACCACTGCTCCGTTCCGACGTCGACGAGCCCCAACCGGAACTATTGGGTCTCTGGATACACCGGATACGAGCCACTTTCGCCTAATCCGACCGAGTCGGTCCTGCCTTCGGATCCGCCCGGCCCCGAGGGAAGAGCTGTAACCAATGCGGCCTACAACCCCTGGCACGCCGGCTACGGATGGACGACGGTTCCCGAGCGGTTGCAGTCCGCCGGCATTTCCTGGAAGACCTACCAAGAGTGGGACAACTTCGGAGACAACAACCTCGAATACTTCACTGCCTTCAAGAAAGTGGCGGCAGGGCTGCTTGGTCGGCCAAGCCTGCTCCCCTACGAACTGCAGACCTTGGCCGGGTTCTATCTCGCCCTGCCGTCGATGCCGGCGCCGGTCCAGGACGCAGCGGTACTGGCCCTCGAGAATGCTGCAGACCAACTGTCGCCTGCTGATCGCCAACTCTACGATCGCGCACTGTACCGATCCCGGCCCGGCACACTGGCCGCCGAGTTCAGGAAGGACGTCGCGTCGGGCCGACTGCCGCAAGTCAGTTATCTCGTTCCGTCCGAAGTGGATTCGGAGCACCCATCGGGATCGTCACCTGCGGCGAGCGCAACACTGCTCTATCAAGTGCTCGACGCCGTCGCCTCCGATCCCGATCTGTGGGCGAAGACGGCCGTGATCGTCAACTTCGACGAGAACGACGGGTACTTCGACCATGTACCGCCACCTCGACCGCCGCGCTCGGTCGAAACCGAATGGGTCGGCAATCAGCCGCTCGGCCTCGGCCCGAGGGTGCCGATGACGATCATCTCGCCGTGGACTGTTGGCGGTTTCGTTTGTTCACAAGTGTTCGACCACACGTCCGTCACGCAATTCCTGGAGAAGCGGTTCGGAATCACGCAGCCGGAAATCGACCCGTGGCGACGCACGGTGAGTGGCGACCTGACGTCGGCGTTCGACTTCGCCAACCCGCGTAGCCGACCGACTTTGGCGCGCCCGCAGCCCACTCCGCCTCTGGAACCGCGGTGGACACCGACCCCACCCACCGAACAGAGAATGCCCCTGCAGGAAAGCGGCACTCGACCAGCACGGGCCCTCCCCTATCAGCCCGACGCCTACACGACGGTGAACCCGGAAACCGGCTCGTTGACGGTCCATCTGGTCAATGCCGGTGCCGCATCAACTCACCTGGCCTTGTACCCGTACGCAGGTGAGTTCGACGAGCCACGGCATTACGACCTCCTGGGCGAGGTCGATGACACCGTTGCGCTCAGTGATCGCGTCTACAGCCTGATCCTGTTGGGTCCCAATGGTTTCAGGCGCGAATTCAGTGGAGCTACAGACAGTGCGGCAGCTTCGCTCGACGTCTCGACAACCATCGACGCAGGGTCGCGCGCGCTTGTACTGACCGCGAACAATTCCGGAAGTCGTGCACTCTCCGTCGACGTCGACGGAGACCGACGGAAGCTCGCTGCCGGCGCACGCGGTCGGTGGGCGGTGGAGTCGGTGGACGGCTGGTATCAGGCCACCGTGACAGTCGACGAAGATCCTGAATTCAAGCGGGTGCTCGTCGGACACATCGAAAACGGGCGTACCAGCGTAAGCCAACCGACGTGAATCGACACCGAGTGATCAAGACCAGGTCTGAATCCCCAGTCGGACAAGTCAATCCATCCACACATCCAGGAGGAGTTTCCGTGCGCCGTATCCCGCTCTCAGCACTGATAGTCGCGGGCTCACTGATACTGGGCGGCGGTATTGCCGCGGCTCAGGGCAGCCTGCCCACGTCGGGGAGTGCCGGCGGCACGGACGTGCCGCCGTCGTACCTGACCGACGACGCCGGCCGCTCCTTGATCCTGCGAGGGTTCAACACGGCGTCGAGCGCAAAAAGCGCACCCGACGGCATGCCGAAGTTCACCGAAGCCGACCTCGAACGCGAACATGCCGACATGGGAACAAATTTCGTGCGGTTCCTGATCTCCTGGCGTTCGGTCGAACCGGAACCAGGACAGTACGACCAGGCGTATCTCGACCGCGTCGAGGACCGGGTCAGCTGGTACGCCGAGCGCGGCTACAAGGTCATGCTCGACATGCATCAAGACGTCTACTCCGGCGCGATCACACCAGAGGGCAACAGCGGCAACGGCGCAGGCAACATCGGCAACGGCGCACCGGCCTGGGCGACTTACATGGACGGCCTTCCGGTCAGCCCTCAAGACCGCTGGGAGCTGTACTACATCCAACCCGGCGTGATGCGCGCATTCGACAACTTCTGGAACACCACCGGCCAACACCCCGAACTGGTCGAGCACTACGCGAACGCATGGCAGGCGGTGGCCGAACGTTTTGCAGGCAATGACACCGTCGTGGCATACGACCTGATGAACGAGCCGTGGGGCGGTTCCCTCCAAGGCCCCGCGTTCGAAGGTGGGCCCCTCGCTGCCCTGTATCAGCGAACCACCAACGCCATCAGGGAAGTTGATCAGGACAGCTGGGTGTGTGTGGCCCCGCAGGCCGTCGGCGTCAACCAAGGTGTCCCCAGCGGACTGACGAAGATCAACGACCCGCGAGCCGGCGAACAGCGAATCGCCTACTGCCCACACCTGTACCCACTGCCCCTCGACCTCGGTGACGGATACTCCGGCCTCTCACGCACACTCACCGACGCGACCATCGACACCTGGCGCGACAGCGTCGAACACATCGCCGGAAACGTACTCGGCGGCGTCCCGGTCATTCTCGGCGAATTCGGGCTCGACACAACACTGCCCGGCGCAACCGACTACATCGACCGCGTCTACACGACCGCCCGAGAACTCGGCGCGGGCGTCTCGTACTGGTCCAGTGATCCGGGGCCTTGGGGCCCGTACCTGCCGGACGGAACACAGACACTCCTCGTCGACACCCTGAACAAGCCGTATCCGCGTGCCGTCGCTGGCACACCCACCGAATGGTCCTCGAGCGTTGACCGCCTTCAGTTGACGTTCACCCCGAACCCCGCGGTGACGGCGCCGACCGAGATCTACCTACCCGAGAGCGGCTTTCCCGGCGGCGTCGACGTCGCAGGCGCCGACATCGTGAACTGGAACCCCCAAAGCCGTCTTCTCACAGTGGAAACCGCGGACGACGCGGGCCCCGTCACAGTCACGGTGACGCCGGCAAGCTGATCGCGAGCGTCGAAGTTCCTGGATATTTGTCCAGTTCTTTCGTAACGTACAAGCGACGGGTGATCAGCCGACGGAAGGCGAGTATGTCCACGGAGAAGATGTCTGTCCAAGATCGTGTTGCGCGGGTGGTGCTCGATGTCGTTGGCGCCTTACCGACCGGCGCGCAGCGCATTCTCGGTGGCAAGCCGAAGGAGATCGACGGACAGACTCTGCACCCCGAGATCCAGCTTGCACTGCGATTGCTCTCGGCAGTGGAAGGTACGAGCTTCGAGCATCTTCCGGTCGAAGAGGGACGAGCTCAGATCGACGCCGAATCGCGACTGTTCGGCGGTACGCCCATCGACATCGAAACGGTTCGCGACCTCGAGATCCCGGCCGGGGACCACGCGATTTCCGCTCGGCTGTATCGCCCGGCCGGGGTCTTTACGCCCGCTCCACTTTTGGTGTACTTCCACGGCGGCGGGTTCGTCCTCGGCAGCCTCGAGAGCGGCGACAGTGTGTGCCGCTTCCTGGCCCGCCACGGCGAAGTCAGTGTGCTGTCGGTGGACTACCGGCTGGCACCGGAGTTCCCCTTTCCCGCCGGGATCGACGACGCCGTCGCCGCATTCCGGTACTGCGTCGAACATGCCGCGGAACTGGGCGCCGATCCGAAATCCATTGCAGTGGTCGGAGACAGCGCCGGCGGGAACCTGGCTGCCGTCGTCGCGCAGTCCACGACCGAAGACGACGTCAAACCCGCATTCCAACTGCTCTTCTTTCCCTGGGTGGACCTTTCGTCGAAGCGCCCGTCGCACAAGATGTTCGGCACCGACTTCTTTCTCACCGACGCCCAACTCGACTGGTATGCAGCCCATTACCTGTCGGGCGGCACTTCGGCTCTCGACCCGCGAGTCTCACCGCTGCTCGCTCCGGACCTGGCCGGCCTACCGCCCGCGTACGTTGCGGTCGCCGGTTTCGACCCACTACGCGACGAGGGCGAAGCGTATGCGAACCGGCTGCGAGAGGCCGGAGTCCCGGTCGCACTGAGGCGCCACAGCGGTTTGATCCATGCCTTCGTCAACACCACCGGCGTCGGCCACACCGGACAAGACGCGATGTTCGAGGCCTGTGGCGCTCTGCGAGTTGGACTTTCGGGCCCGCGCTGAGGGCACGTCAGGAAACGGGGAGTGCCAGATCCGCCCACTCGACCATCGCTTCGAGCACGGAGCGCAGTTCCATCCCCGTCGCGGTGAGTTCGTACTCCACTCGCGGCGGCACCTCGGCGTAAGCAGTCCGGGTCACCAGATAGAACTCCTCGAAACGTTTGAGCCTGGCCGACAGTGTCCTTGGACTGATGCCGGGCAAAGCGCGTCGTAGTTCCGTGAAGCGCATGGGGCCGTGCGTGAGCTCACGAACGATCAGCGTTGCCCACGGTCCGTCCAGGACCAGCAGGAAGCGCGCGACGCCGCACTCCGGAAGAACGTGACCTGATTCACTCATCGATTCTCCATTAGTTCACTTGAAGTAACTGGTTCCCAATCTGAACTATAGGCGTCATGACTTACACAGTGCATGGCGCCACCGGCGCACAGGGCTCTCCCGTTCTCGCAGGATTGGTCGCGGCTCTCGCCGGATCGGCAGGGGCCGAAGTCCGAGCAATCACCCGTAACCCTGACCAGACGTTCGAGGGTGCGAACACCGTCGTCGCGGACAATGCGTCAGTCGACTCTCTCGCCGACGCTTATCGCGGGGCGGACGGGGTGTTCTTTCACCTGCCACTCGCCGGCGACACCGAGACGCTAGCTGGTTATGCCCACAATGTTCTGGCTGCAGCGAGAGCGGCGCGCCCTTCGCGGTTCGTGATCTCTACCAGCGGCACGGTGATCGGCGACGCTACTTCGCCGCTTGCCGGTCCCAACACACCCGTTCTCTCCGAGCTCGTCGACGGACTTCGCGCCGAAGGCATCGCGGTGACCGTTCTGACCCCACGTTTGTTCCTCGAGAATCTTCTTCTGCCCACTGTGCTGTCGGGAGTGAAAGACGAAGGCGTCCTGCGTTACCCACTGCGTGCCGATCTCGCGGTCGCATGGAGTTCACATCTCGACGTCGCTGATGCAGCCGTCGCGGCCCTGACTCTCGACGTAGCACCGGACGCGGTCGACGTCGGACAGATTCCGGCGATCACCGGTATCGAATTGGCCGAGGCATTCGCCGAACACTTCTCGCGCGCGGTAACTTTCGAAGCAGTGACACCCGATGCCTTCGGTGCATCGATTGCGCCGATCATCGGAGCGGGTGCAGCAGCCGGGGTTTCCCAGCTCTACACGGGACTCGAATCTGCCGACAGCGTCGCGTTCGACTCCGCGACGGGTTCTACTGCTGCCCTGGGTATCACTGCCCGCAGTACGCGGGCCTGGCTGGCAGATCTCGGGGTGAACTGACCGGACAACGCAAAAGGCCGGCTCCGCGAAGTATCGCGTGGAGCCGGCCGATTTCCGGGGTTACCGGTGCGTGCGGGTCTTCAACTGGCGGTTCAGCTGCCGACTCCCGAAGTCCAGACCGGCACCGTCACTGGTGGCCAGCACGGTGAGTCCAGCGGCGACCAGCAACGAAATAAGCACAACGCTCATGGTGAGTCACCTTTCTTCCTGTCGTGAAACGGTTTTGCGCCTCCGGGAAATGCCGACATATCCGGCACCCCACTTCAGCTGACCTCAAAGTATCTGTAACTATGGGTTACGCGCAATGTGTGGTCCCTCACCTGAAAGCGCAGGGTGATGCGCAGATCACGCTGCATTCGATGGCGGACTTACCCGGCCAGAACCATGCTCACGAACTCGTCGGCGAGCGCGTGAGCGTCCGCACCGCTGCCAGGAACCACATCTGGCGCACTGTGCACCAATTGCATCTGCCCCAGGTACATCGAATAGGCAAGTACGCCACGATGTTCCGCTTTCTGCCTGTCCATCCCCAGATCGACCAACAACGTCACGATGTAGGCGACTCGACGCTCGGTGACACGTCGAACCGCCGCCGAAACCACAGGATGGTCGATCCCGGCAAGCAGTTCCAACTCCGCACGGCGACCGGCCAGTCCGGTTGTGACCGCGTCGACCAGGCGACGCAACCTCACCTCTGCCGGTTCGCCGGAGGCCTCGACGGAAGAGATCAGTCGCTCGGTTGCCAGAACTTCCCATCGATCGAGCGCAGCCTGCAGCAATTCGTCACGGTTCGCAAAATGCCAATAGAAGGAACCCTTGGTCGATCCCAGCGTGCGTGCCACCTTCTCCACAGCGACGGCACCTGGCCCGTGGCTGGTCAGAGCCTCGAAAGCAGCATCGATCCACTGATCGCGGGAGAGTCGGGCGCGGGCATTCGTCACCTCCGTACGGTACCGTATGGGTAAGTTCCATACGGCACCGTACGGAGGATGAAATGACACTCGCATTCAAGGCAATGCCTGCACCGGACTGGGCTGAAGCCACCACGATCACCATCCCGTCTGTTCCGACCCATACTTCCGAAGAGTGGGCGCAGGCAGTCTTCGACGTCAGGAATGTCCCCGCACCAGTCCTCGCGATGTTCTGGCTCAGGGAGCGGGTAGTCGGACTGCTCGGCATCGCCAAGGGACGCCCGGACACCTTTGCCGTCGACAAGATCGCCGACGGCGAGGCTCTCATCGAGGCGGACGAGAAACACCTACGATTCGTCGCCTCGGTTCAGGCCGACAACGACGCCGGTCTCCTGCACGTCGTCACTGCCGTGGAGCTGAAGAACCGCGCGGGCCGAATCTACTTCGCACCAGTTCAGGTACTGCACGGCGTGATCACGCGGGCAATGATGACGTCTGCTCGAAAGAGACTGTGCACGTGATCAACCGTCCGGACCGCCCTTGAGTTCGAGGCTGATCTGATCGGCGTCCAGCGCGGCCAGTGCCGATCCGAGCATCCGTGCGTCGAACAGGCCGTCGTCCCGCGCGTCGAGTAGCGCTTGGCGCTGCGCGTCGATCACGTCGAGCCGGGTCTTCTTCTTCGACTGCCCCTCGGGTGGAACGAAACTCGCAGAAGCATCCTCGAGTAGAGCGAGCAAACGTCGATGTTCGTCGAATTCGGAATCGGTGAGGTCCTGCGCTGCCGGACCGACCGCCACTACGACGCGCTTCAACGTCCCACCCTGAAGGATCAACGAGCCGGCTGCGACCAGGAACGCCACCAAGATCAGAAGCGATCGACTCGGAGTGTCTTCCGGAAGAGTCTGCGCGGCAGCCAGAGTGACCGCTCCGCGCATACCGGCCCAGATGACGATCGTCCCTTCACGCCATCCCAACGGCGCGGCAAGGTAGTAATCGATATCGGCAACCGTCCGCCGCACCCGAATCTTGAACCGTTCCATCTGATTCGCCGAAGGCGCCCGGCGCCTGCTACGCCGTCCTTCGTCCGGTGGGTAATCCTCCGGATTGTCGAGACGATTCGCGATGTCGGAGAGTCTGGGTTTCATGCGTTCGCGAAAGTTTGCCCGCGCTTGGAGTGCTCGCAGGAGCGGCGCGACGTACAGAGCCCGAACCAAGATCGTGAGGAACAGTGCACCCGCAGCGACGAAGAATGCGGTGGGTATTCCCTCGTGGTCGACCCGGACATCGTCGACTATCGACGAGAGTTCGAGGCCCATCACCAGGAAGATCGCACCTTCGAGGACCAGTTCGACTGTGCGCCAGTTCTGGGAGTCCGACAACCGATGACGCGGCGAGAGCTTCCGAGGAGCGTCGTAGCCGGTGACGAGCCCGGCCACGACGGCAGCAACCAACCCCGATGCACCCAACTCTTCGGCGGGGATCGCGGCCAGAAACGGCACCGTGAACGAGATGACCGTGTTGACCGTCGAGTCGGTGACACGGGCACGAACCATCAGGTTGACCTTGCCGACGACAACACCGATGACCGCGGCCACGACGACGGCAAAAGCGAACTTGCCCAACACACTCCACAGCGATACCGACGCGGCCGCTCCGGCGATGGCAGTACGCAACAGGACCAGAGCGGTAGCGTCGTTGAGCAGGCTTTCGCCTTCGAGGATCGACACCACCCGCGGCGAGACCGGGAGTTTCTTGACGATGGACGTCGCGACGGCATCCGTCGGGCTCACAATCGCGCCGAGTGCAATGCCCCACCAGATGCCGAGTCCTGGTATCACCCAGGAGAAGAACACACCCAGAACAAGCGCACTCACCACGACGAGGAGAACTGAGAGCCCACCGATAGCACCGAATTCACGCCGAAACTCCATCGACGGCATCGAGACCGAAGCTGAGTACAGCAGCGGCGGAAGCACACCCGCGAGAATCCATTCCGGATCGATGTCCACTGCTGGGACAAAGGGGAGGAGGCTGACAACGATCCCGGCCATCACCAGAATCAGCGGCGCCGCGACTCCGATCCGCGCCCCCAGCGTCGAGGCGGTGACGATTCCGAGTAGTCCCAGCACAACGATGATCAGAGCATCCACAGTTCCCCCGCACTCCGGCTTGTGTACCCCGCTCTTTTTACACCTGTGCCGGCGCCGGGGGCGAGACCCGCCACGCGACGGCGATCAGAAGAACCGTGAATGCCGAAGCAGGCCACAGAGCGTGAAGGCCGATCCACCGATGAACGAGCGCACCGACTACCGCGCCCGCGATCAACCCCGCGCACATCCCGAAGTGCTGCAGCCACGCCCACTTCGGGCCGCCCAGAAAGGCTCCGGTGAGACGCTGGCCCATCTTGACCAGCGCACCGGTCATGTACGTGACACCGATCGTCACCTCACCGTCGCGTTGGAACACCGAGTTGACGGCTCCCATCGCCAGGGCCATCGCCGAAATCGCGCCTGGGGTGACGTCGAGGCTGCTCATCACCGAACCGATGGCCAGCAGTCCAGCCACAACCGCAAGCACTGTGACCTTGCGGGTCCGGACGGAGTACCGCTCCGTGAAGTGGGTGACGACGGTTCCCAGCGCGATTCCCAGGAGGAAGAGCACGATGATGCCGCCTGCCACCCGCGCGGTCGACCACACCCCGTCGGCAAATGCGACGCTCGCCTGCGTCATGTTGCCGCTCATGAACGAAACGAAAGGCCCACCGAGCGTGATGAATCCGAGCGCGTCGACGTAACCGGCCAACCCGGCGAGCGCTGTCGCCAGGCCGATCAGCGACCTGCTGTATCCCGTCACCCGACGAGCTCGGTTCAGCTCAGCTTGCTGGTGCGCAGCTCGTGGCCCTTGGACGTCTTGCAGCGGCCGGTCTCGAGATCCCACTGCCAGCCGTGCAGATCGCAGGTGAGGTTGGTGCCGTCGACGACACCGAACTTCGACAGGTCAGCCTTGAGGTGGGGGCAACGACGCTGAATCTCGTAGCCACCCAACTCGATAGACGCGCTGTCGTCGTGCGCCTCGGCGAACCAGCCGTCGGCGTATGCGATGCGCTCGTCGGTGAGGCACTTGAAGAACGTGTAGAGGAACTCGTTGTACCCACCGATGCGCCACGCCGTGAAGCGTGTCGACAGGAAAATGGTGTTGACCCAGTCTGGCTCGTCGTCACGCAGAACGGTGCGAACCAGTTCGGGAGCAATGCGGAAGCCGTAGCGGTACTTACCTTCTCCGTCGATGGGCTCGCGAACGATCCGCTTCGGGAAGTCGAGGACGACAGTCTCCTCTCCCATCACGAGTCCGACGGGGTAGCCGATTCCGTCGCAGATCAGATCGGACTGCGCCATGATCGGCTCGAACTTGGCCTTCAGACCGTCGAGCAGCGGCTCGCCTTCGGCCGGAGCCCACGTAGCCTTCTGCGCGGCGATGACCGGTGCCATCTTCTGCGCCATCTTCTCGATGTACTCGGCCTTGTTCGAGAAGATCTTGTCGACGTCCGCTTCCGGGATGGGATGTGTCAGGGCGACCTTCTCGCTTCCGCGAAGTTCGACGGCCGAGCCGGGGATCATCAGCAGACCACGATCGTTGCCGTTGATGCGCATCTGCTCGAGGAACGTGATCTGGTCGGGGAAGATGTTTCCCTCGTCGCCGTGATCGTCGTTGAGGTAACGCAGGTCGTCGTCGAGGAAGACCGGCGGGCCGGCCGACGGGACAACCCACGCAGCGTCGACCTGGGCGATGTAGTTGCGGCAGCGGTCCATGCCGCGCTGACGCTTCTGCTTGCCGAAGTTGCGCTTGGTGCCCTTCGGGATGTCGTAGACCATCGGGTACCAGATCGCGCCCGAGTACTGCAGCAGATGGATGTCGACCTTCCCGAAGGCGTCGGTCAGCGGGTCGAGGTCGACGGGCCTGGCGTCGTTCATGTTGAAACAGGTGGTCTCCCCGTCCGAGACGACCAGGCCCGAGTCACCGATCGGACCGTCCGCCGGAGCGCGCAGAGCGATGATCATGATGTCGAGATCGCCCTTGGGACCGCTGACAGTGTGCTTGACGGAGTCTTCCGTCTCGAAGAACTTGTGGAAGCCGAGCTTCTCGAGCTCACGCTTGAGGTCCGGCACCGGGTAATCGGGGAGCAGGACGGTGGCGTCCTTGTTGACGTGCGCGATCAGGTTCTTCGGATCGAAGTGGTCCTTGTGCAAGTGCGAGACGTAGAGGTAGTCGCAATTGCCCAGCGCGTCCCAGTCCAGCTCGGTGTTGTCGGGGAACGGCACCCAGGACGCGAAATACGTCGGGGTCACCCATGGATCACACAGGATGGATCCGGCCTCGGTCTGGATGTGAAATCCTGCGTGGCCGACGCTGGTGATCTGCATTGCAACCTCCGAAATCGTACTGCTGGTGCACCCAGCATAGTCGGCGCCATCAGGGCCAAATCGCGATCGAGGAGGCGGCCGGTTGTGACGTCATGCACGTCAAAGGTCGAAAGTGGGTTGTGATTCAGGCGGGCCGGTGACGCCGACAACACTCGGCACGCTGGCGTGTTCGCCGTATTTCTTGGCGCTCGTGGGAGCTGTTTCGCCATTCCTCGAGGAAACCTCTAAGGCTAACCTAACAAGCATGACTCGACTTCTTTCTCCCTCCACGACCGATCGCGACTACTGGGCGATCGTGGACAACCTGACGCGGCGCGGTTTCTTCGGCGTCGGCGCGGGCGTCGCTGCAGCCGCGTTTCTCACCGCCTGCAGCAGCACGGAAAGTTCGACGCCCGATAACGCGGAGACCTTCGAGTTCACACGCGGCGACGAGAAGCTGATCATTCCGACGGACCCCCAGAACGTCGTTGCCCTCGATCCACGCGACGGCCTCGAATTGTCGATCCTTGCGGGGTACCCGGTGACCGCCTACCCGACCGGCGCCGCCGAACACCTTCGCCGCGAGGTCCCGGATGCCACCGGTGTCGAGATTTTCGCCGAAGGTGCTTCGGATCCCAACTTCGAATACATCTCGGCCCTCGGCGCAGACCTTCTCGTCCTCAGCGCCGGCTGGTGGGACACCGGGTCGTACGGCAACGACCGGATGCAGCAGATTGCACCGGTACTGCCCGTCGGCAAGGACTTCACCCCGGAGTGGCGCAAAGTCATGTCGGACTTCCTCACCGGCATCGGGCGCAGCGATCGCGCCGAAGAAGTACTCGCCGAGTACGACGCCCATGTAGCTCAGGTCCGCCCGACCGTCGAACCGCTGATGGCCGGCAAGAAGGTTGCCTTCGTCGCCGCCGCCGAGGATCAGATCGCGTGGTTCCAGAACGATTTCCGCACCGCCGTCGCCGAGGACCTCGGGTTCGAGGTGCTCCGTGATGGCCCCGACCTTCGCGTGATGCTCGGGTCGGAGCAGTTCAACCGTCTCGAAGAAGCCGACGTCATCTTCGCCTTGGATCGCAGCGCCTCCGGCAGCGTGTACACCTCGCCGACGTGGCAGCGCCTGCCCGCCGCACAGGCCGGTCGCGTGATTCCGTTCGACTACTACAAGGCCGCGGGATACGCCTTGACCGCCAAGGTCCTGGTCGACGACTTGGCGGCCGGGGTCAAGCGCTAGAACTACCTTTTCAGCAGAGTGCGGATCGCCTCGACCACTTCGGCAGGCGCCTCTTCTGCCATGAAGTGACCTGCGGACAGCGTGCGGTGCTCGAGATCGGGCGCCCACGCTTTCCACAGGGCCTCGGCGTCGTAACCGAGCATCGAACCCCAGTCCTGCTGAATGACCGTGACCGGCATGTGCAGTTGGTTGCCAGCATCGCGATCGGCCTGATCGTGTTCGATGTCGATGCCTGCCGACGCCCGGTAATCGGCAACGATCGACGGCACCGCCTCCCGTGAGGCGCGCAGGTATTCCGCCCGCACGTCTACCGGAATCGCTTCGCGGTTCTGCGTCCACACGTCGAGAAAGTGCTCGAAGAACGCGTCGGCGCTGGCGCTGATCATCTGCTCGGGAAGACCAGGTGGCTGAGCCATGAGATAGAGATGGAATGCCACAGCAGCATTCGATCCGTGCAGGACGTCCCACATATCCAAGGTCGGGAGCCCGTCCAGCGAACCGAGCTGTGTGATCACATCCGGGTGGTCCAGCCCAGCTCTGACGGCAACCAGCGCACCACGATCGTGGCCGACGAGGGCGAACTTCTCGTGTCCCAGCTTCTTCGCCACCTCGACAATGTCGGCAGCCATTGTTCTTTTGGAATAGGTGTCCGGGTTTTCCTCGACCGGTTTGTCGCTGGCTCCGTATCCGCGGAGATCTGGGCAGATGACGGTGTGAACCGACGCCAACGCAGTGGCGACGTGACGCCACATGAGGTGCGTCTGGGGGAAACCGTGAAGAAGGACGAGTGGTGTTCCGTTTCCGCCGACCGCGACGTTGAGCCGCACCCCGTCTGTTGTGGAAATCTGCTGATAGTCGAAGCCTGGAATGGTGATCGTCATCGGTCGCTCTCGTTCGTCGGGGTGATGGCAATCAGCCTCGCCGTAGTCGATGAGCATTCGATGAGCGCGATAACGTGGGGAAATGCGAGACCACACATTTTTCGGAGTTCTCGGACCCGTGGTCGCGTGGAACAATTCGTCAGGGTTGATCGATCTGAAGGGCCCGCGACACCGAGCGGTTCTCGCTCGTCTGATCATTGCCCGAGGACGTGTTGTTCCGGTGGACGTGATTGTCGACGACTTCTGGGTCGATCCTCCGGCCGGGGCTACCAGTGCAATACGTACGTTCGTTTCCGCACTGAGGCGCGCGCTCGAACCGGATCGTGCCCCGCGAACGAAGCCGAAAGTCATTGTCACCGAAGGCCCTGGCTACGCCTTTCGTACTGCACCCGACGCGGTCGACGCTTGGGAATTCGAAAGACTGGTACGTGAAGCCGCCGATTCGACGCCGGCGCAATCACTCGAACTGCTCCGAACCGCGCTCCAACTGTGGAGAGGGCCGGCCTACGCGGAGTTCGCCGAAGAACCGTGGGCTCGATCGGAGCGGTCACGCCTCGAGGAACTGCGTCTGACTGCCGTCGAACGCTTCGCATCCGCGCAACTCGATCTCGGGCGAACTGCCGAAGCGATTCCCGATCTGGACGCCCACGTCACGGAACACCCTTGGCGCGAGGACGGTTGGCGACTACTCGCTCTCGCGCTGTACCGGTCCAACCGTCAAGGCGATGCTCTGGCAGTCCTACGTCGCGCACGCGAGCTACTCGCCGAAGAGTTGGGCATCGACCCCGGGCCACGACTGACCGACCTCGAGTCCGACATTCTCCGCCGCGAAAACCACCTGGATCCTGTAGCGGCAGAACAGATCTTCACTCAGGTTTCGGCAGCGTACGACCGGACCGTAGCGGCAGGATCGAAATCGAGATTGGAGTCAACCGTCGGTCTCCTCCGAAGTTTGGCAGTTACGGGCGGAAGCGGACTCGAGACTGCCCGAAACCAACGACTGACAATCATCGGTGCCGCTGAACAATTGGACGATGTCGAACTCACCGCACGGATCATCGGCAACTACGACGTGCCCGGAATCTGGACACGATCCGACGATCCTCGGCAGGCTGCGCAGATCGTCGCGGCCGCTCAGCGCACCCTCGATCGACTTCCGGTCGGCAACGAACCCGCTCGGGCCAGACTGTTGGCGACAATTGCACTCGAATCGCGCGGACTGTCCGGTCATCGTGGGCTCGAATGTGCCCGCGCTGCAGTGCAGATCAGTCGTTCTCTCGACGATCCAGGTCTCCTGGCTTTCGCTCTGAACGGATTGTTCATGCAGACGTTCTGGACTACCGGTCTGGCCTCCGAGCGCGACGGCATCGGCCGTGAACTGGTCGACCTCTCCGCTCGACACGGACTGTCCACCTTCGAGATTCTCGGACATCTCATCCGTATGCAAGCCCTCAGCGCACTGGGGCAATTCGACGCAGCCGAGCTACACGCCGAGACAGTTGATCGATTGGCCGGACGTCACGAACGGCCGTTGGCAGCGGTGTTCACCACCTGGTTTCGCGCTATGCGAACGGCCACTACCGGCGCAGAAGCGGCGCACTGCGAGAAGCTGTACGAAGCTGCGGCGGTGAACCTTTCCGGTTCCGGCATGCCGGGTCTCGAGGACGGCATACTCCCTCTCGCAATTCTCGCCCTCCGTGTGTGGCGGGGACTGCCGGCAATTTTCGACCCGGCTACGCAGTGGGGCCCGTACGAACCCTGGGCCCGGCCACACCTGCTCATCGCACAGGGGCAGGCGAACGAAGCTGCGAAGGCCGTCGAGGCATTGCCGGACCCGCCCAAAGACCTACTCTCCGAGGCACTGTGGTGCTTGACTGCCGCGGCGGCCACTGCAGTCGGCGACAGTCGAGTCAAGGAGCGTGCTCGAGCGGCGCTCTTACCTGCCGCCGCCGAAATTGCCGGCGCCGGAAGCGGAATGCTCACAGCGGGACCCGTCTCGCACTATCTCGCCACACTGCAGTAGACCGGAACCATCAGGTGAATGCAATCACCGTGTCGCCCCACGCCTCCCGGATTTCGCAATCCAGATCAGCGACGACGGCATCGTGCTTGTCGATCAACAGTGTCGAGCGTGTGTCGGTGTCGTAAGTTGGCCATCCCGGGTCCGCACCCAGTTCACGATCGGCCCCGGTGCCGTAATCACCTGCAGCTCTGGCGAAATCCAGCCACCTCGCCTGCATGCGCTCTGACACGTGACGCGCCGCGCTCAGCCCACCCAATTTGTAGGTGATGTCCCGCGCTCCGTGATTGATGTTGCCGAAGACGTAGGCAAGTTCGGTCCCGTGGGTCGCACCAATTTTCAGCGCCTTGAGCATCGGCGGCGCGTAGTCGAATCGGTACAACCAGGTCGGTGCAATCTTGCTGTGCGCCTCGGCAATCCACAGCGTGGGCAAACGAAATCCGAAGTCACGGGTCAGCCCGAGACCAGCGCCCAGCTTGGACAGCCCCGAATACGCGCCTTCGATCTGCGAATGATCGGGTAGCTCGAGCCCAGGGTGCTCGTCGGCGATCTCCGCGAACATCGACGTGATCACGACGGGATCGATCGGCATCAACGGCGATTTCATCATCCGGAAGAGCGAAGATTCGTCTTTGTTGGTTCCGATGATCAGCGGAATCGGGTGTGCACTGCCGTGACGGAACGCGCGCACCGGGTAATCAGGGAGCAGATCACCGTCGACGATCGGCGCGAACGCCAAAGTGCCGGGCGTCTCCTGAGGGACGCGAGCAAACAGTTCGTCTGACGGCCCGATCATGTCTTCGGCAGACGTGGACCGCAATAGACCCAGATCGCCACCGCCGCTGAAGATCTCCAGAAACAGCTTCGCGACGATCTCGCCACGTTCACTCCCGTACACCGAAGTGGCGGGGGAACTCTCGGCGATAGCGCGATGAAACAGGCCACGGGCGGACAGCACGGTCATCAGCGTCGTCACAGCGCCGCCACCTGCCGACTCGCCGAACAACGTCACCCGATTCGGATCACCACCGAAGGCCGCGATGTTGCCTTGAACCCATTGCAGCGCTGCAATCATGTCGCGGAGAGCGACATTGGGTTCGAAGGTGTGTTCTTCCGAGTTGAAGGACGAGAAATCGACGAAGCCGAACACACCGATGCGGTAGTTGATCGAGACGACGACAACGTCACCGTTCTCAGCCAATGTGGTTGCGTCGAAAAGTGGTTGGCTGGATGCTCCGCGAAAGTACGCACCGCCGTGAATCCAGACCATGACCGGTTTACCCGGCGCATCAGAGCCGACGGGGCCCGGCGCCCATACGTTGAGAAACAGGCAGTCTTCATCCATCGGAACGTTCTCACCGAGCGGGATCATCGCAAGTCGACTTTGCGGTTCACACGGACCGAATTCTGTTGCGTCTTGAATCTCGGTCCACGGCTGTGGCGGAACGGGTGCGCGGAAACGCAACGACCCGACCGGAGGTGCCGCGTAGCGGATCCCCTTCCAACTCGATACCGCACCTTCCGTGGATCCACGAACCGGCCCGTACGTTGTCTCGACTACCGGCGCTTCGCTGGGTGTGATCGTCATTCGATTGCTCCTCGAGGATCCGTACCGGCCCTCAATGCTGCCAGCATCCGGTGCAAATCGGACATGTTTGCCGGATTCACTCTGCTGGCAGTCATGCAAGGCTATCGCCAGGTCATGCGCCGGATTTCGTGAACTTAGCCAACTCTCGCAATCGGACCAGATCCCAGGCATGCCTGGGCCTACGGACGCCCGGACGGTCTCGGGGGACTCTGACTCTCAGTGCCTGCGGGCTGACCGTGCACCTGACGGGAGTCGGCATCACCAGAGCCTCACCGTCGACGCCGACCGGAATCTCGTCGGTGTCGGCGTCGATGATCACCTCGAATCCGGTGCCCTGAGCCAGGCCTCGTTGATGCGCCCGATGGAGTAACCCGACGGCCTGACGGGCGCTGCCGACGGAGATCGCCACGATCCCGAGAGTGCCCCGGTCCAATCGCGGGCGATGACCGAGCCCCGCCAAGTCGTTCATCTCGTACGGTCCGTTGCTGACCAGAACCGCCTGTGGACCCACCGCGGACACGCTCGGGGAGCGCGCGGTCAGCACCGCTCCGGCGCGTCCGGCGAGCAGATCCGGGAGTTTCTGCAGGAAGGTGCTGGTTTTGGCGTCGCGGTACTCCGGACTCTGGACAACTTCGGCGTATGCCCCGAACGATGCGTTGTTGACGAAGGTTCGACCGCCGACATTACCCAGATCCACCGTCACCTCGACGCCGTCGACAAGAGCGTCGAGGCACCGTGACGGATCGTCGAGGTCGAGACCCAGATCCGCGGCGAAGTGATTGCGCGTCCCGGCGCTGACGACCAGGAAGGGCAGATCGTGTTCGGCCGCGACAGCGGCAACCAACGCCTGAGTTCCGTCGCCACCGGCAACACCGAGTAGGTCGGCGCCGTCCGCGACCGCCTGCCTGGCCAAGGCCGTCACGTCGATCTTCTCCGGCCCCTCGAGCAGTACGACCGTGGCCCCTCGTTCCTCGGCCTTGCGTTTCAAGTCGAACTTCTCGACCTTGCCACCGCCGGAGTTCGGATTCATCACGAAGAACGGTTTGGCGGGCGGCGGCGCCGGTCGCTCGACCACCGGCAGTTCCTTCTCCTCCCCCTCCAAAGCGGCGCGGGCGCAGATACCGGCTATGACGAACAATCCGATCGAGAGCAGCACCACCCACAAGAGGCGTTCTCGGATCAGGAAGGCGAGCACCACGATCGGCGTCAGAACCGCCACAGCCAACGAGATCCAGCGGAGGAATCCGCGGGTGGTCAGAAACCAGTACACCGCTACGACGCACACGACCACCCCACCGATCCCCAGGATCAGCATGGTCAAGGTTTTCAGTCCGGCGAAAATCAGGAGCACCACGACGGCAAGAACCAGCGCAGCAAATGCCGCGCGCGCCAACCAACTCTGTTTCGACGAGGGCCGATCCGTGCGGACAGGGGTCGTCATCGAGCCACCTCCCGCAGTTCGCCTCGTCGGATATTCAACTGTTGATATTGCCGTGTCTGTCTCCTCAGGACTAGCCAATTACCTACCCTCGGAAACCCACTTTTCCAGCGCTGATACTTTATGACGACACCTCGTCATAAAAAGGAGAAGGCCCGTGACAACACCGACGTCCGCAGCATGGGGATCTTCGGAGGAGCCTCTGACCGTGGTGCGGAAAGCCGGTCTTCACGGACTGCGGTGGACGGCCTGGCTGGCCGGCGCGACGGGCCTCGCACAATTGGTGTCGATCGGGCTGAACCTAACCGACACCGTCCACGGAATCGTCCCGACCACGTACCCGCCTGTAGACGTGGCCTGCAGCGTTGTCGCGCTCGTTCTCCTGGTCAGCCTGCTTGTCGGCCGACCCGACGGCCCCGCGATGTTGTCGGGTCTCGCCCTCCTCATGGCCATGCTGATGGCGCCGACCCTCCACAAACATGCACCCGAGTCGCTCTGGCTGGCGGGTGCACACGCCGTTTCGGTCGTCGCCGTCATCATGCTGTCCGTGATGACTTCGAGGTTCTCCAGTGCCGAGTTGGATCGGCCGTGACACCGGATTCACCTCTCTCACTTGCAGCCGAAGAATGGATCACCGATCTGACTGCCGCGGAGATGGAGCGATTGCGCAAACGCACGACGCTCACCGCCGCCGAGGCGCAGGAAGTCTGCCGATCCGTACGCTCGATCGCGCAGCAGATGATGCTTGTACCCGTCTCGATGTGGCAGGGTGATCCACGCCTTGTTGCGGATCTGTTCGACCTCCCCGTGACCATGAATCAGACACAGGAGGATCGACCATGCCGAAGCTGACCGGTGGCGCGACAACCGCAGAACACAAGATCGCGACCCGAGAAGCCATGTTGGACGCGTTCATTCGCGAACTTCACGAGCAGGGCTGGCAAAACGTGAAGCTGCAGACTGTGGCCCAGGCAGCCGGTGTCTCACGGACCGCGGTGTACAACTACTTCCCCGACAAATCTGCGTTACTGCTTGCCTGGTCCACCCGGGAGATGGACAGATTCCTGCTCCTGGCCGAGCGTGAACTCGCGGATCGCGAGAATCCTGTCGACCGAATCGAAATCCTCGTCAAACTGACGCTCGTCGAGTTCTCACTGCAGCGATTCACGGGAATCGCGTTGGTCGAATTGCTGTCTGCGCAAGATCGCGAAAGTTTCCTCGAACATATTGTCCCGCTGTCGGTTCTGGTAGAACAGCTCGTCCAGGAAGGTGTCGACGCCGGCGTCTTTGTCGATTCCGATGCTGCCGCGTCCGCGCAACTCATCCTCGCCTGCGTGGAAAGCCGTCGCCCGATGCTCATGGCCGGCGACCGAGTGGACACTGTCGTGGCGACCACCGTCCCGTTCATCATGCGCGCGTTGGGCGTCTCGTGGCCGACTTCCCTCACCGCCGATCCCACCGATCGGCCTGCTCACGATCGGTAGGATCGCAGGTATGCACTTCGACCTCCCGCCCATCGATCAGCAGGCCGAACGATTGATCGAACTCGGGGTACACGAGATGGCCGGGCTTTCTGCCGGCGACGTCAGGGCAGCCGCCGCAGCCGGACAAGGTGAGGTGGGACTGCTTACCGTGCACGAAAAACTCGCTCCAGCTTCCATTTTGACTCCCCTGCTCGAGCACAAGAACAAGCGGGGCTTCATTGTCGTCGACATGGCCGACGTCGATCTGTTCGCTCCTACCGAGCCGGCCGCGTTGCCTGATACCGCGATGTATCTGCTCGGTGAAGTCGACCGCGGGGATCACCTGGCCAATTGGAGCCCGGACGAAGCACTTCCCGCGATCGTTGATGCCGACCGTACGCCGCTGACCCTCACCGAAGGCATTCACTGGCTGTTGCAGCGCCCCGACGTCCTCGAACGCGGAAAGTGCTTCATGACGATCGGCTCCCGATTGCGTAAGCCTGACGGAACTTTCGACACCAGAACCCCGGCTGTGTGGATCAGCAACGGAACCGGCCGGGACGGCAAAGACAACCGCAACGCCCCGAAAGTCGGGTGGTGTTGGTGGGGTAACCGCCACACGTGGTTGGGGTTTGCATCGGCCGGCGGGCGGACGTCGCTCCCGGGTTAGAGCACGGTTGCGCGGTCGAATCGGTATCGATCCTTCCACGGCATCGCGTTCTCCAGCATTGCAGCGGCAGAGAGCAATTCTGCGTCGCAACCCCATTTCGCCGAGATCATCACGCCGAGTGGAACACCGTCTTCCGTCCAACCGAGCGGCAAGCTGATCGACGGGAATCCAGTTGCGTTGGCGACGATGGTGTTTCCCGTGAAAGCGACCATGTCGATCAATTCGGTCGCGGGGTCTTCGTCATTACGTAGCTCACCGACTGCCAACGGCGGTGTTGTCACCGTCGGAGTGACAACAAGATCGGCGTCGGCGTAATCCAGGCTCCACCGCCGCGCCCATGCCTGAACAACTCCGATTGCCGCGGCCAGATCGCCCGACGGCACTTCGTTTGCTCGAACACGTAAGTGCTGCACTATCGGACGGAGAAGGTGTTCGTACTCTTCTGGAATGGGCTTGGTGCCGGCCAAGGACGAGAACATCGTGGTGAAGGCATCGACGAAGGCGTCGTCTCGGACCTGAGGACGTTCGAACACGTTGTGTCCCAGGCTCTCGAGAACGACGCCCACCCTCGATACCGCCTCGGAGACTCGTGGGTCCACCGTGCCGCCGGATACCGAGCCATGAGCGAGGGCGACCGTCAGGGGGCGAGAGTGCGACCCTTCTGCCTGGACGACAAACTCTTCGAACGACTTCGGCCGGGGCGGGTGAATCGTCCCGGCGCCAGGCCGCGTCGCCAGAACATCCAGCAGTGCAGCGGTATCGCGAACCGTTCGGGCGATCGGCCCCTTGCTCGCAAAACCGAAGTTGTCGTGACCTGCCACCCCCATCGTGATCAGACCGCGACTCGGCTTGAGGCCCACGACTCCGCACGTACTTGCCGGTGAACGCAACGACCCGGCGGTGTCACTTCCCTGAGCAAACGGCACCAGACCAGCGCCGACCGCGGCCGCGGCGCCACCACTGCTACCGGCAGCACTTCGTGTGCGATCGAACGGACTGCGGGCGGGCGGAGCAACTTCCGGCTCGGTGTAACACGCCGCCCCGAACTCGGGCACCGTCGTCTTGCCGATGTCGATCAGCCCACCTTCTCGGATCGCCTCGACGATCTCGTCATCGGCGTCCGGCACGAAGTCCCGAAAGAGCGCCGATCCGAAGGTCGTACGGATGCCGCGAGTCGCGTCGAGGTCCTTGATGGCCGTCGGGACGCCGAACAGGCGCGGAAGCGGTCCGGCGTCCCGCTCGTCCAACCTTCGCTGGGCCTGCTCGGCGAGTTCGATCGCATGTTCCCCGGCGATCGTCGTGAATGCACCCACGTCATCGGAAGTGGTCGCACGATCGACGAAGTACCGGGCCACCTCGGGGATCGAGACCTGCTTCGCGGCGATCACACCGGCGAGTTCGACAGCGGACAATTGATGGAGATCAGTCATCGGGCAGCACTCCTTGTAGGTCAATCGACACTTGTAATTTCGATACGCGTATCGCTATTGTTGTCAGCATGGTATCCGAATCCGCCGGCTCTGCAAGGGCCGGTCGACCAAAAGCATTGAGTCACAGACAGATACTCGATGCTGCGGCCGAGATCGCCGATACGGACGGCCTGGACGCGGTCTCATTTCGAGTGCTCGCCGAGCGACTGGGCATATCGCCGATGTCCGTCCACCGCACTACCGGCGGCATCGACGCGTTGAGGCGAGACCTGATTTCCACCCTCGTGGGAGAAGCCGTCTCGTCGATCGACTGGCCGACCGACTGGCGCGGGGTTGCCCGCACGTTCGCCTACGGTCTACATGACCTTCTGATGAGGCATCCTCTCGTTCTGGAAGCCCATCGGCAGGCATCACTGGAAGCACCCGGTGCCGACGATACCGCCCACCGAGTCGTGCGAGCGCTTTCGCAGGCCGGCCTCGATGACGAACAGGCCACTTACGCGTACGGCGCCGTGCATGATTTCGTGACCGGACACGCCGCAATTCAATTGGGACGCGGAGCTTTCGACAGTGCACCCGCCGATCGACGCGAGGCATCGGTGTTCGCGCTTCATCACGATCCCGCCCGAAGGTTCGAATTCGGAGTCACGTTCATTCTGGATGGCGTGGCGTCGATCGCGCAGCGAGGAAGCACAAAATGACAAGTAGCGTGGCGACAACCGAAATTCGTGGCACCTCGGGGCGCCGTATCGCGTTCTGCGAGTACGGCGATCCGACTGGCCGGCCGGTAGTCGTGGTTCATGGATCACCTGGCAGCCGATACGAGGGGCTCTCACTCGACAACGCGGCTGCGACGGCGGGTCTACGGCTGATCGTCCCCGATCGCCCCGGCTTCGGGCGCACAGATCCACACACGGACAAGGGATTTCATTCCTGGGACGACGACTACGTCACTCTGATCGATCATCTCGAGTTGGACTCGGCCACACTGATGGGCTTCTCCGGAGGAGGCGGTTACGCGCTCGCAGTCGCCGCGGCCGTACCCGAACGAGTCTCGAAATTGGTGCTGGCATGCGCCATGATTCCCGGAGCCCCACGAGATACTTTGCGGCGCAGGATAAAACTGGTATCGGCGCTGTACTTTGCCGCCAATTGGGCTCCCCGCATGGCTGGCGCAATGCTTGCGGGAACCGGAGTGTTCTCCAAGTTGCGCAGCGACTCCGTCTCGATCTGGCCGGCCGCCGATCAGGCCGTCATGACCGACGAGTCGCATCGCCCTGCTCTCCAATTGGATTCATCCGAAGGGATCGCACAGGGCGGATCCGCAGGGGTTGTCGACTTGGCTCGGTACCGCCACGAGATGCCAGGGTTGTTTCAATCCATCTCGGTACCAACGGTTTTCCTGCACGGAACCGATGACAGGAACGTACCCATCGAAGTTGCCCGCTGGGCCCACTCGATGATCCCCCACTCTCGCTTCGAAGAGGTCAGCGGGGGCGGTCATTTGTTCGTAGTCGCAGACCCCACTCCACTCATTCGCGCCCTCACATAACCTCTTGACTCGAACTGATGTTCGAGTATTATTGGGGGTGGGGATCGGGGGATTCAATGAGTGTCTTGTTATCGGATGTGGTGTCTGGTTCTGCGGTGGGGTTGCGCGGACGTCTGTGGCGGTTGTCTGCTTCTGAATTGCATACCGCTGCTATCGAGGCGAGTGCGGAGATTCTGCGGCTCGAAGCTGTGCGTGTGGCGGTGGTGGACGAGTTGTCGTTGCGGCCCGATGATCAGGTGATCGCCAGCCGCGGGGTGGGTGCGTGGTTGGCGGCCAACACGATGCTGCAAATCCGGGACGGGAAGAAGATCGCCGCCCTGGGTGCTGCACTACGGCCGTTTCCCGCGGTGGCTGCCCGGTTCGATGGCGAGGACTGCTCGTTCGAGCACGCGGTGTTGATCGTGGCGTTCTGCGAGTCACCACCGAAGGGCATGCCGGAGGAAGCGCTCCCTCGCTGTATCGACTTGTTGCTGGCTGCCGCTTCCGGTGTCGAGGCCACGACCACGAAGGTCCGCAACGTCATCGCGACCTTGGAGCGAGTGTTCGAATCCGACGAGATTCCGCCCGCCGAAGACATCGACCTCAACGAGCTCCGGATCGCGTCGACACTGAACGGCCGGGTGGTGGTGCGCGGAGATTTCGACGCCCTCACCGGTGAAATGCTGCTCTCCGCCCTGTCGAATCTGACGACGCCCACCCCGGCACCCGATGGAACCCCGGATACCCGGTCGGCAGCGAAGCGGACCGCGGACGGGTTCACCGAACTGATCCGCCGGTATTTGGACTGCGCCAAGACCGGCACGGATGGTGGGCAGCGGCCGCACGTGAATGTTCACATCAACGCCCGCGATCTCGCGGAGCATCGGGACTGCGCCGCCGCGCCCTCGCCCGATGGTGGTGGTGGTGGAGCGACTGTATCGGATCTCGATGTCGGGCACATGCCCTGGCTCGGACCACTCTCGGTCTCGCAGACCAGGCTTCTCGGCTGCGACTGTTTCCTGTCCACCGTGCTGCTCGACGACCACGGGGCGCCGCTCGATGCGAAACCCGGAAAGCGATTAGTGTCCGCGGAGCAGCGAGTGGCGTTGATCGCCCGAGACAAAGGCTGCGCGTTCCCCGGCTGCACGTGTGTACCGGCCTGGACCGACGCGCACCACATCCGGCACTGGGCCAACGGCGGCCCGACGGTGATGAACAACCTTGTCCTACTGTGCCGTTCACATCACCGGCTGATGCACCGGAAATCCGGGTTCGTCGGGAAGTGGATGATCCGCATCGGCGTCGACAACAAACCGTGGTTCATCCCACCACCCTCGATCGACCCGCAGCAGCACCCGCGGCCGGCGAACACCACCTTCAAAACCTGAGGACGAACCTCAGGCACAACAGAACACGGCCCGGCACCGCATCGAAGGAGTCCTCGATGCGGTGCCGAAAGCCGTGCTCAGGCCTAGCCGGTGATCGTTCAGCCCAAGTCGGCGACGATCCGCTCGGCGAGCGGCTTCGACGAAGCCGGATTCTGGCCGGTGTATAGCTTCCGGTCCACCACGACATAAGGCGACCAGGCGTCAGCCTTCGAGAATTTGCCGCCCAACTCGCGTAGCCGAGTTTCGAGCAGCCACGGAGCCTTGTCCGCCAGACCAGCCTGCGTCTCCTCTTCATTGGTGAACGCCGTCAGCTGATAGCCGTCGAACAGCCAGCTTCCATCGGATCTCTGGGCGGGCAGAAGTGCCGCCGGTGCGTGACAGACCGCCGAGACCACCTTGTCGGCGTCCAAGAACTTCACCAGAAGCTCGCCGAAGGATGCCGACACCGCAAGATCTTCCATCGGTCCATGTCCACCTGGCACAAAGACCAAATCGTAGTCGGCAGCATCGGCGTTCTCCAGAATCTCCGGCGAATCCAGCACCGGCTGCAGATCGGCGATGTACTTGCGCATACGATCAGCGCCTTCTTGCCCGCCGTTGACCTCGGGCGCCAGGCTTCCCTCATCCACAACGGGGGCTTTACCGCCAGGCGTCGCGATCACGATGTCGTAGCCGGCCTCGACGAAAACGCGATGCGCCTCGACCAGTTCTTCCGCCCAGTATCCGGTTGGGTGGGCTGTCCCGTCGTTCAGCGTCCAGTGATCTGCAGAAGTGACTGCAAACAACAGCTTTGTCATCGCGCAACCTTTCGTCGTAGTCAGGAACCGCCGTAGCCAGGAACCCCGAGATACGGAACCCCGGCGAACGCTCCCTTGGATGAAACGCACTCAACCGGAGGGAATTCCGCATCGGCCATTCCAGTGCGACTTCTCACCAACGGGGCATGCAACCCGTCATACCCACATTCCAGCTCGGATATTTGGGTCGAACCGTGCGATCAGGTCAGTACGAAGGCCACGGCAAAAAGTGTCCAGGCGGCAGCAAGAACCGTCGACGCCGCAGTAACTGCCCCGGTCACGGCAGGTCGAGTGCTGCAGTTGCGCGCCGCGATGATCCCGACCGTCATCAAGGTCAGCGCCATCAGGAATGACAGAACCACGATCTTCACCAGCAACCCCTTCGACGTCGGCCAACAGAACCGAAGGCCATTTAGATAGTACACAAATAGATCGCGCATTAATCAAATGGAATAAGTCAGGAAATTCTTGACAACATTCAATTGAAACTGTCAGGCTATACCTGACGAATGGAGAACTTCTCATGCAAGATCTGATCGAGACCGCCCTGACCGCAAAGATCGAGACCGCCGCAACTTCGACGGTCAACGCCGGAATCGCCGAGGCCGGCGCGCAGGCGGACAAGATTGTCGGAACGGATCCATTACCTGGCAGCCCCGAATGGGAGGCAGAACAGGACACCGACATCCCGGCGCAGCGTCAGATGGCTTGGCAGTTGGCAAGTTTCCGGATCCAGCTCGCCGCAGGCATCGATTCGACGGCAAGCGTCATGAGCCTGCGAAGATTCGGCGCAACATGGGCAACCATCGGCCGCGCTGCCGGAATGACCCGTCAGTCCGCGCATGAACGGTGGGGTCGACGTGTATCGGGCATGCTCGATCCGTACGGGGTCGGGATGCCGCCCATGGTGCCGAATGATGATCCGACTCAGCCCTGACTACCAATCGTGTGACTACTGATCCGACAGCAGCGCATCTGCTTTCGCGACCAATACTGCACGCTCACGCTCGTTCCCGGCCAGCCTCGCTGCTTCGAAGAGTTCGGTTCTAGCCTCCTCGGATCGGCCGAGCTGACTGAGCAACTCCCCCCGAACACTGGGAAGCAGGTGGTAGCCGGTCAATTCACCTGAAGCGACAAGCTTGTCGACGAATTCGAGCGCAGGGCCAGGACCGTATGCCATGGATACCGCCGCCGCATGATTGAGGTCGACCACGGGCGATGGGGCCAGTTGCGCCAACGCCTCGTAGAGGATGACTATCTTCTTCCAATCGGTGTCATCGAAAGTTGCTGCTCGCGCATGACATTCGGCTATCGCTGCCTGCAAACCGTACGGGCCACGTCCACGCCCGACGGCGTCAGCTCGTTCCAGCGCCGCAAGCCCGCGCGAGATCTGTAGGCGGTCCCACCTAGTCCGGTCCTGGTCCGCCAGCAGGATGGGCTCACCTGTCGAGGTTGTCCGAGCGCCGAATCTCGAGGCTGTCAGCTCCATCAACGCGACAAGGCCGTGTACCTCGGATTCCCCGGGGACCAATTCGGCGAGTATTCGCGCGAGCCGCAGAGCTTCAGCACTGAGGTCCGCCCGCATCCACTCGTCCCCCGAGCTGGCTGCATAACCTTCGTTGAACACCAGGTACAGGACTCCGAGGACGGCGCTCAACCTGCTCGAAAACTCTTCTCGTCCTGGAACTTCGAAAACCGCTTTCGAAGCGGTCAACGCCTTCTTCGCACGGACGATCCGCTGCTGAACTGTCGCGGTCGGCGTCAGGAACGCCTTCGCAATTTCTTCGGTGGTCAACCCGCCCACAACCCGAAGAGTCAAGGCCACCTGAGCTTTTCGATTCAACACCGGGTGACAGGCGATGAACATCAGCCGGAGGACGTCGTCGTCGATCCGATCCGGATCCCAGCTGACGTCGTCGAAATGCGAAGCGTCGTTCTCGAGTTCACGCGCAAAGTGGGCGTAGCGCTCGTCCAGCCTCTCACGTCGTCGCCACCCGTCGATTGCTCGACGCGTCGCAACGGAAGTCAGCCAGGCAGCGGGATTTCGGGGAACTCCGGTGGCAGGCCACTGCTCGACAGCTTCGAGCAGAGCCTGCGCTGCCAGGTCTTCGGCGAGATCAAGATCTCCGACGGTGCGAGTCAACGTGGCGACGATCTTCGCGGATTCGATTCGCCAGACCGCGTCGACAGCCTTTCTCGTTTCTTCTCGCACCGCCTCGTCGGTCATGGTTCAGCCTGCGACCGGACGATCGGTACCGAGCTCTTCGCGCCAGCCGGCTTCCTTCTGGATGTACTCGTTGTCCTGATCGAAGTCCGACATCTCGCTCACGCGGCGCACCTCGAGCTTGCTTCCCGGCCCGAGCGGGCAGCGCTTCGCCCATTCCAAGGCTTCGTCTTTGGTCGACGTCTGAATGATCCAGAATCCCGAGAACAACTCCTTCGTTTCGCCGTACGGGCCGTCGGAGACCAGCGGCGGATCGGACTCGAAATCGACAATGAATCCCTCCTCCATCGCCAATCCCTCACCTGCCAGCAAGACACCGGCCTTGATCAAGGATTCGTTGTATTGCCCCATCGCGGCGATGATCTCGTCGAAGTCCATGTCCTTGGATGCTTCGATGGCTTCGTCGGTGGAACGCATGATCAGCATGTACTTCATGAGAATCTCCTTCGTTTGTGGACCGCTCATTCGGTCCCTCTGCCTACACGTCGAACGACAAAGACGCCGATCGACAAACTTCCGAAACTAATTTTCGAAGGACAAATCCGCCGGTCGAATACGTTGCCCACGGTATCGGCAGAAAGGTCGTCTGGCAGCTCAGAAATCGAGAAATCCTGGCACGACTTCAACGGCGTGCCCGGCCGCGTCAGCGCTCCCGTAGAAATACACCGAGCCGTAGCCAAACAGGTATTCCTCGACGAACTCGGGTTGCGGCTCGGCAACCACCGGCCATCCCTCTTCATTGATCTGGAACAGGAAGCGATGCCCGTCCGCCTCGACGGCATCGGCGTAGGACGGTTCATTTTGTATGAGTACCGGTTGCGGCGCGATCAACACCAACGGCATCACTTCGTCGTCTGCGGGAAGATTGACCAACGCCGCGCTCCCCAGGCCCTCGTGAGTGCCGGCAGATTCCGCACTTCGTGATGACGGCGGGTGCAGGACTGCCCTGACCCCGATGTCCGGGTATTCGAGGTCGTCGTCGCCGATGGAGAATCCCCGACGGATGAAGACGGAAAGCTCTCGCGCACCGAGCCACGGAGCCGTGTGCGCCCCGAGCGTCAAGAGATACTCATGCGTCTGCAAAATCGGCTGACCAGCGAAAACCTGCGGCGGGCGTCCACCAATCCTGGACCCAACTTCCGAATCGCTCGAACCCACCCCGAGATGTACTCTGTCCACCGGCGTCATCCTAGGGAGATCCGACGGGCGTCGGAGGAAGGCTCTCCGATTTCCTACAAACCACTGGTGACGTAGGCCACATTCAGGCTCGATGATGAGTGCATGACAACATTCCCCACTCTCGACCCCGAACTCGCCGCAGCGCTCACCATGCTCCCGAAGGTGGACTTCGCTGACCTCCCCAACGCGCGGGCCACCTACGACGCTCTGATCGGCGCCATGTTGGCCGACCTGTCATTCGACGGAGTCTCGCTTCGTGAACTGTCCGCTCCTGGCCTGAACGGCGATCCGGAGGTCAAGATTCGTTTCATCACCCCGGACAACACCGCCGGCCCTGTCCCCGTTCTGCTCTGGATCCACGGCGGCGGATTCGCAATCGGCACCGCAGAGTCCAGCGATCCATTTTGTGTCGAGGTAGCACGCGAACTCGGATTCGCCGTTGCAAACGTGGAGTACCGCCTCGCCCCCGAAACCTCCTTTCCCGGCCCCGTCAACGACTGCTACGCAGCACTCCTCTACATCCACGCCCATGCCGAGGAACTGGGGGTCGATCCCAGCCGCATCGCAGTGGGCGGGCAGAGCGCAGGCGGCGGATTGGCCGCAGGCACTGTCCTCAAAGCCCGCGACGAGGGCGTTGTGCCTGTGGCATTCCAATTCCTCGAAATTCCTGAACTCGACGACCGTCTGGCGACGGTCTCGATGACGAACTTCGTCGACACACCGTTGTGGCACCGCCCCAACGCCATCCTGTCGTGGAAGTACTACCTCGGCGAGTCGTATTCAGGTCCCGAAGATCCTGACGTCTCCATTTACGCTGCACCGTCCCGGGCGACCGACCTCACCGGTCTGCCGCCGACCTACCTGTCCACCATGGAACTCGACCCGCTCCGCGACGAAGGAATCGAATACGCCCTTCGACTGCTGCAAGCGGGAGTCAGCGTCGAATTGCACTCCTTCCCCGGAACCTTTCACGGGTCGGCACTAGTGGCGACCGCAGCGGTCAGCGAAAGAGGTGCCGCCGAAGCCCTCACTGCGCTCCGGAGAGGGTTGCGTTCGCTGTCGCCTGTCTCGTAGCGTTGCGAGATGCAAGGACTGATGTACCGGCTTGCCGAGCTCGATGCAGACTCGGCAGGCCTGGTACGTGTCATCGATTACTTCGACACGCTCGTGCGGCACGGCTCCGACACTGCATCTCTGCTTCGCGCGAGCGCGCAGTTGGCGGACTGCGTTGTAGGTATCGAGATCGTGGAACACGGTAGAAGCAAGAAGAATTTGCGCCGATGTGACCCACGCGGCCGATGGTCACCCGAACCCCAGTTCCCTCCGAGCATGGCCAGGGACATCGCTGTAGACGACGAGGTTCTCGGGAAGGTATGGATCGAGCGTCCTGGTGCGCACTTGCCGCTCGACGAAATGCTCGTCGACCGAATGGCCCTGACCGCAGCGATAATCCTGCAACCCCGGCGCTTGCCTACCGAAGCCGAGCACACTCGAAATCTGTTGTTCCCGATGGATGAACTCGCGGTGCTCACCTCCTGCGCCGGTCTCGGTATCGAACCCCAAACCCCAGTCCGTGTCATGGCAACCAAGGCAGTCTCAGACACGGCCGACGGCACTGCACACCTTGTTATTTCGCAAGATTGCACACCTGGCAAAGCCGTTGGGATAGAAGCTGATGGCGAGTATCTGAATCTCGTGGCGGGTTCGTTCGCACCGACACCCGAGCTGTCCGAGTCAGCACTGTCGTCATCCATTCGCGCCGGAATATCTTTGGCTGCTTCCGCTTCCGAAGTGAATACAATACTCAGCACTGCACGATTCGCTCGCGCACAGGCGTCAGCAACAACACCGATCGTGAACGCTGACGATCTCGGTGCCCTCAACCTCCTGGCACCGGGATCACACATCGATCACTCGCGAATACCGGATCTGGTTCTTGCCGTAGAGATCGGCGATACCAAACAGGGATTAGAACTACTCGAAACCTTGAGGGCATACCTGCAATCCGGAACATTGAGGGCCGCAGCCGATTCCATGCATCTTCATCACAGCAGCGTCGCGCACCGATTGGCAAAGCTGTCCCAGCACGTCGGATTCCACGTCGACACCATCGAGAACCGGGCACGCGCAACGGCCATGATGCTGGTCCTCGATGGCGGATAGGGCCCACCGCGCATCACTTGTGCTACACAGTGGTTGACGATCTTTCGCGTTCGGCGAGCGCAACGAAGGGTGCAAGCGCGGGATTCGGGTTGTCCGGACGGTAGGTCACGGCAACTTCGAGAGTCGGCTGCATACCGGCGATCTCACACAGATGAATACCCGGGATTCGGAGCATCCGGGCCCGCCCCTGCGGGATCGGCGCAATTCCCACCCCGTCCGAGACGGCGTGCAAAACCTGCTCGTCGTCAGCCTCGAATCGAACGATATTGGGAGTGCTGTCGGGCCAAAGTTGTTCGAGCGTACGCGAATACATCCCGGGTGCATTCGCCTCGGGCCAGAATACGACGGGGATGTCCACCAAATCTCCGAGTTCGAGTGTCGTTCGATCCCCGAACGGATGATCCACGGGAACGGCGACCAGGATAGGTTCGGTGTCGAGGACGATCAGGGGAAGTTCACGATCGTCGTCATCGAGCGGCGGTCGCACAACCGCGATGTCGACGGCTCCGGTTCGGACGAGGTCGACAGTCTGCGCCGAAGTGCCCCGGTGCACGACAACTTCGACGCCTGGATAGAGCTTGCGATAAGTGCTGACCAGATCTCCGACGGCGCCACCCGCCCACGAACGGGTGTACGCGATGCGCAGTTCCCCGTCCACACCGCGTGCAGCCAATCGAATTCGTTCGACCGCCCGGTCTGCGCACCCGAGCAAGAAGCGTGCCTCCCGTACCGCTACCCGCCCCGCGTCGGTGAAAGTGAACTGCGGACCTCGGCGATCCACCAGAGGAACTCCGAGTTCGCGCTCGAGAACCTTGATCTGCTGACTGAGTGCAGATTGCGCCACGTGAACGTTCGCGGCGGCGCGAGTGAAGCTGCCGTGATCCGACAGAGCAATCAGATAGCGGGCGCGCTGCAGGTTCATACGGCGATTATAAGAAGAACAGATGGTGGTGTCACTACTTGGTCTTGGACAGCGCATCACCTGAGGTCGGAGGATCGAGTGCAGGTTGTTCCACCGCTCGCCTCCCGAAAAACTGTCCCCCGAACGATCACAAGGTTGAACATGAGCCCCCGAACACTCGTCGAAGCACGCGAACCTGCAACGGACGCGAGGTTCCTCGGCACCCTCGCAGAGATCGTCAGCGCCCTCGCAGAGATCGTCGGCGAAGCGCACGTCCTCACCGATCCAGAGCTGATCGAGGGTTACACACGCGACTGGACGGGACGTTGGATCGGTGACGCAATAGCTGTGGTCCGTCCGGCCGACACCGCCGAAGTGTCCGCCGTCGTCACGACCTGCTTCGAGGCCGGGATTCCCATCACCCCACAAGGTGGAAATACCGGACTGGTCGGTGGCGGAATACCGTCGGCTGGATCAGTGGTGCTGAGCACCAGGCGCTTGGATTCGATCGAGACCGTCGACCCCATCGGCCGGACAATCGCGGCCGGTGCGGGCGTGACCGTCGCTCGCGCCGACCTGGCGGCCTCCGCACACGGCCTCCGATTCGGAATCGATTTGGCATCAAAGGAATCCGCGACCCTCGGCGGCATCGTCGCAACCAACGCCGGCGGTACCCGAATGGTCCGATACGGAAATACACGGGCACAGATACTCGGGATCGAGGCAGTACTTGCCGATGGTTCGGTACTGAGTAGATGGACTCCACTCGTCAAAGACAATGTCGGATACGACATCCCAGGGCTTCTTGCGGGCAGTGAGGGAACGCTCGCGATTGTCACCAAGGTCCTGATGAAGTTGGTCACCCCGGCGACCGACACCCAGGTCGTGCTCGCGGGTGTGCGCGACGTCGATCAAGCGCTGCAGCTGTGTAATCGAGTGCGCCAGAGCGGGTTGACCGTCGAAGCCGCCGAAATCATGACCGACGACGGCATCTCCCTCGTCTGCGCACACACCGATGCCCGTCGCCCGTTCGGAACACCGTCACCGATGTACACCCTGATCGAGGTGTCATCGCCGCGCGAGACGGAAGAGTCACTCCTCGAAGTTCTCTCCGCCTCTGCCGATCTCATCGAGGACGCGACAGTCGAGCCTGGCCCCGCTCGAAAACTGTGGACTCTGCGAGAAAGCCATACCGAAAGCATCAGCGCTTCATCGACGACTCCGGTGGTCAAACTCGACATCTCCGTCCCCTTGTCCGTGATGGGCATGTTCATCGAGAGCCTCCGCGAAGTACTCACCGAACGATTCGTCCATGTGCGTCCAATGTTGTTCGGACACTTCGCCGACGGGAATATCCATGTGAATCTTCTTGACGCCGAACCGAGCATCGCCCACGAACTGACCGATACGGTCTTCGAACTCGTCTCCGCCCATCACGGAAGTATCAGCGCCGAGCACGGGATCGGTCGCGCGAAGTCACCGTGGATAGCGCTGGGGCGCACGGAAACCGACATCGCCGCCATGAAGCTGATCAAATCGTCCTGGGATCCGCGTGGAATCCTCAATCCTGGAATACTGTTGCCCGAAACGGTCGAGTAACAAAAGGGGTCTCGTGCAGGATCTTTACGTCGTCACTCATCCTCATGCCGAACACACAGCACAGGACATCGTCGGAGGTTGGCACAATTCGGTTCTCACGCCCGCCGGCAGGCGCGATGCAGAGTTGATCGCCGAAGAGTTGAAACGTCGACGCACAGGAACTTCGCGCCCGATCCGCATCACCTCTTCCGACCTCGAACGGTGCGCCGAGACATCCGCGATCATCGCCCGGACACTCGATGTTCCGGCGACAACAGACTCTCGATTGCGCGAAATCAGCTTCGGAGAAGCCGAAGGGCGCCCGAACTCGTGGCTGACCCAGCGGCAGGTTCCGGCTCCTGACAACAACCGCCTCGATCACCGTGGCCCCGTTGCCGGTGCCGAAACCCGCCGCGACATCGCATCAAGGGTCGGCGAGTGCATTCGCGAACTGATGACCGAACTCGATCACGATCACATCGTCGTAACACACGGATTTGCACACACATTCGTCGTCTCCGCCTGGCTGCAGATCCCCGTCGAAGCCACAGGGTTTGCGAACTTCGCGACCACGCCCGGGGCCATCACACATCTCCAACACGACGACTACTGGCGCAATCGAACTCTCGCGCAACTAGCCGATACGACGCACTTGGCCTGTGGCACGATGGCCTGATGCGCCATGTTTCCGACGACGAACGCCGTGCACGCATAGGAGTACGTCATGCGCTGGCGCCTTCGTTCCGCGTCGATTCTCCGGAAGCTGCAACGCGGGCGATGACGGTACTGCACGCCACCGAATCAGCGACTGTCTATCTGTCTTGCTGGGCGAGGGTTCGGTCATTGGACGCCACTGACGTCGACAACGCCTTGTACGACCAACGCAGTCTCGTGAAGCAATTGGCTATGCGCCGCACGCTCTTCACCTTTCCCCGAGACTTGCTGCCGGCCGCGTGGTCGAGTGCGTCCGCCCGCGTCGCGAACACCGAGCGCGCACGAATGGCCAAGGATGTCGTCAAGGCCGGAATCGCCGTCGACGGCAACGACTGGCTCGATCGCGCGCGGGCGGAGGTTCTGACACTGCTCACCGATGCCCCTGAAGGCCTTTCGGCACTCGAGGTCCGTCAGGCAGTACCGATGATCGACGTCAAGGTCGAGGGTTCGGCAGGTGAAATCTGGTCGGCACCCAGGGTTCTCACGCACCTCGGGGCGACCGCAGACATCATGCGCGGCGCCAACACCGCCCGATTCCCCGTCTCACGCCCACTGTGGACTCTCACTCGACACTGGCTCGACGACGCCCCCATCGATCTCGAATCTGCAGACGGATACCGAGAAATAGTCCGACGCTGGCTCCACTCCTTCGGACCGGGGACGGAAGACGACATCGTCTGGTGGCTGGGCTCGACCAAGACGGTCGTCCGGGCTGCCCTCGCCGAACTCGAAGCCGTTGCAGTCTCACTCGACGGTGGCGACACCGGCTGGTTGCTACCGGACGACGACGCCACGGTGTCTGATCCAGGTCCTTGGGTGGCACTCCTACCGGTGCTCGACCCGACGATCATGGGGTGGAAGAACCGTGACTTCTACCTCGGCCCGCACCGCAACCAACTCTTCGACACCCGCGGTAATGCCGGCACCACCGCTTGGGTCGACGGTCGTGTCGTGGGCTGCTGGATCCAAGACGCCGCCGGAGTGGTCCACGTTCGAGTACTCGAATCCGTGTCCGCGGATGCGCAACAGGCGCTCGACGCCGAGGCAGTTCGTCTGACCGAGTGGCTGGGTGGCGTCAAGATCGGCACCGGTTATGTCTCGCAGGCTATGAAGCAAGCGGTTGGAATTGCTGCAGCTACGCCTTGACGACGCAACCAGAACACTGTTCTAGCTGATCTTTCTGCTGACGCCATCCATGGGAGGCAAGGCGACCATCGACAAGTGTACGAAACGTACAGTACACTTTGTCGGTCAGTGATTGACCGATCTAGGAGGTTCCATGGAAGGTCAAGCAGTTCGTGAATACGGTGCGTTCATCAACGGAGCGTTCCGAGCCTTGGGCACATCCACATTCGAGGCCCGTGACGCCGTTTCCGGCGCTCCACTCGCCACACTGTCTCGGTGCGGGCCCACAGAGATCGACGACGCGGTCGAAGCCGCCAGGCGGGCGTTTCCTGCATGGGCGAACCTGACCGCTGAAGAACGATCCGACAATATCTTGCAGTTTGCCGCGCTCGTGGAGGATCGGGCCGAAGAGCTTGCCCAGCTCGAATGTATGGATACCGGGCGCCATATCAGGGAGATGCGCGAGGACTATCGAGCCGCCGTCTCACACCTGCGATACTTTGCGTCAATCTCGCTGGCCCACCATGGCTTCGGCCGCGAGTTGGCATCGGGATACCTGGTCGCGAAGCGAGTGCCATTGGGCGTATGTGGACAGATCATTCCCTGGAACGATCCCGTGGTAATGACGGCGTTCAAGATTGCACCTGCTCTCGCTGCGGGAAACACTGTGGTCCTCAAACCTGATGAAAATGCTTGCGTTTCCGTCATGGAGCTGGCCAGGATCGCCGCCGACGTGTTTCCCGCAGGCGTTTTCAATGTTGTCCCTGGTCTTGGTGAGGAAGCCGGCGCAGCGCTGATAGACCATCCGAAGGTCAGCAAACTCGCTTTCACCGGAAGCACCGAAGTCGGCCGACTCGTGGCACACGCCGCAGCCTCACGGCTGATCTCGACCACGCTCGAACTGGGCGGCAAGAGTCCCAGCATCGTGTTTCCTGATATTGAGGACATCGATGCAGTGGTCGCCGATGCCACCGCAGGTGTCCTCATGTGCAACGGCCAATCCTGCTTGGCCGGAACACGTCTCTTCATCCACGAGGATATCTATGACACCTTCGTGGAAAAACTCGTCGCAGGATTCCGATCATTGCGAGTCGGGCCGCCACTGAACGAGGACACCGAACTGAGCGGATTGATCCACCGGGAACACGCCGAACGTGTGATCTCCATGATCAAATCCGGGATCGACGAAAGCGCACAACTACTTACAGGCGGGGATCTGGTAGAAGTGCCGGGATTCGAAGCCGGAAACTTCGTCGCGCCGACGATTCTCGAGGTCACCAACTCGATGCGAATCGCACAGGACGAAATCTTCGGACCTGTCCTGTGCGTCCTCAGATGGAACAACTACGAGCACGTGATCGCAGAAGCCAATGACACTCCGTACGGTCTCGCTGCTGGGATCTATACCTCCAACCTGAAGAACGCGATGGAAACCGCGGATCGTCTTGATGCGGGCTGCGTCTGGATCAATCAGTATTTCAATCTGGGAGGCGGCGTCCCCTTCGGGGGATTCAAGGAAAGCGGTCTGGGGCGAGAGTTCTGCCTCGAGACGCTCAACGAATACACCCAACTCAAATCCATCACTGTCGCCACGTCGACGCCCACGACAAACCAAGGAAGCACAAATTGAAAATCTCGGGAAATACCATCTTCATTGCCGGCGGAACCTCCGGTATCGGCCTCGCACTTGCAGTGGGATTGCAGAACGAGGGGAACAAGGTAATCGTCGGAGGGCGTCGATCCGCTCTGCTGCAAGAGATCTCGGACAAGTACCCGGGCATCAGCACGGTCGTCATCGACGTGGACGACCCGAGATCCATTCGAACCGCACATGAATCCGTCACGGAGGACTTTCCCGATCTGAACGTCCTCGTGACGATGTCGGGAATCATGTACCCGGAAGACTTGAAGAACCCGGACTTCCTCGACATCGCCGAGAGAACCGTCACGACAAACCTTCTCGGAACAATTCGCTTGGCCGGCCAGTTCATCCCGCATCTGATGACTAAGCCCAATGCCACCATCGTCACCGTCTCATCCGCCGTCGGCTTCGTCCCACTGCCCGTCACGCCCACGTACAACGCGACAAAGGCGGCGGTTCATCTCTTCACCGAGAGCATGCGCGTACAACTCGCCGATACCTCGATCCAGTGCATCGAACTCATTCCGCCCGGAGTCCGCACCACACTGATGGGCCAGGAGAACTCGGAATCAGCTCTGCCTCTTGATGATTACATTGCCGAGACCATCGGCCTGCTGAAGGCGCACGACGACGCCACGGAAATCGTGGTCGACGCCGCCAAGCCGCTTCGCAATGCCGAGATCAACGGTGAGTACCAGCTAGTACTGAAGATGCTCAGCTGACACCCGAGTGCTGAGGCACATCGCAGTGCGGGGAGGGCAATTCGCCCTCCACCGCGCTGCAGATTCTCAACGGAGAACCCGTCTATGCACCACTGCGGAGTCCACGAACTGCGTGATCGATGATCGAGCGCACAGTGTTGTCGTCGATACCCGCGTGCCCGACCAACATCCGATAGATCAACGGCCCGAAGAACAGATCGATCGCTTCCTCGGTGTCGATGTCTTCGCGAAAGTAGCCGGAATCCACACACCGCCGAATCAGTTGGGCGAAACCTCGACGACGTTCGTCGAGGAAGAACGTGCGGAAGTATGCCGCCGTCGTCGGATCGTTGGCACACGCGCCGACAAGTTCGGCAAAGATCGACCCGAGTGGACCTCGGTAGAACTTTCCGATGTCACCTAGATAGTCGTTCAAATCGGCTTGCGCACTATCTGTCTCGGGAAATGACAGATGACGAGCCATGAGCACACCGAATGCTTCAGCAGCGATAGCTTGCCGCGACGGCCAGTGTCGATACAGAGTCACCTTACTGACACCGGATTGTTCGGAGATCGCATCGATGGTCGCGGCCTTCATTCCACCGGATTTCAGAAGAGCTTCTGCTGATCTGAGGGCCTTCTCGTGAGCCGCCTCACTACGTGCACCGCTCGGAGGAGTCAGCAATCCCGTCTCGGCATCACCCGATCCCCGAAACACGCCGTCATCGGGAGCGCGCTTACCCATGTCCACTCCTTAGTCCTTCAAGACCTTGCAGCACAGAGCATTTCCCGGCATCGGAGGACCCGGCACAGCCCAAGGCAGCAACTTGTCGCGATAGCTACTAGTCGTATCGTACACATGACGCCCTGGACCGAATCAGCCTGGTTACAACGACGAGCTCAATCCGATTGCGTCCGCGCATGATTCAAACAACCAGCGCAAGCCTCTCGTTTATTACTCAAAAGTAAGATAGCGTGTGGTCTTCATCACACCAGTCCGTCAAGTACCGAGAGACATACGAAACCGAAGGGTCGATCGTGGCATCGAGGATTCTCTTTCAGGGAGTGGTGGCGCTGACAGCCATTGCACTCACAGGCATCACAGCACCTACTGTCGCCGCGCAACCGTCGGCGGATTCCTTCTATCAGTACGACGGTTCGGCACCGCTGTCGTCGTATCAGCCTGGGGCCGTTCTCAAAACGAGAACCTTGCCCTATCACGTCGTCAACATTCCTACCCCGTTGCAAGCCGTGCAGGTGTTGTACCGGTCGACCGACGCTCTCGGCCGGCCGTCTGCGAATGTCACGTCGATTCTTCGACCACCCAATGCCCAGCCGGACAAAGTTGTCTCGTTCCAGTCGGCCTACGATTCGCTGAACCCGGAAGACGGTCCGTCACGAGCTGTCGCGGGGGACACCCCGATCGGCAGCCTGACCGCCAGCGGACGGAACGTCGCCTTCGGCGGGACTCTCGCTTCCGGCGAAGCTGCCATGTTCGGTCCCCTACTGGCACTGGGCTACACCGTCGTCATTCCCGACACCGAAGGGCCGAACGCAGACTTCGCGGCGGGACCCGAATACGGAATGATGACTCTCGACTCTCTTCGCGCCGCCCGTAACACTCCCGAGACAGGTATTGCCGACTCAGCCGAGATCGGCCTGATGGGATACTCGGGCGGAGCAATCGCCACCAACTGGGCGTCCATCCTCGCTCCGGACTACGCCCCGGACATCAACGAGGACCTGATCGGCGCCGCCCAGGGTGGACTGTTGGTCAACCCGGCGAACAACCTCCGGTACGCAAACGGAAGCATCGGCTGGGCAGGCGTTGTCGGGATGGCAGTTGTCGGACTTGCCCGTGCCTACGACATAGATTTCGATCCGTATCTCGGCGATCGCGGGCGCGAACTCCTACCTCGCATCGAGGATGCCTCGATCGGGAACGTCATCCTGCAGTACCCGGGGGTGACCTGGCAGGACCTTGCCAAACCAGAGTATGCGAACCCCAACTCGGTGCCCGAGTACGTCCACGTCGCCAACAAAATCAACATGGGCAACGCGCCGATACCCACCATCCCTATGTTCATCGCTCAAGCCGCAAACGGAGCCCTCGAGGGCACCCAGCCAGGTGGACCCGGCGTCGGCCCTGGCGACGGAGTCATGGTTGCCGGGGACGTCCGCACACTCGCCACTCGTTATTGCGACGCAGGTTTGTCCATCCAGTACGACCAGTACGACACCATCAGTCACGTTCCCGGTGGCGCTCTTTGGCTCCCCGGCGCCATCACCTGGCTCAACGACCGTTTCAACGGGAATCCGGCGCCGAACAACTGCTCGAACATCGCACCAGGCAATTCACTGGTGCCGGAAGAACACGCGGCGGGTTGAAGTATCCAACCGCCGGGTCAGATACCGATTGCCAGATCGTCGATATCCGCGAGCGTGCCGCCGTTTTCGAGGATGCTCGTGTAGTTCTGAAGTCGGTTCTGATCTATCTCGGTGGTGCTGACTCCGCGCTTCCAGTACCCGAAGACAACCACGTCATCCTTCTCCAGGCCGACAGTCTTACGGAAATGCGCTCGAATGGCTCGCATCTCGTCCCGTTCCCCGGCACCCCACACCGCATAGTCTCCTGGGTTCTCGAGCTCGAGGGCATATTCGGCGAGGCGATCTTCGACATGATGCAATTCGAGGCCGGGGATCACGGGCAGTTCCGCGAAAGCCTCGGCGTCACCGGTGGCGACCCAACCGACACCGGTCACACCCTCGGGCCACTGAAGCAGAATCGAATAGAGGGCAGGTATCGCAGTGTCGTCGGCAAACAGTGCGACGCGGCGACCAGCGATCTCGGGAACGAGGAAGTGCGGGCGAGGGCCGGTGAGCGAGAACGTGTCACCCACACGACGGTCGTCGGCCCACCGCATCATCGGGCCGGTGTGACCGTGCAGCACGACGTCGAAGGTCATCGAACCGCTCGACGCATCGAATGTGCGCACCGTGTAGACACGCGAGACGTCGTCGTACTGCGGACCTAGCTGGATGCGGAATGCGACGTTGGGACGCAACCAATTCGGGTCGTCCGCCGATGAAGTCAGCTGGCCGGTGATGCGCAAGATGCTCTCGGTCGGACGTTCGACGCTTTCGACGACGGCAACCACGTCGTTGAGACCGCGGTCGTGATCTTCGCCGCGTGGCGCCTTTGCCGACGCAGAGGTTTCAGTTTCTTCAGGTCGAGATGCGGTAGTCATTGATATCTCCTGATCGATGGTTCAGTTGTGGACGGGTAGCTGGCTGGCAGGTCTTCGATCACGCGGAACAACAAGTGGCCGTCCGGTTTCGGGGTCTTCGAGGACCAGAGCCTCGAGGTCGAACACTTCACGCAGCAACTCAGGGGTGAAGACGTCCGAGGCACTGCCCTGCATGACGATTTTTCCGGACCGCATGGCAACTACGTGCGTGGCATATCGAGCCGCGAGGTTCAGGTCGTGCAGGACCGCGACCAACGTTCGACCAGACTGGTGCAGTTGGGAACAGAGGTCGAGAACCTCGATCTGGTGGGCAATGTCGAGAAAGGTGGTCGGTTCGTCGAGCAACAACACCGGGGTGCGCTGCGCGAGTGTCATGGCGATCCATACCCGCTGCCGTTGTCCACCGCTCAGTTCGTCCACCAATTGATCTGCTGCATTGCGCATTCCGACCTCGGCAAGCGCTTCGGCGACAACACGCTCGTCTTCGGGTGACCATTGGCGCAGCATGCTCTGGTACGGATATCGGCCGCGAGCCACGAGGTCTGCCACGGTGATCGCTCCGGGTGAGAGCGGAGACTGCGGCAGCAGAGCGATGCGCCGAGCCACTTCCTTGGTGCGGTAGGACCGAATGTCGTTACCGTCGAGCAGAACCCGACCCGATCGCGGCGCGAGCATTCTGCCGAGCGCACGCAACAACGTCGACTTGCCGCACCCGTTCGGTCCGACGACCACGGTGAAACCGCCGTCGGGGATCTCGAGACTCAACTCGTCCACGATGGTTCGATCGGCGTACCGGAGCTCGATCTTCTCGGCCTGTAGCCGCGATAACGGAGTAGCTGTAGTCATGAATCTCTTTCGTAGCAAGGTTTTCAGGCCTGACGGGCCAGCAGCCAGATCAGATAGGCACCGCCGAGCAGACTGGTGACAAGACCGACCGGAGTTCGGAGACCGACGTCGACCGCTTGGGCAATCAAGTCAGCGCCCGCCAACAGAACCGCGCCGAGCAGGAAGGAGGTCGCGACAAGAACACCGCTGCGCCGAGCCAACCGTCGTGCGATCTGGGGAGCTGCGAGCGCCACAAAGGCGATCGGACCGGTAGCTGCAGTCGCTGCTCCGGTGAGCGCGACCGCAAGCAGGATGCCGGCGAATCGGTATCGCTCCACGGAGATTCCGAGCGAAGATGCTGCGTCGTCGCCCATTTCCATCATGGTGACGCGCCTGGACACCACGACGAGAGCAGGAACGAGAACACCGACGGCGATCGCAACGCTGATCGCGTGTGGCCAACCGCGCCCGGTCAGCGAACCGGCCGTCCACTGCTGCACCACGGTGGCGTCGTCGATATCCGCGCGTACCACCAGGAACGACATCACGGCGCTCAGCATCGCCCCAACTCCGATGCCGACCAGGACGAGTCGAAGACCGCCGCTGACTCCGTCTTTGCGTGCCAGCGCGTACACGAGCAATGCAGTCAGCATGCCGCCGAGAACAACAGCGCCCGCGGTCTGGAGTACCCCGCCGCCGAAGAACACGATCTGCACCACCGCCGCCGTCGCAGCACCGGTGGTGAAACCGATGATGTCCGGCGAGCCGAGAACATTGCGCGAAAGCGTCTGGAAAACCGCGCCGGCCACACCGAGGCTTCCACCCACCCCGATCGCGGTGATCAGCCGTGGAAGCCGGCGATTCTGGACGGACCGAACCGCCGCTGGGGTGCCTTCGCCGTTCAGAGCGCGCCACACGTCACCCAAGGACAGGTCCAAAGTTCCGTACATCAGCGTGGCAAACGAGAGCGCCGCCAATGCCGCGCTGATTGATATGGCAACGAACAGCACTCGTGGGACTATTCGCCACGACCACGACCCGATTCGAACCACCCAACCGCGAAAGAGCGGTGGGACCGGCTGCGCTGCAATCATGTTCACAGTGACGCCACCCGCCGTGAACGAACGAGCGCGACAAACAACGGTCCGCCGAGCACAGCCACCGCGATCCCCGTCTGCAGATCTCCCGGCGCGGTGACAACGCGACCGAGCACGTCGGCCAAGAGAAGAAACGCCGGCGCGACGACGAGCACGCACGGCAGAAGAAGACGCAGGTCCGGTCCGACCACGCCGCGCACGATGTGCGGCGCAGCCAGCCCCACGAATCCGAGTGGGCCTGCCGCCGCGGTGGCCGCCCCCGCGAGCAGGATGACTGCTACAGCGGATCCGGCCCGGGCGGGACCAGTGCGGGCGCCGAGCCCTTTGGCGACGTCCTCACCAAGAGCAATCGCATTGAGTGGACGAATCAGCAACAACGACAACACGATACCGATCGCGATGAAGGGAAGAACGGTGACGATCACGTCTCCGCCGCGCCCCTGCAACGAACCCACTGCCCAGAATCGGAACTGATTGAAGGCAGCCTCATTGCTGATGAGAACCATGCTGGTGAGCGCCGTGATCGCCGTTGCCACAGCGGCACCGGCGAGCGCCATGCGCGCTGGGGTCGCGGCGCTGCGATGCGCAGACCCCAACATGTACACACCGACCGAGGCAACGGCCGCGCCGGCGAGCGCGAACCACAGATAACCGCCGACCGAAGTCACCCCCAGATAGGCAATCGCAATCACGACTGCCGCTGATGCTCCGGCGTTCACACCCAGTAGCCCCGGATCGGCCAGTGGGTTGCGGGTGATCGACTGCATCAGCGCGCCGGCCAGTCCGAGCGCAGCCCCGACCACCAGCCCGAGAATTGTTCGGGGCAAGCGTGATCCGATCACAACGAGGTGTTCGTTGTTGCCGGCGTCGTAGGAAAGGATCGCGTCGAGCACGGTGGCGACGGGGATGTTGCGAGAGCCGAGTACCAGCCCACCAACGGACGCCAGCACGATCACGACCACGGAGGCCACGACCAACAACCCCGCACGCGCGGCTGTCCCGGACCGCAGCGGTGCTTCGGTCCGGGACTGTGAAGAAGCGCTCACGCCGTCATTCACCGAACGTGGACACCAGCGACTCGACTGTCTGCTTGGCACTGAAGTAGTCGAGGCGGAAAGCCGCCGTTCCCATCGCGTAGACCCGATCACCCTTGACAGCAGGTTGATTGGCGAGAAGCGGATCGGCAGCAAGTTGCTTCTCCACATCCTTGGGTCCCATCGAGACGGCAAACAGCGTCTGTGAGCCGTCAAGGGCGGCAGACATGTTCTCGGAGCTGACGATCGCGACGCCGGAGGCGCCCCGCTTGTCCGGGGCGACAAACTGCTCAGCGGGCTCGGCATAGGTGAAGCCGAGCGAGGTCAGCAGATTGCCCTGTGGGCTGTCGGCCCGGAACGTCCAGACACCGTCGGCACCCATGTAGACCAGCGCCGTCACCGGCTGCTCGGGAAGTTTGATCTTCCCGGCCTGCGTCGTCACCCAGCTGTCGTACTCGTCGACGGTCTTGTCTGCCTCGCTCTCGAGTCCGGTGACAGTCCCCAGCTGATCTGCGAGCTCCTCCCAGGAGCTGGCGCCGTAGTCGAGAAGAACGGTGGGTGCGATGTCGCTCAGCTGCGCGTAGGCGTCGAGCGTCGAGTCACCTCCGTTGGCGGACCCGATGATCAGATCGGGTTCGAACATCTCGATCGCGTCGAGGTTCAGCTCGAGATTTCGGTAGAGAACCTCGACTCCACGATCAGCTGCCACCTCCGACCACTGGGAGAAGAACCCCTGGTCATCGGTCATTCCCGACGGCGTTGTTGCCGCGCTGGCGACGACCGGCGCACCGATTGCAAGCAGCGTGCCGGTCAACGACGGCGAGGTGGACACGATTCGGGTCGGCTTCGAGGTGATCTCGGTACTGCGATCGCCGTGATCGACGGTGCGCGGCCATCCCTCGGCAGAACCTGAGGTTTTCTGGGTGTCCTCGGTTCCGGTATCGCTATCTGACGAGCTGGAGCAGCCGGCAAGAGCGAGGGCGACGACCGCGGCGAGTATTGCCGCCGTCGGGCGAAGTGATCTGCGCATGAGTATGGCTTTCTGAAGGTACGAGAGTGCGCCGCTGCGAACGCAGACAGCAGAGGTAAAGTTAGCCATACTTAAGTAGCAAGGGTTGTCCAGGAGCGCCAACGTGTTACCACTATCAGAGCCGGACGCGATCGGTTTGGCGCCGGTCCGTGCGAGCGCCACCGAGCCCAGCACCGCCCGCTCGCCGCTGTTGTTCTGGGTTCTTGCAGGCAGCGGACGCGTCAGAGTCGGATCGACGGTCCACGAGATACCAGCTGGCGAATCGCTGTGGATCCCGGCGGGTGCGCGATACGCAATGGAGACGGACTCGGATTCCGTCGCGTTTCCCATCCTGCTTCCGCCTTCGAACGGCGTCAGCGCCGGGCCGGCTACCGTGACGCGCCTGCGCGTTCCGCCCGGATGGGAAGACAGACTGATCCACGAGTTCGTTCACAACCTGGGCTATCTGCGCGGCGACGCTGCACACCCGTCGTCCTTGTTCGAGATGATCGCCCGGGCTGACGACGGGGCCACCTCGCTGCCGCGATTGCCGCAGTCACGGGAAGCGTTCGAGATCGCGCACGCCCTTTTGCGAACGCCTGGCACCGACGACACCGAGGGACAATTCGCGAAGCGTGCCGGGATCAGCATTCGAACGCTCCAGCGGTACTTCGTGGAAGAAACCGGCCTCACCTTCACGCGCTGGCGGCTACGAACTCGGATCGCCGCCTCGCTGGAGTATCTGAAGCAGGACCGCGAGATCGGTTGGATTGCAAACGAAGTCGGCTTCGAAACAGGAAGCGGATGCACCCGCGCGTTCCGGGCCCAGATGGGAGAGAGCCCGAGCGACTACCGTCGACGGGCCCTCTCCGGTCCAACCGATCGCAGCGTGGACACCGACAACGATCAAGCATTGGTCCGCATGCTCGCAGAGCCCAGGCAGCCCGGAGAAACTGCGCCGCCGATACCGGCCAACGCGACGTGGCCGCGCGTCAACGGCGCCCACGTCGCAGTGTGGGTTTACCGAGGCCAAGCCCGGGTGGACGTCGCGGACCGCAGCTGGGAACTGCGCACCGGCGAGGCCATGATTCTGCCTGCAGGCGTCCTCAATACCGTCACGGTTCCGACGGGTTCACTGCTGCTACCGCTCGGCTTCCGCTCCTCGAACGGGTCGACCGTATCTGCCGACGCCCTCGAGACCGTGCAGTTCTCCCCCGATGACGAATTGGCATTGCTGCACACTTTCGTCGCCGCCTACACACCCTTGCGCCCGCGTGGCCACGACAGCGCCACAGCATTCGACATCATCGCCACCGGCCCTCTCGCACAATCGGTTTCGAACGGGTCTGCCACCGATTCGATTGCCACACGACTGGCAGCGACAATCGCCGCCCGACCGGCCGACCCTCGCACTCTGGACGAGTGGGCGCAAGAGTTCGGTACCGACGCGGCCAGGCTGCGCCGGGAGTTCCGTATCGAGACCGGCACTACGTATCCGCAATGGCGATCGCTTTCACGGATGACCCAGGCACGCACCCAACTCCAACTCGGGGTTGCACCCGGAACGGTGTCGAGGAACCTGGGTTACGCGCACTTGCCCGCATTCAGCCGAGCGTTTCGCACTGCGCACGGGATCTCACCGCAGCGCTTCCAAGCTCAGTCCGTCGAACGCGCCCTCTGGTTACGTTCTGTGCCGCGCGCCGCCGAGCCGAGCGCTCGGGTTCTTCACACCCACTGAACGAGCTGCCACACAATGCCGTTGGGATCGACGAACTGGCAGTAGCGCTCGCCCCACGGTTCGGTCTCCGGCTCTGTGACGACGGAGGCACCTTCGGCAGCGATGCGGGCGAACTCGGCGTCGATGTCATCGACCACGAATGCGATGAGCATGCCTTGCCCGGCCGAACCTGCGACGAAGTCCGGCTTGAACGTACCGAGACCGGTGCGCAGGAAGACCACGTTGACCCCGGCATCCGGATGATTCAGAGAAACGAATCCATCGTCGGCCATGGCCTCGGTGAAGCCGAAATGGGTTTTCGCGAAGTGGGCCGACGCGTCCGTGTCGGCAACGTTCAAGGACAGAGCAGTGCTGGTGATTTTCATCGTGGCCTCCATGATCATAAACCTTGTGCAGTGCATACAGTATGCACCGTATAAGGTATACCACTGTTGAGGTATTCCCGATTTCTGGAGACGGCTGATGGCACGCGAACTGATCGACCTACTGTGGCGCGATCACCCCCTCGCACCGAAGGGTGGAGCCCGCGGCCCTCGCGCGAAGGTCACCACTTCACAGGCGGTCGACGTCGCTCTCGCCCTCGCGGACATGGAAGGGCTGGACGCGGTGACGGTGCGCCGATTGGCCGCCGAGCTCGGAATCTCGGGCATGGCGGTGTACACCCACGTCGGGTCCCGTGACGATCTCCTGGTGCTCATGGTCGACACCGTGCGCAGCAACAGTCCGCGCCTGTCGTACGGGAACATGACGTGGCACAAGCGCGTGCGCCGGGTAGCCGAGGAGGAACTTGCCCTCTACTCGGAGCACTGGTGGCTCCTGGACATCACCGATCAGCGCTCCGCGTTGGGTCCGGGAACTATCGCGAAGTACGACCACGAACTACACGCGTTCGACGGCACCGGGCTGAGCGACATCGAGCGGGATTCCGCGCTGACGTTTGTCGCCGACTTCGCCCGGTCCTCGGCGCAAGCACGGCGCCCCGACCCCCGAGCGGCCGACATGGCCGAGGTGTGGTCGTCCTGGAACCAGCGTCTGGCTGCCTATCTCGGCGACAACTTCCCGCTGGCGCAGCGAGTCGGAGGAGCGGCCGGCGAAGCCAAGAACACCCCGTACAGCCCCGAGGCAGCGTGGAAATTCGGGCTGGACCGGGTCCTCGACGCCCTGGAAGGTCTTGTTCACATCGAATGACATTCCTGCAATTCGAAACCGCGAGAGCTGTTGCACGCCTATGAGAATCAATCGACCCGAGAGGTACGGGGTTCCAGTGAGCTTCTGATCGAGATTCCGCTGCGCGACGCAACCAGCTAGCCCCGACTTCAGCGGCATATATCCACGGAGAAGGGGTAGACGAGTAGATACCGGCGGCACATCGACTCAACTCCAGGCGTGGTGGACAATGTTTCTCAGCGACCAGTCAATTCGTCATCACACCCGCCGTTTCGGTGCAGCTCTGTCGCCTTCTCACAAATGGCCTCCCCCGACCGAAACACAGCGCGTCGCACGCTGGAGTGAGAGGTCGGAGATGCTCGGCGCGCTGTCAGTACTCCTGTTCTGGGCTTTCGGCTTCGGCATCCTTCTGGGTGCGGGCGCGATTACAACAGGAATCTTTGCGCTCCGACGTCGCCCGAAGAAGTCTGGCGGGCATCTGCTCTCGAATGCCCGCCAGCTGCCGTGGGATGCAATAGTCGGCCTCTTCACCGGCGTCATCGGTCTTGCCCTGAGCGGTTGGTTCTTCGTCGTGGTCCTACCCAACATGTAGCTCGACCTAGAACCCGCCGAAGAGATTGCCGCGCCCGCTAGCTGCTCGTCTCGAGGTGGATTCGCCTACAACAAACCCTCGCCCTCGGATATCGCGGACTCCAACTTTGCGATCGAATCACGAAGCCCTTCAGATAGTTCTGCATGCGCACCGGCATCGTCGATTTCGTTCCGAACTTCGGAAATAGCTTCACTCCACGAATCGAGTGCAATTGCGCTCACCGCGGCGGTCAACTTACTCCGCTGCTCGTCCCGTGACTTCTGCTCCTGCGAAGCAACTGCCCGATTCATGCGAACTTCGTCAATCCAAGCGGCGATTTGAACAACTATCGGCAACAGGAAGGCGGCAATATCGGCGCCGTCGCTCAACGACCACGCATTCGGCTCAGAGCGTCGACCGGCCGAGCCACGATTTGTGCCTTTCCCGAAAGATGCTCCCTTTTGGACTCGCTCGAAGTCGCGCAAGCGTCTGATCAACAACGCTCCAACCATGCTGACATGGGGGGCAAAAGCGGTGAGTTGGATCGCAGCAGCGGGTTCCTTGCTGTCGTCGATCTTCGCCACGAGCCCTTCAAGCTTTCCCCAAGACGGCTGATTTCGTTGGCGCTCCGCCGATTTCCCGACGTCCTGACGCAATCGATCCAGTTCGCGTTGGTGTTTACCGAACCAATCGACAAGCGTGGGCCTTAGGGCCGCAACCACTTCCGATTGGTCCAGCACTCCGCTTTCTACGACCCTTCGGGTAGCTTCACCCAACGCACCGCGTAGGTCGTCTTTGGCTGCGGAGTCGGCACTTTCGAGTGCGACAAGTGATTGACGACGACGACCCGCTGTCGCGTCGGCCTGAGCAGCAAGCGGGGCACAAGCATCCAGCTGAGTTCTCAGCTCAGCGACAATTCTGACAACCGTTTGGCGCCAGTACCGTCGCTCCGTCGACGCTCTCAGCGCAGCAAAGTCAGATGCCGCGACTCTCTTGATCGCCGCAGAGAGAGCATCCATGCCGTCCCACTGACGTGAGTCGTCCCAAACCTCAGCATCGACGTCCCTCGTCGATCCCGCCATCTGAGCAAAATCTTGGGCGACAACAAAAATGGGATACGCGGCCGACAACTCCAACGATTCCGATAGTTCCACGGTCTTTCGAGACGCCAGTTGCCTGTACCCCGCGAGATCATCATCCGGATCGATCCCCGCTTCGTCGAACCTGGAGATTGAGAACCAAAGACTATCGGAGGTCCATCCACTTCTGACGATCTCACGAAGAGCCTGATGTTCGCCGGTTGCCAATTGCGTTGTGACGGTGATAATTGCAATATCGGTTAAGTCTATCGCCTCGGTTGCACGCTGCGTGTTCATCACGCCCCGCGCATCTTTCGCCCCAATTGCCAGACCCGGGGTGTCCCTCAAAACGACGCCTGCCAGCTCTACACTATTGACATCGAATGTCTCGTGCCGAGCGCTAATTGTCAGCCAATCCGGCACCCTCACTTCACTATCCACCAACAGACGTCGGAGAAGCGAGCTCTTGCCGGTGTCATACGATCCGAAAATCGTAATCACAGGCGCATCGATCGAGGCGAATTGCTGCCATTGTTCGGCATAGTTCTCTGCGAGTGAACCACCCGGCAGGCTCGCCAGCCATTCGTTGACCTTCAGCACATCGATGTCGTTCATTCACCGCTCCGTTCGCATGCACGCAGATTTTCAGCCTGGGACAGTAACCGTTCGACCTTCGAGAGCGTATCCATCAGCGCGCGTTCTTCGTCGGCCGCGACTAGTCGCTGACTCTCGAGCAACTTCGTATATTCGGATAAAGACGCTGCAGAGGCACGAATGAGCGGTATCGGCCCGTCCTCTTCTACGCCGTTCAGTACTTGATGCACGAGATCGGCTGCGGCCTCGTCGATAACCCCCGCCGCCTCACGCCTTTGCTCCTCACGAGCATTCGTTGAGAGTTCGCCCTTTACCATCGCGTGTGCATCGGCAGCCACTCCGGCTGCGGCCAGGATCGGGGCAACCTTCGCGACCCTGCCGGCGGCTTTCACAGCTCCCCAAGGCTTGAACTTCACCCCGATGCCCTTGCCGATGGCGTAAATCGTGTCGCGATTCGCGATCGCTCTCACAAATGCAGAACCGCCCTTGGCCGCCCCCGCAGCTATGTTCCCCGCATCCACCACCATAAATTCTGATTCGGGATCCTCGGCTCGGTGCCTCACCGTCGTAAAGGCAAGCGCATCCATTTCACGCCCGATTGTCGACGCGTGCGTACGGAACCAAGTCTCGATTTCTTGTTGAGCTTTGATCATGAACTGATCGATATCAGAGTCGAGGTCGCTGTTCGCCCACAACGCGTTCAATGCGGCAGGAATGTCCTCGACACCCCCACGATCCTGTTCAACCGCATAAACCGTGTACCGATTCGCATAGGGCTCGACGACTCGATGCGCATCCTGCCGAAGCGACTTCTCCAGTAGCTCAGAATCCTGCTCGCAGTTTCGAATTGACTGTTCCAGCGAGGTTCGGGCCGTCTCTTCACCCCGCACCTCTGCAACCTTCTGCTCAATTCGATTGCGCCCCTGCAGCATCATATTCAACGCTGTATCGAGCTGTGCTCCGCTCACACCGGCACTCCCCGATTTTCTCGAGTAAGAGTCGAGCATCCTTACGAGTGGTTCGACACCGTCCCAGTCGCGGTGCTGCGCGTAATCTTCGCGACTCACGTCCGTCCGCGCGCCGATCTCTCCAAACGGATCACCGGAGAGCACGTGAACCTGGTTCGCGTTCACCTCGATCCCACATGAACCCAACGCCGCAATGAGTTCTGCCTTCTTGCGATCCTTCAGCAGAAGGAAGTCTTCCGGTGCGGCGGTGGGATCGACGCCCAACTCATCAGATCGATTGATCAGGTAGATCATTCGAGTATCTTTAGCGACAGTCTCGCGTGTCCCTTCGACAATCCCTTGGAGGAGGGTCATGTCGCCGATGAGCAAGTTGACGTGCAATACGACGAGTACAAGCGCAGCCTCGCCGGCAGATTTCAACGCCAAGGCGTCGTGTTCGCGATTGCCACTCTGAAACCCTGGCGTATCGAGCAACTGGATATGTCCGAGGTCGTAACGCTCAACCGCACTTGTCGCCGCACCACCCCGTACACGGAGGTTCGCAGGAACCTGACCGCTCATCTCCACCAACAAACGTTTGATCAGACTGGACTTCCCCGAGCTGTAGTCACCCAGCACGACGATGGCCGGCTTGATTGCTACCTGGCTGTGCGAAGCACCCGGCATCTGCGCATCAAGGACGGTCGCGTCCTCGATCTCTCGGATCAGTTCGGCGACAGACGAATCAGAGGGTAGGTCCCATGCTTTCAAAAGTGCCTGCTTCAGGTTCGACAGATCCACGTTGTCCCGTTCTACGAAGACCGGAAGTCGTTCCGTCTCAACCGCATTCTTGTCCAGGGATCCGGACTCGAACCAATCTTCACCCAACCAGACTTTACGTCCGGATACGGAGCCCCTCGCATCTGCTCCGGAAGCCCCACCCTCGCCCGGCGGCAGCGCCGAATGGTCGGCCAGGACGCGTGCTTGCGCACGTTCCAAAACCGATTTTGCATCTATCGCCAGCGGAAGCGACTCCGATGCCTGACGGAGGCGAGCTGCCAGATGACCTGCGTCCTTCCGATCCTTTCGCAACGCAAGTGCTTCGCCCAGCAGTTCTGACAGAACGGGCTCTGCCACTTGCCAAGACAGATCTCGTCCATGCTCGCGCAGTTCCTGCGCGATCCGATCGTAAGTCCGATGAACTGCAGATCTGGATTGCCGCCCGAAATCGAATCTTGCCAGAGCGCCCTGCTTTTCAGTGCTTGCGGCGACCCGTTCGCCGATGTAGCGACCGGCTTGGGATGCGCCACCCAACCCGACTGCAACGGCCGCCCCCGCCCAACCAACAGGATTCCAGACGTTCGCGACGGCTGGAACGAAGATGGCACCCGCCGCACCACCGGCGGCCATCCCGGCGATCTTCATGGACCTGGCCAGGTTCGACTTCATCCGACCTGCATGGCCATCCAAGGTCGCCGAATCGGTCGACGATTCGGTGATGTCGGGCGCCTCGTCGATGCTCGCCAGCTTCAGTTCCCTCATCAGGAATGCTGCCTTCGAGTTCCAAACCGTCACAACTGCCGCTTGGATGTCGTTCATCGCGAAAACTGTATTACTGAACAATTCGTCGTCGATTGAGTTGCCACTCTCGAAAACAGTGGCTGCCAGTTCGTCTGATTTCGCGATAGAAGCTTCACGAAGTCCCGACAGGTGCGATTTGATCAGATGGCTCATATGTCGATCGAGCGCGCCTTCGGGAGTTGCTGTGAACGTCTGTCCACGCGTGTCTTCCAAAGCGGACAGGAGATCCAGACCATCATCACGGCCGAGATACTTTGCTCGCTCATCGCCGTCTATATACCCCAAGACGTCCAGGAGTTGGTCGATCTGGCGCTCCGCGGCAGCAACTCTTGGTTCTATGCCCGCAATCATTCGCTCGAGCCTGTCGGCCGTCAGGTCAAGCACACCACGGAAGCCCTCGCGCAGCGAGGTTTGCCGTAGCTCGGCACCACCCTCGACTATCGACGCAGCGAGTAGTTCTTCCAGCACCCCGAAGTTCGACCAGTGGGTGAGGTATTCCACGCCAAATTGCTCACGATCCGACAGAAAATTCCGTCCCGCAGGGCCTTTGAACGGAGTACTCGCGCGACCGAACAATGCCCGGCGGCTTTGAACTGCAACGATCGGGGCGAATGGAAGATCAATCTTGGCCAACTCTGTTGCGATCGAATCGACATGCTCTCGAACTGCGCGAGACAGCGATTGGCGCGCAGATTGGCTCGCTACCTTGGCGGGGTGTCGCCAGCGGAGGTTGCGAACGTTCAATACCGCCACGGCTGGCTTTCCGTACGCACGCACCCACTGAGCGACTTTCGTGAACTCCGAATCTTGCTGACTCTGGCTGTCGAAGCACAAGAGAACCACGTCTGCAATCTCGACGGCTCGCCTTGCGGTTTCCTCGAGATCAACCCTCGACTGAGTGCGCCCCCATCCATTTATCCCGGGCGTATCCCATAACCGGCAGCTATTCCATGCGATCTCTGTGACGTCGGTGGTCCAATCGCTTTCACCAGGTGAGACATAGCCACCATCGAGCCCACCGAACGCTGAGAGCAACGTGCTCTTTCCAGCTCCGGTTCTGCCGAAAAATGCAATGTTGAATGTCGATAACACACGGCGCTGGTCAGCTAAGTGAGTGCGAAGGCTGCGCTCGAACCCGTCTGCGATTTCGGCAAGCTCAGGGCTGAGAACTGCTCCCGATGTGGCCGCGGAATGTGCTCCGGCAGGCAGTGCAAACTGTTCGACCAGAGAGCTGATCAAGGCGTCGAGTTCTTCCAATTCTCGATTGCCACTACCGACGGCTCGTTCCACTGCGTGTTGCAGCGCCACTCCAGCATCGACCATTCCTGACCCTTTCGCGGGTTGTTCTTCCTATCGGAAAGGCATCCGGAACTCCGCATTGCAGTTCGCTTGGATTCGGTTCGAATAGCTGACGCAATGCGGGAACCGAAGTTCTGCACTGACGGACAATCACTATGACTAACCAACCGCCAACAAACGATGCATTCCTAATTCCGACTGCCACCCGAATCGATATTCCGTCTCCCGACATGAGCATCGGTATTTGGATTGCATCCTAGATGACCCCACCGACAGGATTCCGTCCTTCTCGGTTTGCACTCTCTGAAGTCCAAATGGAACGCGCGATCCGTCCCGACGAACCCTAGGTTTTCTACGGCCATACCTGTTCCCCCTGCAACAAACTCGCGAAACAACCTCTCGAGGCAACTAGCGAGACATGTCGACGAGTGTGCTGTGTCGACGGCGCATGAAGGTAGCAACAAGCCCTTCTGGGTAGGCCTCAACTCCCTGCCCACGTTGCCGCGAGGAGTTCGATTCCTCGGCCAAACCAAAAAGGTTTGAACTGATATCTCCTGAGCTGGTACGAACTGAACATGCAACTACCCGCGGACAGTCATGTTCACAGCGAGTGGTCGTGGGATACCGGCGGGCCACAGTCCGACGCTTCCGGGCGAATGCAACAGACTTGCGCACGTGCCGAAGCAATCGGATTGCCCGCCTTGGTGTTCACCGAGCATCTCGACTTCGATGCTCGGTGGCGCACAACCGCCGCAGATCTGATGTCCCATCAACATCACCTGCTGAGCACCGACGGCTACGTCCGCGCACCCATCCTCGACCTCGACGGCTATCTCGACAGCATCGAACGATGTCGACACAGTTTTCCTGAATTGCGGATTCTCACCGGAGTCGAGTTCGGACAACCGCACCTGCACGAAGCGCAGGCGTCGCACCTCCTTGATCTCGGTGTCATCGACCGGGTATTGGGTTCCTTGCACACGCTCGAAGTCGGCGACGATCGGAGTGAACCGAACACCCTGTTTCGAAAGTGGGGCGCCGACGAAGTGATGTGGACTTACCTCGAAGAGATCCCGCGTATGGTGGCTGGCTCTCAGACCTTCGAGGTGTTCACCCATATCGACTACGCAGTGCGTGCATGGCCGACCGAAATCGCCGGACCTTTCGATCCCCGCCGATTCGAGGACGGATTCCGAAATGCGATGCGCGCTATCGCCGAAAGCGGTCGGGCGCTCGAGATGAACACCCGTCGACTGTGGTCCTGGATACCCCAGTGGTGGAGCGAAGAGGGAGGCAAAGCGGTGACATTCGGAAGCGATGCCCATGTGCCCGAGGCTCTGGCGGCGAACTTCCCGGAAGCGACAGCGATGCTCGAACACTACGGATTCCGTTCAGGTCGAAGGCCCGAAGATTACTGGACCCGCTGACCTTCTGTTCTCCTGGCCGACATTTCCGTGAGCAAAGGTTGTCGGAGGCGGATCTACCCGCAATAGTCGATGTATGGATCGGTACAAGATCACGATGCCCGACGGCTCCTCGACCGAGGAACCTTTCGACTCCGACAAGCAAGCAATCGCGTGCGCCGTGGATGCCAATCGAGGCGTCAGCAAGCACCTTGTAGTCGAGAAATACACGGCCGACGGCCGTCTGATTCCTACTGCTCAGGCTCCTGCGAAACACAAGGGACATCACAAGAATCGTTCGAACAGTTGAATTCTCGACTACACCACGCCTATCGAGCTTGGTGTGCGACGACCGGACGCGTGACGCAAAAGTAGACCGATCGCATGCTCGACGGTCGCCCCCAGGACAGCTTCGGGGTCACCTGAGAAAACCTGCTTCTCTGTTTCAGCGGTCCCATGATCGACGACTCCGAACCACACAGTTCCCGGTGGGACGTTCTCCTGGGTATCCGGACCGGCTTCGCCGGTGACGGCCAGTGCCAACGTCGCGCCGAACAGTGTGGCAGTGCTGTGTGCCATGACCCGAGCAGCGTCCTCGCAGACGACTGGGCCGTCAGGAACATGAAGAACGGAATGCTTGACCGCTCGGGTATATGCGACGATCCCGCCACAAAACCAGGAACCGGCGCTCGGCGCCTTTCCTAGATGTGCGGCGATGTTCCCGGCGGTCAACGATTCCGCCGTCGCCACCGACAGACCGTGTTCCTCTACTACTGCGGCCAACTGCCTGCACATATCGTCGAGATCCTTGTCCGACGCAAGCTCGGGTCGTGGATCGCCATTCATATGTTGCTCCTCCTGCTGTCCGATCGGTGACCTCGATAAGAAATTGGAAGTCTTGGAATGCCAATTCCAACCGTGCCCTACAGCTCACTGCCACCTTGTGAACTGCACCCTTCGAAAGTGCGTCGGGCGCACTCGTCGATCACATCGGCCACCCGTGACCGGCGCGCGAGTTGCCGGCGCTGCATGATCGCTCCGTTTCCGTTGCTGAAGACCTTGTCCAAGGAAGCCGTGACCTGCTCGAACTCTCCGAATGCGGTCAGAGCAGGTTCGACATGATCCACCAATCGCCGAACCGCCTGATGTGCAGTCAGCAAGCGCACGGATTCCACGTCCAGCGATCTGCCGTCGAGTCCGTCACGTGCTGCACGCCAGGAAGCCGCGCGGAGTAGCTCCTGATCGACGGCAGGCGCAACCTCACCTTTGGTGATCGCAGCGGATGCGGTGCCGACGAGTGCCTGCACCAGTGTGGCCAGAGTCATCGTCTCCTCCACGGTGGCGGGCACGTCGCTGATCCGAATCTCCACGGTGGGAAGGTGATCCGACATGCGCACGTCCCAATAGACCATGTGCGGATCGAGAATGACCCCTGTCTCCAGCATCGCTGCAACAGCATCCTCGTAGTGCCCCACGGACTCGAAGAAGGGCGGCGGACCCGAACTGGGCCATCTGCCGAACAGAACGTAACGCCAACTCGCATAACCGGTATCGCGTCCCCCGCTGATCGGGGAGTTCGCCGTCAATGCCAACAAAGTTGGTAACCATGGACGCAGATGATTGATGATCTGGACTGATCGTTCTCGATCTTCGACACCCACGTGAATGTGGCAACCGCACATCACACCTTCGGTGATTGCACCGAATTGACCGGCCATCCGTTGGTACCGCGACTTCTGCGTGATCTCGTCGACCGGTGGATCGTAGAAAGGCGTTCCGACAGCGATGAGTTGACATCCCACGCGGGCAGCGGCATCGGCGGTGAGGGCACGAGACTCACAGAGTTGGTCACGAAGGTCACGAATGTGGCTGCCGATCGAAGTGGAAGTCTCCACCTGACAACGTGTGAGTTCGAGTTGCAACGAGATACCGAGTTCTCGCCCGGCAGCAGCAACCTCGGAGTTGCGCAGACTGGGACGCCCAGTCTGCGGATCGCAGAGCAAAAACTCCTCCTCGACACCGAGAGTCGGTGTACCTACCGAGAATAGGTCAGGAGTCGGCTTCCCATTCATAGGCCTTCCTCGCACCGGTTTTCCTCCACACCCGATACTTCGAGCGTACGGCTTTCTCCGCACTTCGGCACTACTCCATCTGTTTCATTCACCCATCGATCGGGTAGTTGCCCTGTGAACCGACGACGAGCGAAGAATCGCAAGTCTTCATGAGCGAAGGACGGAGTGCGCCGTGACCAACATGAGCGGGAGTTCACCGGTAGATGACGAACATACCAATCGATCGCACGTCGGGGAGGCAATCAGCGACGGGCGCAACTATCCCGGATACCTGCTGATCGGGCTGGGTCTGGCAACACTCGGATTGACCTTGGTGGCAGCAGGTTACGGATTTCGCGGATGGGCAGTCATCGCCGGCGCGGTGTGCGTCGTGTCCTTCGTCGTCGGAACACTGGCCATCTTGATGGAACACCGTCGGGTCAAGCGACTGGAAGGTCAGGAACTCTTCGATCAAGAAGGGCACTGAACCGAACGCTCGAGTTGTATTCTGCACAAGCAGAATACAACTCGAGCAGAATCCGGCTCAGTGATCGCGGAGTTTCTCGATCAGCTCACCCTTGTTCAGTTTCGAGTACCCGTGCAGATCGAGTTCCTTGGCGCGTTTCTTCAGATCGTCGACCGTCCACTCCTCGTACGGCGAAGATTGTCCGCCGGACTTGGCGACAGTCGACCGCCCTAGATTGGCGGCCGCATTGGAGATTCGAGCCGCCTTCTCCTTGGGATCGCCCTTCTCACGTAGCTCTTCGTAGAGTTCTTGATCCTTGAGTTGAGGTTGTGAGTCCTTGCGAGCCACTGTTTCGTCCCTTCACTCGTCTTCACTCCGACGGTGTGGCCGAACTTGCGGTGTGGCCGAGTTGGCAGTTCGGCCACACCGCAAGTTCGAACGTACGCCGGCACTCAGGATGTGGGCGGCACCTCGAAACGCCCCCACACGCGGTGTGTCTTCAGAAGCTGAGCGAGTGAGGCGAGGGCTCCTTCCGCGTCAGCATCGACGACGACTCCCAATGCAGACTCGTCGATACCGGCGGCAGCCAGCGCACTCATGCTCTCACCCCAACCGCCAATTGCCTTGCTGTGACGATACATTTCGTTCAGCAGTGTCTCCACCCGTGGATCCAACTTGCCCTCGCCGATCCGAGAAACGTCGCCGCTCAGCAGGATTGCATCGAATTCGATCGAACGAGCCGTGAGGTACGTTCGCTGCACCGTCACCGCGTCGTCACCGTCCCCGATGGTTCCGCCGTGCGGGCCGAGGATCAGCGGCACCATGCCGGCGTCGAAGATCTTGTCTCGAATGGCAACCACGGTGTCGAGATCGGAGTTCTCGTCGACCAGTAGCGCGATGATCCTTCCGTCGACGGGCCATTCCGCGCCAACCTGAGACAGTGCAGGGCTGAGCTCCGGATCGCTCAACGGCTCCGTCGGTTCGGGAACCGGAAGGCCAAGCCCCCCTGCGACGATCGACACGAGACCCGCGTCGATGTTCGCCAAGATGCCCAGATTCCGGGTCTTGATGTTCTCCTCGTAGCACTTGCCCAATTCGAAGGTATACGCCTGCGCAACGTGCTCCTGTTCGACAGGGGAGAGACTGCGATAGAAGAGTCGAGCTTGCGAGAAGTGATCGTCGAACGATGCCGGCGCCTGCCTCACCTTTCGCCCTGAAACTTCCTCGGGCACCTCGATATAGGCCGCGCTGTCCGCCGAGGCCATGAACGGGCACCCACCGTCCAACGAATTGGGATGGTACGGCGCGACTCCGGTATGCACACCGTCCTGATGGAAGCCGTCGCGAAGCATGTCGTTGACAGGCGCGTGAGGACGGTTGATCGGAATCTGGTCGAAGTTGGGGCCACCGAGTCGCGTGATCTGGGTGTCGAGGTACGAGAACAAACGCGCCTGCAAGAGACGATCGTTGGTGATGTCGACACCCGGAACCAAGTGACCCGGGTGGAATGCGACCTGCTCGGTCTCGGCGAAAAAGTTCGTCGGATTGGCGTCGAGTGTCATCGTTCCGATGACCTGAACCGGCGCGAGTTCTTCGGGCACGATCTTGGTGGGATCCAATAGATCTATGCCTTCGAACATTTCGTCTTCGGTATCAGGGAACACCTGCACGCCCAGATCCCAGGACGGATATGCGCCCGCCTCGATGGCGTCGGCAAGATCGCGTCGATGGAAATCCGGATCCACACCGCCGGCGATCTGCGCTTCCTCCCACACGAGTGAATGCACTCCGGCGGCCGGCTTCCAGTGGAATTTCACCAGATTCGTCTCGCCGTCGGCATTCACGAGCCTGAACGTGTGAATGCCGAAGCCTTCCATCATGCGATAGGAGCGCGGGATGCCTCGATCGGACATGTTCCACAATGTGTGCGCGGTGGCTTCGGTGTGCAGCGACACGAAATCCCAGAACGTGTCGTGCGCGCTCTGCGCCTGCGGAATCTCCCGGTCCGGGTGGGGTTTCGCGGCATGGATGATGTCTGGGAACTTGATTCCGTCCTGGATGAAGAACACCGGGATGTTGTTGCCCACCAAATCGAATACACCTTCGTCGGTGTAGAACTTGGTGGCGAAGCCGCGTGTGTCTCGGACGGTATCCGCCGAACCGCGTGAACCCAGAACTGTCGAGAAGCGTACGAATACCGGGGTTCTGGCACCTGAAGCGAACAACGAGGCTTTACAGATGTTTTCGGCTGCGCCATTCGCCAGGAACGTGCCGTGCGCGGCCGCCCCGCGGGCGTGGACGACACGCTCCGGAATTCGCTCGTGATCGAAGTGTGTGATCTTCTCACGCAGATGGTGATCCTGCAGAAGAGTCGGGCCCCGCTCGCCGGCGGTCAGTGAGTGGTCGGTCTCGTAAAGCCGTGTACCGGTGGCGGTGGTGAGGTACTCCCCCCGCTGGCCACGTCCATTTCCCTTCACCTTCTCTTCGGCACCCGCGACGGTACGCACCTCCGGCTGCCGCTGGTCGTCCTTGGGCGGCAACGGCTGTCGGGGCTTGACCGGTTCTTTCAGGTCCGGCGCTTTCGGGGCCGGTGCACCTGGGACGGACTGAGATGAAGGCATCGAACAGCTCCTCTTGATCGTCATGCTGGGCGCACGAATCTTGTTACGCCCTAAGTAAGTAGAGATTTCAAACTGAACGCGGAGCCACGACTCACCCTCGGGCTGGGATCAATCCCAGGCCGAGGGTGACGAGTGCGTCAGGGCTATTGCTCGGACTTCTGTCGCGCTTCGTCTGCGGCCGCATCGGCGCGAGCCTTCTCGGCTTCCGCCTCTTTCTTCGCGACTTCTCGCTGGCTTTCGGCCTTGTCCTGCTGGGCGCGGCCCTCTCGGGTCAAACTGTCGTTTCCGGAAACCGCACCAACGGCTTCCTTGGCCTTACCCTTGACGTCCTCTACGACGCCTTTGATTCCCTCGCTGGGACCGCTCTTGTCATCTGGCACGTTGACCCTCCAATACGTTTCGGATTCTCGCTCAGGGCTCCCACACAGGCAGGACTCCCACACAGAAGGCCCTACCCCGTCGAAAATCGCATAAACATCCGTGCACCGACCAGGCGCAGACCATGACTCGTCGTAGCCGAACGACGAGGTCGTTCCTCGAGTAACGATCAACCGTTCTCAGAAACTGTTTACCGGGCACAGGAATTGGCGGGACTCGTTCCAGAAGGGGAAGAGATCGGTGGTGGTTGCCGTGGGGTGGTCGATCTCGGCGAGAGTGTAGAAATCGAGAATCGTCCGACCAGCTGCGGCGCTGACCTCGCATGCTTGCAAGCTCAGCTTTGCCTCCGCCACGAAGCCGATGCTGCGGGCGAAGGGACCGAGAGTTCCCGCATTGACGAAACTGTCGAGGTCTTGTCCCCACTGGTTGTAGTCCGACTGCAAAGCGAAGCTGCACGTTTCGCCGAACAACTCGCTGCAGGTGGTCGGCTTTCCGCCGATCGTGTGCACCGTATCGGCAAGCTCGTGTGAGGTGCCTTCGCGCGGAGATCCGGAAAGGAAAAGCAAGATGGCAACGGCCAAGGCAACCACCAGAAGGATGCTTGCGGCCGTTGCCAGTATCGCCTTCACAATCCCTCGATCCACGTAAGTTCATGAGGGCAACCGATTTTGGAGCACCGGCCACTAGATTTGTACCCGTGGCGTTCAGGGTCCAAACATCGACCAGGCTGGGAGCCGTACGTCAGTCTGGGGGGGATCTGTTACAGGGACTGCGAGGGAGGATCAACACTCCCTTCCATTATCAATATATATCCCACTGGGGGCCTTGCGGCAAGGCCCGGGTAGTGCCGCAGAATGGCTCTTCCGATCCCGCACGACCGACTACGGGATCGGAACAGCCAGCGGAAGTGAGGGCACGTGCCAACCCAGGGATACGAAGAAGAACTGCGTTCCGAGCGGAACTATGTGGAGGGGCTCTACGCACGCCTCGATGCGGAGCGCGCCCGAGTCAAAGGCAGGTACAACACCGCTCTGCGCGGAAATGGCGAAGCACTCGTGGAACGCGACGCCGAGGTGCGCGCGCTTGCCAAAGAGGTGAAAAGGCTGGACGTAGCCGACAACGGACTGTGTTTCGGCCGGTTGGACTCGCTGTCGGGCGAGACCTCCTACATCGGCCGGATCGGCCTTCTCGATGCGGACAACGACTACGAACCGGTGCTGCTCGATTGGCGGGCGCCGGCGTCTCGCGCGTTCTACGTTGCCACTGCTGCCAACCCGGAGAACATGCGTCGACGCCGTCAGTTCCGCACCCGGAGTCGACGCGTGGTCGATTTCACCGACGAGGTACTCGGGCGCCCCGACGGCGTAGAACACGACACGCACAGCGATTCCGCCCTGCTCGCGGCAGTCAACGCACCCCGCGGCGAGGGAATGCGGGACATCGTGGCAACCATCCAGGCCGAACAGGACGACATCGTCCGACTCGAACACCCCGGGGTGCTGGTGATCGAAGGTGGCCCAGGTACCGGGAAAACCGTCGTCGCCTTGCACCGCGTCGCCTACCTGCTCTACACCCAACGAGAGCGGATGGAACGTCACGGCGTTCTCGTGGTCGGGCCGAACCCGGCGTTCCTGAACCACATCGGCCGCGTACTGCCCTCGCTGGGCGAGTCCGACGTGGTGTTCATGACCACCGGTGATCTCGTTCCCGGTCTACGCGTCACCGCCGAGGACACTCCGGAGGCCGCTGGGCTCAAAGGTTCGCTGAAGATCCTGGACGTTCTCGGCGCAGCGATTGCCGATCACCAACGATTGCCCGAGAACCCACTGATGATCGAATTGGCGGACGTCACGGTGCGGATCGACCCCGAAACCGCGGAGTGGGCCCGAGAAGAAGCCCGTTCGAGCAGACTCCCCCACAACGACGCACGCACTGTGTTCACCGAAATCCTCACCTGGGCGCTGACCGAACGGGCGATAGCGCGGATCGGCAAGGGGTGGTTGACACGCAGTGACCGTGAAGCCTGGGAGCAAGTGCGGACGGACCTGACCGCAGAGCTGGTGGAAAACAGCGCATTTACGGCGGCGCTCGACACGCTCTGGCCGATCCTGACTCCGAAAGAGCTACTGACACAGCTGTTTACTTCTCCCGCGCGACTACGCGCGGCAGGCGCGGACGAGAAGCTGCTTCGCCAGGACGGTGACGCCTGGACTGTCTCGGACGTTCCGTTACTCGACGAGTTGGTGGACATGCTCGGCCGGGACAAGCCCGTCGACCAGAGTGCCGAACGTGAACGCCGCGACGAAGCCGCGTATGCAGCGGGCGTGCTGGACATGATGATCAGCCGCGAGGATCTGATGGACGACGAGGATCACCTTCTCGCCCAGGACATGCTGTACGCCGAGGACCTGGCGGATCGTTTCGTCGAACGCGATACCCGGGAACTCGCCGAACGCGCTGCTGCTGACCGAGACTGGACGTACCGGCATATCGTGGTCGACGAAGCCCAAGAGCTGTCCGAGATGGACTGGCGAGTCCTGATGCGCCGCTGCCCGGACCGATCTTTCACGGTGGTAGGTGATCTCGCGCAACGACGTTCACCCGCAGGTGCCCGCTCGTGGGCGACGATGATGGAGCCGTACGTTCCCGGCCGCTGGATCTACCGATCCCTGTCGGTGAACTATCGCACCCCCGCCGAGATCATGAGCGTCGCCGCCGCCCTGCTCTCCGAGTTCGCGCCGGACGTGCAGCCACCCGAGTCCGTCCGCGCCTGCGGGATCGCGCCGTGGTCCAGACGAATCTCCGCCGACGAACTAGCCTCCGCCATCGACGAATTCAATCAGGACGAGGCCGGGCGCGAAGGTACGAGCATCGTCATCGGACCTGCGGATGTGCCGGGCGCTGTGCCTGTTTCGGAAACGAAGGGGCTGGAGTTCGATGCCGTGCTCGTCGTGGAACCGGAGCGAATCATCGCCGACGGCCCACGCGGCGCGTCGGAACTCTATGTCGCCCTCACCCGCGCAACCCAACGTCTCGGCGTCTTACACGAGGGGCCTTTGCCGCAGGCCTTGACCGGGCTCGTCCAGGCCGGGACGGCCACATCACCGCAATCGTTCGCGGCGAGCGATGGTGCTGTGTAGGCCTTCGGCAGCGGCGCGAACGTAAGGCACTTGGCTCTCGGGAACGAAGCGACTGGTGGGACCGGTGACACTGATGGCGGCGACGGGTTTGTCGTTGGTCCCGAATACCGGCGCCGCAACGCACGCGAGACCCGGCGCTGATTCCTCGCGCTCGAACGCAATACCGGTCTCGACCACTCGGTTCAGTTGGGTATTGAGAATGCCGGGCGCAACGATCGTGTGCGGGGTGCGTCTGGTCATCGGTTCCGACAACACTTCGCGACGAAATTCGTTGTCGGAGAAAGCCAGGAGCGCCTTGCCGATTGCGGTGCAATACAGCGGTATCCGGCCACCGGTCCGGGACGGCGAGTTGGCTTGCCGGTGTCCGCCGATTTTCGCGACGTATACGACGTCGTGGCCGTCGCGGACCCCCAGGTGAACTGTCTCGTGGGTCCGCTCGTACAAGTCTTGGAGGAAAGGCATCGCCATTTCCAGGAGGCTGCGTTCGAGGGAGGCGAGCATGCCGAGTTCGAAGAGGCCGCCGCTGAGCCGGTAGCCACCGTCGATTCGGTCGAGTAAACGGTTCGCGACCAGTTCGTTGGCCAGGCGGTGCACCGTTGCCTTGTGCAGTCCGGTCCGTTGGACCAGGGTGGCGAGAGGCAACACGTGGTCGTCAGCCCGGAAGGCACGCAGGATCGTCACCGCCTTGCCGAGCACGGTGTCGAGGTTTGCGCCGCCAGTCACCTGCCCAGCGTATCGCTGAGTGAGACAGTTCCCTGGCGCAATCTCGGCGCCACGGCGAAAGTAATGGCCATGAGCCAGCCCACGAATACCAGTACAGCGAGCGAGACGGACATCTCAGCTGCTGCTGACCGCCTCGCAGCCGCCATCGCGAGCGGTACTCCCTGCGCACCGGTGCGCGATCTGATCGGCGCCGACGACCTCGTCGCTGCCTACGCTGTCCAGCGCCGCGTCGATGAAATCCGTCGGCAGGCGGGTGCCGTCGTCGTAGGCCGCAAGATCGGCCTGACCTCGGTGGCAGTCCAGCAACAGCTGGGCGTCGACCAACCCGACCTCGGCGTTCTGTACGCCGACATGGAGTTCCCCGCCGGCGGCACCATCCCCATGAGTCGTTTGATCCAGCCCAAGGTCGAAGCGGAAGTTGCCTTCGTGCTCGGTGCCGACCTCGTGGACGGACCGCTGGACAGTGCGCAGGTGCGCGAAGCGATCGACTACTCCGTCGCAGCGATCGAGATCTGTGACAGCCGCATCGCGTCGTGGGACATCAAATTCGGTGACACCGTCGCCGACAATGCGTCCTCGGGCGTGTACGTCCTGGGAACCGAACGCCGCACCCTCGACGAGGTGGAACCCGCCGGCGTCGTCATGTCGATGTCCGTCGACGGCACCGAGGTGTCCACCGGCGTCGGAACCGCTTGCCTGGGCGATCCGATCGAAGCAGTCGTCTGGCTCGCCCGCACGGCACGCGAGTTGGGGCAGCCGCTGACGGCAGGCCAGGTGATCCTGTCCGGCGCACTCGGCCCCATGGCACCGGTCACCGCAGGCAACGAAGTCACCGTGACCGTCTCCGGGTTCGGTTCCGTCACCACCAGTTTTTCCAGCGAAGAGGACAACGCATGAGCAAGGTCAAGGTCGCGATCATCGGATCGGGCAACATCGGCACGGATCTGATGATCAAGGTGCTGCGCAACTCCGACTACCTGGAGATGGGCGCGATGGTCGGCATCGACCCGGCGTCGGACGGCCTCGCCCGCGCAGCGCGTCTGAACGTGCCGATCACGGCTGAAGGTGTCGAGGGTTTGATCGGTCTGCCGAACTTCGACGAGATCGAGATCGTCTTCGACGCCACCTCGGCAAAGGCTCACGTCGCCAACAACGCGCGGCTGGCTCCCCTCGGCAAGCGCATGATCGACCTGACGCCTGCCGCCATCGGCCCGTACGTCGTGCCGGCCGTCAACGCCGACGAGCACCTGGACGCACCCAACGTCAACATGGTGACGTGTGGTGGCCAGGCCACGATCCCGATGGTTGCGGCTGTTTCTCGGGTCGTCCCGGTGGCGTATGCGGAGATCGTCGCGTCCATCGCCTCCAAGTCCGCCGGTCCCGGAACGCGCGCCAACATCGACGAGTTCACCGAGACCACATCCGAGGCGATCGTGGCAGTCGGCGGCGCCCGCCGCGGCAAGGCCATCATCATCCTCAACCCCGCCGAGCCGCCGCTCATCATGCGCGACACGGTGTTCTGCCTCGTCGACGCCCCGGACCCGGCTGTTCACGAGGAGATCCGTCAGTCCATCGAGAAGATGGTCGGCGACGTCTCCGCCTATGTTCCGGGCTACCGCCTCAAGCAGGAAGTCCAGATCACCGAGATCCCGGCCGACCAGCCCGTCGAGACGTTGCTCGTCGACGGCAATCGCCCCACCCATCAGGTGTCGGTGTTCCTCGAGGTCGAGGGTGCTGCACACTACCTGCCCGCGTACGCCGGCAATCTCGACATCATGACGTCCGCCGGAATGCAGATCGCGGAGCGCATCGCCCAGCAGAAGGAAGCAACCAAGTGAGCAACCGCAAGATCTTCGTCCAGGACGTCACCCTTCGCGACGGCATGCACGCTGTCCGCCACCGCATTTCACCCACCGACGTCAAGCGGATCGTCACAGCTCTCGATGCTGCCGGCGTCGACGCGATCGAAGTTGCACACGGTGACGGCCTCGCCGGCGGCTCGCTCAACTACGGCCCCGGCTCGAACACCGACTGGGAATGGATCGAAGCAGCGGCCGAGGTACTCGAGCACGCTCGTCTCACCACGCTGCTGCTTCCGGGTGTCGGCACGATCAGTGAACTCAAGCATGCTTACGACCTCGGTGTTCGCTCGGTTCGCGTTGCCACGCACTGCACCGAGGCCGACGTCTCCGCGCAGCACATCGAAACCGCCCGCGAGATCGGCATGGACGTCTCGGGCTTCCTGATGATGAGCCACATGGCGCCGGCCGAAGAACTGGCGAAGCAGGCCAAGCTGATGGAGTCGTACGGCGCGCACTGCGTCTACGTCACCGACTCGGGTGGACGTCTGGTGATGAACGACGTCGCGGATCGTGTTCGCGCATACCGCGACATCCTCGACGACGGCACCGAAATCGGTATCCACGCGCATGAGAACCTGTCGCTCTCGGTTGCCAATTCCGTTGTCGCAGTGCAGAACGGCGTCACCCGCGTCGATGCTTCGCTTGCCGGTCACGGTGCCGGCGCCGGTAACTGCCCCCTCGAAGCCTTCATCGCCGTCGCGAACATCGAGGAGTGGGAGCACGGCTGCGACCTGTTCGCCTTGCAGGATGCCGCCGACGACATCGTCCGTCCGCTGCAGGATCGGCCAGTTCGCGTCGATCGCGAGACCCTCACGCTCGGCTATGCAGGCGTGTACTCGAGCTTCCTGCGCCACGCCGAGGCCGCTTCGGAGCGCTACGGAATCGACGTTCGCACACTGCTTCTCGAAGCCGGCCGCCGCCGTCTGGTGGGTGGTCAAGAGGACATGATCGTCGACATCGCGCTCACCCTCGCAGCGCAGGCGACAAAAGAAGCTGTCTGACGCGCTGCCGAGTTCGCTGATACCCGAGTCCCGCTCCCGTCTCCGGACGGGGGCGGGACTTGCCATTTCGGCCGAGAGAGCCCACCGACACGGCACTCGAAAAGCTGGCAAAGTTCGTCGCACGACATCTCTGACGCTCAGAGTAGAAACTTCTCCGCTACAGACGAATTCAGGAAACCAGCTTCATCGATGCAAGACCTGCAGGGTGATACCTTCGATAGGCTGAGCTCGTGGAACCTACCGAATACCGTGACGAATTGAGATCTGTCCTCGATACCGCGTCGGGGGTAGTGAGCGATCGACTGGCTGCGATCCACAACGCGGCAACCCCGCGCACCGAAGGGATCGTCATCGACGTCTCGCTCGACCAAGACGGCGAGGGAACATTCGGCGTCTGGGCACGATACGAGGGTCCCGACGCATTCAGTCTGAATCAGCAGATCGGTGACGAGAGAGAGCTATTCGGCGCGATCTGGGGCGAGGAGGGCTGGGAACCGCCGGTTCCGCATCGACCGCGAAAGTGGTCACGTGTGGAACTCGAGAAAGTGGTCGTCGGTGTCGTGGTCAAATGGATCGACGGGCTCATTCCCTCGACCGCCACCGAACTACCCTGGGAAGTAACGACTCCCGACGGAACTGTCGACGCTGTACTCGTGGGCCCAGAGATCAGCCGTGGACATTCGCCTCGGTGAAAGCGCGGAAGCATCGGCGAACACGTTGCAGCGTCAGCGTCCGGTCGAACCGTCGATCAATTCGCGGAGGATGTCAGCGTGCCCGGCATGGCGTCCGGTCTCTTCGATCATGTGCACGAGCGCCCAGCGGACACTGGGAGCGGGTCGTTTCGCCCCCGGTCGCGGGATGGGCGCGGCAAGATCTGTGCATCCGTCGAGAACTGCGTTGGCGCGCTCGACCGTCTCGCGATAGCGACTGACGACACCGTCCACGCTGTCTTCCGATGACGGTTGAAACGTCGCTTTCCAATCCGTCACGTTTTCTGCAAGGAACATCGATCGTTCGACAAAGGTCAGATGATTGGCCAGCCCGAGCAAGGTTGTTCCCGACGGAACAATTGTGTTGCGCACCTGAGGTTCCGGAGCACCTTCGACCTTGGCGGCAATCGAATCACGGAGGTAGTCGAGAAACGCTCGTAGTGTGGCTGCCTCGCTATTCCCTGTCCGGGGTGGTGGGGCATCTCGGCGGCTGCGACGCGACGTTGCCATGGTCATTCTCCTTCCTCGGCGAAGAACGATGAAGAGGCTTCATTCCTGGATGGGCAGAACCGATCCTTCCGAACTCACTCCGATCCCGCATCAAATTTTGCCGTTACAGCAAAGACAACTTGGTTGCCGGTGTCAGCGTGCCGAGTTCAGGTCGCGCACAAGTTGGGGTCTCCGCCACTTGCCGACCTCGAACGGCCAACGCCGAAGTGGATAAGCGAGACGGGCCACGAAGTAGTTGACGTACTCGACGACGCCGAAAACCCACACCGCCACGACGCCCACCGCCACGCCGGAGTGATCTGGTAACCAGATGACAACGCCGAGAAGAGCTATCGCCAACAAGAGAACATCGAGAACCCGAAACACGCGGTAAAGCGCTGCGAGGCGGGCCGGCATCGACTCCAACTCGACCCGGCCCCGCGCAAGCAGCCAATAGACACCTGCTTGCACGAGGATCACAAGCAGTGGGGCCAGCGCCGCCCACAACGCCGCGGAGTCTTGCGAACCTTCGAGCCGGGGCATCACGACACCGACCGCCACAGCGGCAAATACGGCCGCTGCCGCCAGTTCGCCGAGGCCGAGGCTCAGGTACCTGCGTCTCAAACTCTGTCGCCGTTGATCCACCACGTAAGAACCCTATCCGTTGATCACCATAGCTTGCCACGTGGTGGTCGGGCCGATTCTGCAGCGCGAGTGAGGAATACACTTCATCTCGACTTCGATCTCGAGCACCATAAGGCAGGTGGATCATCCTGGGACGTTCTCGCGGATCCGGTGGGAAACCTTTTCTGCGTGGGTGATCCGCACTAGGCCGGTCTGAAAGTCAGTCCGAGATCGAGTCTCACAGTCCATCCGACAAAGCGTGAAAATGCGTCACCCGAATAGCTGCACATGCATTCGTTGGCTTACAGTCGGGGTGTCCCGGCGGCACCCCAGACTGGAATGTCCGCTGCGTCAACATCTGCCGATTGGGGGCTGGACGGATGGAATCGCCTGACTTACTGGGTCTGACGGTCTCACTGACGTCGTCGACGCTTATCCTCGCGTTCGTTGCTGGGCTCATGCCGCGACTCGTCGGTGATGAACCGAATCCCGTTGTCGGCATACGGACGAAGGCGACGATCGCGAGTCCAGAGGCGTGGCAGTTGGCACATCAGAGTGCGCAGCCGCTTCTGCGCCGGACGATGTGGACTGCCGTAGCGGGACTGTGCATGCAGGTCGCCATCGGCGTCGTGACAGGTTTCGGATCTGTGGTGTCGGCTGTCACCTCAACAGTCGTGTTTCTTGCGGTGCTCCTTGTCCTGCTCTTTGCAGGAGTGAAGGGCAACGCCGCGGCGAAGTCGTTGCAGCGTTGACCGCCTGACCCCGCCGCTGTCAGACGCGCCTTGGATCTCGGCTTTCAGTCCCCGATACGCGGTCGTTCGCGCCGACGTGGTCCTCGATCGCGCATCTCGAGAATCGCTGCTGCCGTGGACGCGACCGTCTTGTCGTCGTCGTGGGTGATCCGGGCGAGCGCTTCGCGTGCTGCAGCGCCGGGAAACTCGGCGAGTGCCTGCGTAATTCGCAACCTCGTCGGGGCGTCGTCAGTGCCGTCCAGTCTTGCCTGCACGGCATCGACGACCTCACCGCTTGTAGGTGAGTGCTCCGCGAGAAGACCGAGCACCTCGCCTGCCTCGACGTCGCGGCGCCCGTCGGCGACCATTTCGAGGAGAGCGGGCATCGAGACAGCCTCTCCGCGAGATCCGAGGGCGAGAGCGGCGTCGGCGCGGACTATCGCGTCCGAATCATCGAGAGCTCGCTTCAGAGACCGAGTTGCTTCCTCGGTGTTGATCCCGGATATGGCCGACATCGCGCGGCGTCGAACCTCGACGTCCTCCGATTCGAGCCCCTTCGTCAGACCTGCAAGGCCCGCACCTTCGGTCCTCGCCAACGCCCACTGCAACGCTCCCGCCACGTTGGCATCCCTCTCCGACAGGATGGCCTCGACGAGTGCGTCGACGGGCAATGCCGCATTCGCGTCCTGCGACAGAATCGCTTGCTGGCGGTGGGCGGCGAACTCGGATTCGAGTGCACGCAACAGTGAGACCATGCGCAGGACGTCGTCCCACTCCGAAGGGGCGGTGGCGTCGACCCTTTCGAGTTTGGTCAGCAATTCCTCCTCCGCCGCGATCCGTTGCCGAGTGTGTTGCATGAGTTCACCCACCAAATCGGCCGGTGCGAAGTCTGGTTCGTCGAGTGCACGCTTGGCCTCGTTCAACGAGAGCCCCAATGTCCTCAGGCTCTCGACGTGGAAGAGGCGACGGATGTCGTCAGCGGAGTACTCGCGGTAGCCACCGGACGTGCGGCCCGTCGGCTTCACCAGCCCCAAAGTGTCGTAGTGACGCAGCATCCGTGTGCTGACACCACAACGCCGCGAGACCTCGCCGATCAACATCCGTCTCCCCTTCCTACGCGTCCGGTCCGATTGCGGCGACGCGCTTCGCCAACTCGTGTGAGAGAGCGAATCCACCGTCGGGATCGTGCCAGAGTTGCTTTGTAGCATCAGCATGCGCTCGGACACGCGGATTCGGGCTCGTACCGGCCGCGTCGAGCACCGGGAGCACAGCCTCGCCGAGCCCGGTCAGGGCGCGGCTCAGACTGAGCTGCATCTGCAGTTCACCCCGACCGAGTTCTGTGGCCAGATCGGCCGCGAGTGCGCCCTCGTCTCCCGCCGGCACGAGAGCCACAGCCGCGCGCCACGCACTGCGCGCAACCTCGTCGTCCTGGTCGTGGACCAGCGCACAGACCTCGGGCCACGCGATCGGATCGCCGATCTTGGACAAAGTGTGGAGCGCCTGACTGCGGGCTTGCGAGCCATCGGACCCGAGCTCACGGATCAGCCTCGGCACCGTGATTTCGGCCGGCAAGCGGCACAACGCCCAGGTCAGCATGTCGCGGACGAAGAAGTCCGGCTCGACGGCGCACCGATCGATCAGGGCATCCGTCAACTGAGGATCCGGGCGTGTGCCGACCGCAAGCGCGGCGCGCAGTCGAACCGAGGGATCTGCTGCGGCCAAGGCGTCGACGAGGTGAGCATGCTGCCCACCGTGGTTGGTTGTGTTCACGACAACCACCTCCTTCACCGACCAGTGGAACCCTTGTCACTGTGTCAAGGTCAAGCTCCACTGTCACCGACACATGAAAATTCGTCTCGATTCACACGCCGGTTGTCGATCCTGGCCGAAAGATCATCAGCACGACGACAACGACCCAGAGCAGATTGAAGACTCCCGTCGCGGTGCCCAGTCGATGGGTGAGCCGCGTTGCGACGTCCACAACGGACCCGGTTCCTTCGATCGCCGCCATTGTCAGCCGTTGGGCGGGAAGCACGACCGCGGTGAGTATCACGGCGGCAACGACGGTGAGTGCGATCGAGGTGAGGATCCACAGGTCACCGAGCACTCCGAGATTGACGGCGGTGGCGACACCGAGCATCGGAACGACAATGCCGATCGTGGCATACACCCGAACGATGCGATGCAGCATGCCCGTCGTCGCAACACTGGCGCTGTCCGGATCGGCGAGCGCGGCGCGGCTCGCAACCGGGAACATACTCGCCGCCACAGCGACGGGGCCGATGGCAAGAATGGCCGCAATCACATGGAGGGACAGCAGGATTCCGGTCATGGGATTTCTCGCGTTTCGGTACGCACAAGCGTATTCACGCGGCGTCCGGGGCGAAGGTGATTACAGGCTCGGCACCCTTGGCCGACCACACCGTTCCACGACGCTCGTAGTCGAAGAGCGCTTCGACCTCGAGACTTATCCGGGGCCCGAGGCATCGTTCCAGCAGATACAGGCCCAGGTCGAGACCGGATGTCACACCACCGGCGGTGATCAGGTCACCGTCGTCGACGATTCGCGCCTGGATCGGAATTACACCGCCGGCCGCCAATGCGTCCACGGCAAGATGGTGCGTCACGGCGCGACGCCCTTCGAGAAGCCCCGCCATCGCCAGTGCCAATGATCCTCCACAGACGGTCGCAACGAGAACACCAGGATCGTCGAGTGCACGGCGCATCATGACAGGCAGTTCGGTTTCCGTTGTGGCCGCGAGCCTTTCCGGCAAGCTGGAACCCGGCTGGTCCGCATTGGGTTCGAAGAGACCCGATGCTCCGGGAACGATGATCAGATCCGCGTGTTCGACATCGAGGGTTGCAGTGGCGGTCATCGCGAGTTCACCACTTCCGCTCACGACGGTCCGAGGCCCCTCCGCGCTGACGAGTTCGACACTCAACGCCCCACCGCTGGCGAGACCCCCGGCGTAAAGCACCTCGTACGGACCCACGACATCCATGGGATCGAATCCGTCGAACAACACGATCTGCGCGTGCACTGCAACCTCCGATTTTGTGCAACGCGCTCCTGTGCACGTCGCTGTTCCCACGACAGTAGGAGGAAGTTGACCTCTATGACGACGGCTGAAAGCCAACCTTCGACGGCTTTCAGCCAACCTCACACATTCTGTGAAATACCAGTTGAGAGGATATTTCAAGACACGAGATCACCGAATCTCGCGCCACATACGCTACGTTTCAGACATGCATGACGTTGCAGTTCTCGCGTTGCCCGGGGTGGTGCCGATGGACCTGGCGGCACCCCTCGAAGTCTTCGGACGATGCAGGCTCCCCTCGGGTGCACCGGCCTACCGGACCTCCGTGTGCGCGCTCACCGAGGAGGTGGAGACCGGAACGTTCACGATGCGAGTACCGCACGGACTCTCACGTCTCGCCCAGGCAAGCACGATCATCATCCCGGGCACCGCCGATCTCGACGTGCCGATCGACCCCGAGATCATCGACGCCCTGAGAACTGCCGCGGATCGCGGCACGCGCATCGCCTCACTGTGCGTCGGTGCATTCACACTCGCCGACACAGGCTTGCTCGACGGACTTCGCGCGACGACGCACTGGGCGGCTGCGTCGGAGTTGGCCCGCCGGCACCCGGCCATCGACGTCGATGCCGCCGTTCTCTACGTAGACAACGGGCACGTCCTGACTTCCGCCGGCGCCGCGGCCGCACTCGACCTGTGTCTGTACATGGTCCGTCAGGACTACGGGTCCGCGGTCGCCGCCGACACGGCACGGCTGAGTGTGATGCCGCTCGAACGTGCCGGAGGGCAAGCACAATTCATCGTCCACGAGCCTCCCGTACCCAGCGGGACAACTCTTCGGCCGCTACTGAACTGGATGGAAGAGAACCTCGGGGAGCAACTCGACATCACGACAATCGCAGCCAAGGCAACGATGAGCACCCGCACGCTCAACCGCCGCTTCCAGGAACAAATCGGTACGACGCCGTTGCAGTGGCTCCATCATGCGCGGCTCCGTCAAGCACAATTTCTGCTCGAGACCACCGACCACTCCATCGAACGTGTTGCGGGACAAGTCGGATTCAATGCCGTCACAACGTTCCGCGAACGCTTCCGAGACTTGGTCGGCACCAGTCCACAGCGATACCGGACGCAGTTTCGAACGTCGCGCTAGCTGACCTACTTCTCGCTCTGTCGACGCACCATCTCCGAGATCCAGATCGGCGCAAACGGCGAGGTGCAGTTCGGGGGAGTCGGGTAGTCCTCGAGCACCCGCAGACGTTCACCGATGTCGATTGCGCGGGCCCGGTACTCGGCATGTTCGATCCCGATCTGGGCCAGGCAGTGGTTCATCGCCCATTGCAGGCGATCAGGGGCATCCCTCATCTCCGCCTCGATGACGTCGAGCAATCCTGAAAGATCAAGGCCCTCGGGCTTCTTCGCTACGCGCTCGGTAGTCAGGGCCCAACCGGCGCTCGCAACCACGGGATCGGAGTCGGCGGTCCAGGCCACCCGCAAATCCTCCGCGTGCGGGTTCTTCTTCACCACGTAGTTGACGAGCCAGTCATGCACCTTGGGAGTACGAGCCTCACGCAACATGACGTCCAACTCGTCACGCCCGAACGCCTTCGGGCGACAGATCAAGAGGGCAAGCAGCCTCGCTGCGGTATCGCCCGTCGCCCAAAGTTGTTGTGCAAGTTCTTGCTGAGTCTTCAGTCGCTTCGCGACTGCCCGCAGTTTTGTCAGGTTCACACCGTGATCGTCACCGTGCTTCTCGTTCACTGCGCGCACCTTCGGATCCTCGAGCGCAGCCAACTCGTCCATCACCTCGGCAACCGTCGATTCAGCCACGTCGTCCTCCAGTCACTACTTCTGCGATTCACCCAATGCAAGTCACCTACAAGGAAAGCACGGGACGGCACGCGCCGACGCATCCACGTCCGACCCGCGTTTGAAACTTCGACCAATGGGTACATGTCTGCTCCTGAGGTGGCGGCACGTCACCATGAAGACAGGACGAACCTTGCATATGCGACGCGCCGCGGGTGCCGAGAACGTGGACGAAACCGCAGGCGGAGATGAAGGCGGCAGTAAGAATGTTCTCACTCGGGCTATAACCGGCCCACTCCTTTTCGTGTTCATCCTCGGAGACGTCCTGGGCGCCGGTATCTACGCATTGGTGGGCGTCATCGCCGGTGAAGTTGGTGGAGCCGTCTGGGTACCACTGCTCGTAGCGCTCGTCATGGCATTGCTGACAGCAACGTCGTATGCCGAACTGGTCACCAAATATCCGCGAGCGGGCGGTGCAGCAGTATTCGCCCAACGGGCGTATCGGAAACCGCTGATCTCATTCCTCGTCGGCTTCTCGATGCTGGCGGCCGGTGTCACGAGTGCAGCAGGACTCGCCCTCGCATTCTCGGGTGACTATCTCAAAGCCTTCATTGACGTCCCGACCGTTCCAGCCGCGCTCGTCTTCCTCCTCCTGGTGGGGCTTCTCAATGCCAGAGGCATCAAGGAGTCGATGCGCGCAAATGTCGTCATGACAGTCGTGGAGGTCACCGGCCTCGTCATGGTTGTCGTCCTCGCCTGCGTAGTTCTCGGGCACGGCGACGGAACCTTGAGCCGTGTCGTGGAGTTCGACGACAGTCGATCGCCTGCACTCGCCGTGTTGGCAGCGGCGCTCCTCGCGTACTACTCGTTCGTCGGCTTCGAAACCTCGGCGAACGTCGCCGAAGAAGTGAAGAACGTGAGCAAGGTCTACCCACGCGCACTGTTCGGAGCCCTGTTGACGGCGGGCGCCGCCTATGTCCTTGTCGGCCTGGCTGTCTCGGTGGTGCTGCCCGCCGACGAGCTCGCCGCGTCCTCCGGCCCCTTACTGGCAGTGGTGTCAGCCGCCGACGTCGGTGTTCCGCCTCGCCTGTTCAGCCTGATCGCTCTGGTAGCCGTCGCCAACGGCGCACTGCTGACAATGATCATGGCAAGCAGGCTGACGTACGGAATGGCGTCGGAAGGGTTGCTCCCCAGCGCATTCGCGCGCGTGCTGCCGCGGCGCCGGACCCCTTGGGTGGCGATCATCGCAACCACAGCCGTTGCCATGGCTCTCTGCGTCACCGGATCGTTGTCAGCCCTGGCAGAGACGGTGGTACTCCTGCTGCTTTTCGTATTCATCAGCACCAATATCGCGGTCCTGGTTCTGCGTCGTGACGCAGTGCAACACAGTCATTTCCGGACACCGATCATCTTTCCGATCCTCGCCCTCGGTACGTGCGTTGCGTTGCTCACCCAGCAGAGCGCCGCAACGTGGTTGCGCGCATCATTACTCTTGGCGGTCGGAGTAGTGCTGTACGCCCTCTCCCGCCGTCGATCCACGAAGTAAGGTGCGATGTTCGAAAGGGGGTGTGATGACCGACAGTTCTGACACACCAGATGTAATTCAGCGTCGAGAGCGAAAGATCAACAGGCGAACCCTGACGTACGGCCTGTCCGTCGTTCTGGCTACCGCGGCACTGGTTGTCGCGATCGTCTGGTTGGGCTCCCGGCGGGGCGAATGCTTCGGTACCGACACCTTGCTGTGCTCACAGAAAGATCGCCGACTGGCCGTCTTCGTCCCGAGCCTCATGCTGCTACTCGGCTCCGTAGGCGCGTTCTTGCGAGCCTCCCTGCGATTGCACCGTCTGCGGCGCCTCTACATCCGGCCGTACATGGCGTGGCTCCTGACGGGGCTCACCCTGGTGTACCTGGCGGGAGCCTTCATCTTCATCGAGGGCAATATTCTCTGAATACATCTGTTCGGCAATCGGATTCACAGACCGAAGCGGTAGCTGTCGTTCAGAATCGTGTGTCGTCGATGGCAGTAAGGACCACTTCTCGAACCGATGACGAAGACGACAGATTCAAGATGGAGCGCACGGTATCCACGACGTCGTGCACGGGAACCAGAGACCCATCTCCGGGGGCAGCAGCGATGTCTCGGGGCACATCGAGTCCATCTTCCGTGTTGAGATATCCGAGGTGAAGGACCGTCACTGCGAGTCGGTCCTTCCGGTTGCCCTCTCTCAAGGCGTCGGCAATGCCGTTGATCGCGGACTTCGATGCGCCGAACGCAACTTCCGGCCTACCGCTTCGCGGGAGCCCCGAGGTAGAACCGGTCAAGAAAATCCGAGGTCGAGGACGCCCGATCATCCGCGGGATCAGGCGCTTCGACAAAAGGATCGTGCCGGTGATGTTGGCGTTGATCATTTCCAGCATTTCGACGTCGGATTGATCTGTGAACACATAATCGGAAGTGAAGGCGTCCCCTTCCCAAATTCCGACGTTGCAAATCAGGGTGTCTACACCTCCGACAAGCTCCTGGTCGATCGAGTTCGCTGCCGCAACAGGGTCGGTCAGATCTGCTTCGATCCACTCGGAGACGTCGAACCCGTCAGGGCGCCGACGAGAAATACCGACAACGTCGTGACCATCGCTCCTAAGACCCTCGATCAATGCACGACCAAGTCCCCGGCTCGCGCCGACAACAACTACCCTCGCCACAATTACACCCTTCTGCCCGCTCTGTTCACATCCAATGGATGACACGACACATTCATGCACGCCGAAATACGTTGCCCTCGAGCGTGACAACGGCACCGGCCGCCACGAGCCGCTGAAGGTGCAGCTGCGCAGTTCGACGTTCGACTGCATCGACGTACGGCGCGGTGACGTGCGGACGGTAGACGAGGCGATGCGCGACGATGTCTTCCAACTGCCTTGGTTCACCGAGAAATTGGACGAGTCTTTCTTCGCGGCTGAGCAGTTTGTCGCGGTAGGCGGTCAGCCGGCGACGGAACTCGTCGCTGCCTTCGACGACGCCCTTTTGATGGAAGGTGCCGTACCACCGAGCGTCGATGCCCGCGGCGCGGTCGATGGAGGCAAGGAAGTCGTCGACGCTACTGCCCAGGTCGCCGTACATCGGGCCGAAGGAGGTGAGATCGATGTCGGCGACATAGAAGAAGCCGTCGGGCTCGATGAGGAGGCCACAATGTCCGGGAGTGTGACCAGGTAGGTGAATGACCGTCGCCGTGCGGTCTCCGAGGTCGAAGACGTGTCCGTCGGCGATCCCGGAAACGTCATCGTGCGTCGGGGGAATGCCGTACTGCGCTGCTATTGAATGTTCGACCTCAGCTCGCTCCTCGGGGCGGAGGCCGTAATTTGTGAGCATCGTGTCAAGGGAGGCGACCGACGGTGCGTCGAGGTTGTGCGCGTACGTCGGTGCTTGAAAATGCCGGAGACCGGCAACGTGGTCCTCGTGGCCGTGACTGATGAAGACGAGGTCTGCGCCCACGGGATCTCGGTCGAGGGAGAGGGACGGGTCGATCACCAGCGTGCGTTCGGATCCGTGCACGACCACGGTGTTTCCGAAGGGGACGGTCCCACCGTTCTCTGGTACCAGCACTGAGACTTTGCCAAATTCTCTGGGTGTGAACATCTCTCGCTTCTCCCCTGCGGCCATCGGGTAGTGACGTTGCAGATCTCGAAGCAATCGAAGGTATCGCTGACAGAGACCTCAGCCAGTATGCATGGCCGGGTCAGCGGGCCGTACGCGGATCATCCTGGACTACCCGGTGAGCTCTTCACGAGCAGCGACAAGGACTTCCTCGGAGAGGGACGATCCCTTGGTGGCTCGCGAGAGGACCAGAGCGCCGATCATGGTCGAGAGACGCACCAGCCCGTCATGCTCCTCATCCGCGAGCGCCTTGGCAAAATCACCGACCCCCTCGACATACACCCGACGGGCCTCACTGTCTGCCGGCTCGCGTGCCATGTCGGCGGCGAGTGCAGCAGCGGGACATCCGTCTGCCGGATTGTCGCGATGCTCCACGGAGAGGTAGTTGTCGATCAGGGCTTGTCGAGCCTCGTCACGCTGCCCTGCATGCCTTTCGAGACCTGCTGCGTGCAGCTGCGCCAGTTCCGCGAAGGCATGGGTGGTCGCTTCGTCGATGAGCGCATCCTTGGACGCGAACTGCTTGTAGAAACCACCGTGGGTCAGCCCCGACGCCTTCATCAAGTCGGCGACGCTGAGGTGAGTGCCCTTCTCTCGGAACAGACGAGCTGCGGTTTCCACGACGCGCCGACGGTTCTCTTCCGCTTGTTGCTGCGATACGCGGCCCATCACAACGCCTTCCAGTTTGGATTTCACTTGACATCTATCCTAGCCCACACTTAGATTTGATTCATAATCTAAATGTCACCGACAGTCACAACCCTGGGAGAATCATGGACCTGAACAAGACGGTTGCGGTCGTCACCGGAGCCAATCGCGGACTCGGCCGCCATCTGGCCGCAGGGCTCGTCGAGCGCGGCGCGAAGGTGTACGCGGCTGCCCGCAATCCGGAAACTGTCGATCTGCCCGGCGTCATCCCCCTGAGGTTGGACGTGACGGACGCCGAATCGATCACCGCCGCAGCGCAAATCGCATCGGATGTGACCTTGGTGGTCAACAACGCCGGAATCTCTACCTCGGCACCCTTGATCGGGGGCGACATCGATGACGTTCGCCGCGAGATGGACGTCAATTTCTACGGCCCGCTTGCCGTGACCCGGGCGTTTGCTCCGGTCGTCGAAAACAACGGAGGCGGAACAGTACTCAATGTTCTTTCGGTGCTGTCCTGGTTCCATCCGGCTGCGCTCGGGTCTTACGCGTCATCGAAGGCAGCGGCGTGGGCGATGACCGACGCCGTTCGAGAAGAACTGGCGCCGCGGGGAATCGCCGTCTCGGCACTGCACGTTGCATACATGGATACCGACATGGCTGCGGGCGTACCGGCCGAACAGAAGATCGCTCCGGCCGATGTCGCCGCGCAGGCCCTGGACGGCATCGAACGTGGGCTGGCTGAGATCCTCGCCGACGACACCACCCGGTATGTCAAGGGGAGTCTGTCGTCTTCGAACTCCGAGTAACCAAGGGACTGTTGACGAGTGACACTCATCCCACCGTTTTGAGACTCGCCAATCTGCCCAGGATCGGTGCCCGCCAAGCCGCGAGGTCTTCCGGACCGTTTTCTTCCCACAACTCGTACAACTCCGACGTGTCGCTGTCTGCGACGGCACGCTCGAGTGCGGTGAGGACCCATGCCTTCTGCTCCGGACTCAAGGTTCCGGCGTACCCGGCGGCATCAATCTCGGCCAGCTGCACAGGCGCCGGAGCAACCCCGTGCGCAACCGCAAGGATCTCGGCGACGGCAATAGCTGTTTGAGCATCATCGGCATCGAGGTAGCCGTCGTCGGGGTGGCGTGCGTAATCGTCGATATCGTAGTCACCCGCCTGTACCGCGCTGAGCAGGTCGCCCGCTACGTCGTTGTCGAAAGGTCCTGAACCCCAAGTCCCCATGCTGTCTCTCCGATCCGTACCCGCGTCATCTGTCGTAACGATATTAGTGAATCACCGGCTTCGGCGAGGTTCCTCGGGCTGGAAGTACTGCGTTCGCCGGAAATCGACGTCAGCGCAACGGCACCCGAATGATGCGGTCATCACCGGGGTTGGAGTCGCCGCGTCCGTCGGTGTTGTTCGTCAGCATCCAGAGCGCCCCGTCCGGTGCGACTACAACATCACGGAGGCGCCCGTATTCGTCGACAAATTGCTCGTCGGCGGTCGCGGGATCGGTCAAGGGCACCGTGCGGAGTCGCTCACCACGAAGATTGGCGATGTAGATCGTGCCGTCGTGGGTGGCGATTCCGCTGGGGCTGGCATCGTCAGGTGACCATTGTTGGAGCGGGTCGATGAATCCGTCTTCACCCGCAATCCCTTCGACCTCGGGCCACCCGTAGTTTCCGCCTGCTTCGATCTTGTTGAGCTCGTCCCAGGTATCCTGCCCGAACTCGCTGGCGTACATCGTGCCGTCCCCTGCCCAGGCAATGCCCTGGGAGTTGCGGTGGCCGTAGCTGTAGACAAACGAGTTCGGAAATGGATTATCTAGCGGCACATCGCCATCCGGAGTCATTCGAAGGATTTTCCCGGACATCGAGTCGAGGTCCTGAGCCCTGTCTCGACTACCGGCATCACCGACGGTCACGTACAGCATCCCGTCCGGGCCGAACGCGACGCGACCACCGTTGTGGTAGTTGGCCGAAGCGAGCCCGTCGAGAATCGTCTCGGCCGGCCCGAGCGCGAATTCCCCCGGAGCACCGATGATGTCGAAGCGTTCGATCCGGTTCTCCCCGTTCGCGGTGAAGTACGCGTACAGGCGGTTTTCACGTACTGCGATCCCTAGTAAACCGCCCTCACCTCTTGGGCTGACGCCGTCGACGACTCCCACCTCGCGGCTGTTTCCGCCGGCGTCGAGTTCGAGGATTCGCGCGCTGCCGCGCTCACTGACAAGTGGTGTGTCGCCGTGGAATGCGATCGACCAGGGCGCGTCCAAGCCGTCGGCGACGGTCTCGGGTTCACCGAAGGCCGCGGCGGGCGCCGATCGTGTTGTCGTGCTTGCCTGCGGACGGGGCCCTTCAGGATCCTCGCTACCGCAGGCCGTCAGGAAGGCCGAGACGAGCACGGCGGCGCCCAGTCCTCGGATCTGTCGTCGTGTCATGGGCGCGTCTCCCGGGTTCAGGCAGTCTTTGCGCCGACGGTAGCGCGCAATCGGCCACACCGGGAGTCCCTTCGAGTACCACCAACGACCGGGACTCCCTCGCAGGCGACGGGCGTGATGCCCTGGACGGGTGCGCCACGACATGCGCGTCGTCAACAGAAAGAGAACTGACCACCTCATGATTTCCGCCCCGACCGTCGAAGAAACCGGCCGCCTGCCGCTCGTGATCTACGTGCTGGCCGTCGGAGTTTTCTTGATGGGCACAACCGAATTCGTCGTCGCCGGCATTCTTCCCGAAATCGCGGGTGACCTCGGTACGTCGATCGCGAACGTCGGCCTGATGATCACCGTCTTCGCGATCGGAATGATCGTCGGCACGCCGGCGATGGCGATCGTGACACTCAGGGTTCCCCGACGCGTGACCTTGAGCTCGGCTCTGATTGTTTTCGCGATCGGACACGTCATCGTCGCGCTCTCGTCCAACTTCGGACTCATTCTCGGCGCCCGCTTCCTCACAGCCGTGGCGACGGGCGCCTTCTGGGCAGTCGCCGCAGTGGTCGGAGCAAAAGCGGCCGGCCCGGCGTCTTCCTCGCGCGCGCTCGGCATCGTCTTGGGCGGAGGCATGCTCGCGAACGTCATCGGTGTTCCGCTCGGCGCTCTGGCCGGTCAGAGCATCGGGTGGCGTGGTCCTTTCTGGGCCCTCGCCGCCCTCGCACTCGTCGCCGCGGCCGTCGTCCACCGATTGGTACCCGCCGACACCGACTCCGGCGCGGTGCCGTCCTGGCGAGCGGAGATCGCGAGCCTACGGGACGGACGCATCTGGCTCGTTCTGTCCGGTTGCGCCGTCGTGTGCGGGTCATCGCTGGCGGCGTACAGCTTCATCTCTCCGCTGTTGACCGAGAACACGGGACTTGCTGCGTCGGCAGTGCCGCTAGTGCTTGTCGGCTACGGACTCGGTGCGTTCGTCGGCTCCAATCTCGGCGGTCGACTCGGTGCGAAGCATCAGTACGGGGTCTTGTTCGTCTCGGCAGCGATGACGTTTCTCGTACTCGGGGCGCTCTGCCTCTTCTCGCACAACGTGATCGTGACGGTGATTCTCGTAGTCATGCTGGGACTATTCGGCATGTCGACCAATCCCATCCTGATCGGGATGGCTGTGCGTTATGCCGATCAGGCGCCGACGATGGCTTCTGCTCTCAGCACCTCGTCGTTCAATCTGGGCACGGCGGTCGGCTCCTGGATCGCCGGGTTCGCGTTCGCCTCGAGTCTCGGTGCCACTGGGCCGGTGTTGGTAGGCACCGGCGTTGCCGCTCTCTACTTTCTGCCGCTGATGATCCTGTTGCGCAAGGAACGCACGAAGCGCACCACCGTCGAAGTCGTCAACTGACGACCCGATCAACCGTCGCGCAGTTCGTCAGCCGTCCGTCAGCGACCGCTCCGACACGTGAGGAGCAGAGTCCGCATTCTCACTGGCTGCCAACGAGGCGAGTAGCTGCATCCGTTCCGCGGAGGGCGATCCCGGCTCTGCGGTGTAGATCGTGAGCGTCAACCCCGGCTCGGCGGCCATCTCCAAACCTTCGAAGGCAAGCGTCAGCTCCCCCACGGCGGAGTGGTGAAAAGTCTTGAATCCGGTGCCGTGATGGCGGACGTCGTGCGCGCCCCACCGACGCCGGAATTCCTCACTCCGAGTGCTGAGTTCACCGATCAGATCGTGCAATTCCTTGTTGTGAGGATCTCGCCCAGCCTCGGTTCGCAGAATCGAGACGGTCACCTCGGCAAACGCGTTCCAGTCCGGATAAAACTCGAAAGCCCTTTCGTCGAGGAACGTGAAGCGCGCGATGTTCGGGGGCTGCCCCGGCATGTCGTAGAGGTCCTTGTAGAACGCACGCGCGAGTGGGTTGACAGCAAGAAGATCCATGCGACCGTTCCGCACGAAAGCGGGTCCTGCGGTGACTGCGTCGAGCGTCCACTGGAGGCTCTGATGGGGCTTCCAGCCCTTCGTATTTCGCCGACGCGGGGGCCTGGCTACCGGGCTTGCCGCGTGCGCGAGATCAAAAAGGTGGGCGCGCTCGGCGTCGTCGAGTCGTAGGGCCTTCGCGATACTGTCGAGCACTCCGGGCGATGCGCCGCTGATCGCTCCGCGCTCGAGCCTGGTGTAGTACTCGACGCTCACTCCGGCGAGGGTTGCCACTTCACTTCGACGCAGACCTTCCACGCGGCGGTTCGATCCGGCCGGCAGTCCAACTTGTTCGGGCGTGACTCGGGCGCGCCGCGAGGTCAGGAATTCGCGTACTTGCGCTCGATCGTCCATGCCATCGAGCGTAAGTCAGTGACCGGTAGCGAGGGAGTCCCTCGCAGTACCACTATCGCGCGGGACTCCCGCACGCCGCCAAATCGTGATCAGGTTGAAGTGACACGAAGAAACCGATGGTGAGGAGCCACGTCATGCGCGCTGTCGTCATGCATGCTCCCGGCGATGTCCGGGTCGAAGAGATCGATGCGCCGGTGATCGTCGAACCGACCGACGCGATCATTCGCGTTACAGCCACCTGCGTCTGCGGTTCCGACCTCTGGCCGTATCGCGGCATCGAAAAGCTGAATGGCCCGACGCCGATGGGACACGAATACGTGGGCGTCGTCGAACAGGTCGGCCCTGACGTCAAAGACATCGAAGTTGGGGACTTCGTCGTGGGCTCGTTCGTCGCGTCGGACAACACCTGCGAAATCTGCGAGGCGGGCTTTCAGTCTCGCTGTATCCACCAGGTCATGATGGGCTCGGTCGGCACCCAATCCGAATACGCTCGCATCCCGCTCGCGGACGGCACCCTCGTCCCTGTCCGCGGAGAGCCGACCGAGCGGCAGGCTCGCAGCCTCCTTGCAGCCTCCGACGTACTCGGCACCGGTTGGTTCGCCGCCGTAGCTGCGGAAGCCGGACCAGGCAAAACAGTCGCCGTCGTCGGCGACGGCGCAGTCGGACTCCTGGCGATCCTCGCTGCCAGACAACTCGGCGCCGAGCGGATCATCGCCATGTCACGTCACGTCGACCGGCAGGCACTCGCCACGCAATTCGGCGCCACCGACATCGTCGAAGAGCGGGGCGACGCGGGCATCGCGAAGATCAAGGAACTCACCGGCGGCTACGGCGCCCACTCGACCGTCGAAGCCGTAGGCACCCAAGAATCGATGATGCAGGCTATCGGAGCTACCCGCCCCGGCGGACATGTCGGCTACGTCGGGGTATCCCACGGCGTCGAACTCGACGTCATGAACCTGTTCTTCGCGACGGTGAGCCTGCTCGGCGGTCCCGCGCCGGTCAGGCGATTCCTACCCGAACTGATCGAGCTCATCATGACCGACCAGATCGACCCGGGCATCGTCTTCGACCTCACTCTCCCGTTGGAGGACGCCGCCGCCGGCTACCAGGCGATGGACGAGCGGCGCGCCACCAAAGTGCTACTCACCCTCTGACCGATACCAAAGGCTCACGAGACAGAACTGGGCTCTCCACGCCGATCGAGGAACGTCTCGGCTACCAACGAGAGGCGCTCTTGGTTTACCGAGCAGCATGTTCACTGATCACAGCGAATGCGTTTGACGCCGAAGGTCAGGATGGGCACTTCGATTGGTGCGCAGCTGCTTTGACCCAAGAGGATGCTACGCGACTGATATGCACCCCCACCAACGGAAACCGATTGTACGAGTGAATGTTTCAATGAGAGCGACTCGGCGCTACTTTGTAGCAACGAAACTCGTCTCTACCTACGGTTGCGTACTGAATTCCTTGTGGGGCAGGCTTTCTTGTGTACTGCTGACGAGCCGTATCTGCTGACGAATCGTATTGCTGACGAACCAAGGTCGGAGAACAATGGGTCACTACAAAAGCAACGTGCGTGATATCGAGTTCAATCTGTTCGAGGTGCTCGGGATCGGCGAACTGTTGGATGCCGGCGCATACGGGGACCTCGACACCGACACTGTGCGCAACATTCTTGCGGAAGTAGCGAGACTGGCAGAAGGCCCGGTCGCAGCGTCCTTCGCCGACGCGGATCGGAACCCTGTCGAATTCGACGCACCCAATCACGCAGTTGTGGTCCCGGAACCTCTACGCAAGACGGTCGAGGCGGTGAACGAAGCCGGTTGGTCGCGACTCGGCCTACCAGAAGGCATGGGTGGTGTACCTGCTCCGGCGCCGTTGGTCTGGGCGATCGGCGAAATGTTGGTCGCGGCAAACGGATCCGCAAGCTTTTTCAACATGGGTCCACTGATGGCGAGCGTGCTCTACACCATCGGAAACGAACAGCAAAAACACTGGGCCAAAGAAGGATTCGAACGCGGATGGGCCGGAACGATGGTGCTCACCGAACCAGACGCCGGATCCGATGTAGGCGCAGGCCGAACAAAGGCAATCGCGCAGGACGACGGCACGTGGCACATCGAGGGCGTCAAGCGATTCATCTCCGGCGGTGACGTCGGAGACACGGCCGAGAACCTCTTCCACTTGGTGCTTGCCCGGCCCGAGGGAGCCGGTCCAGGAACCAAAGGTTTGAGCCTGTTCTACGTTCCGAAGTCCCATTTCAACTCGGACACACTTGAACTGGGAGAGCGCAACGGTGTGTACGTCACCGGCGTCGAGCACAAGATGGGCCTCAAGTCTTCCCCAACTTGCGAGCTCACCTTCGGAGCGACGGACGTTCCTGCCGTCGGCTGGCTCGTGGGTGATGTCCACAACGGTATCGCCCAGATGTTCCAGGTCATCGAGAATGCTCGAATGATGGTGGGCACCAAGGCTACCGGAACACTGTCCACCGGCTATCTCAACGCCCTCGGGTACGCAAAAGAACGAATTCAAGGCGCAGACCTCACCGAGCTGACAAACAAGACCGCGCCCCGTGTGGCCATTACGCACCACCCCGACGTCCGACGCAGCCTGGCGATGCAGAAGGCCTACGCCGAAGGCCTCCGAGCGGTCTACCTCTACACCGCTGCACACCAGAATGCCGATGTCGCCGAGTTGGTTTCGGGTGCGGATGCCGAATTGGCGGCGCGGGTCAACGATCTGCTGCTGCCGATCGTCAAGGGCGTCGGCTCCGAGAAGGCCTACGAACTGCTCACCGAGAGCCTGCAGACCCTGGGCGGCTCCGGATATCTTCAGGACTACCCCATCGAGCAGTACATCCGCGATGCCAAGATCGACACCCTGTACGAGGGCACCACGGCGATCCAGGCGCAGGACTTCTTCTTTCGAAAGATCGCACGCGACCGCGGCGTTGCACTCGCTCACGTAGCCGGTCGCATACGAGAGTTCATCGACAGTGAGGCCGGGAACGGTCGACTCAAGGCCGAGCGAGTCCTACTCGAGACCGCCTTGACCGACGTGCAGGAGATGGCCGGGACGCTCACCGGGTATCTGATGGCTTCCCAGGACCAACCCTCCGAGTTGTACAAGATAGGCCTCGGCTCGGTGCGCTTTCTGTACGCGGTAGGCGACCTGCTCATCGGATGGCGCCTGTTGGTGCAAGCGGAAGTCGCGTTGGCAGCCTTGGACCGTGACGCGTCGGCAAAGGACCGGTCGTTCTATCGGGGCAAGGTGGTCATCGCGTCGTACTTCGCCAAGAACATCCTGCCTATCCTGGCGTCGATGAAAGAAATCCTGGGTTCCCTCGACAACGAGATCATGGAACTCGAGGAAGACGCATTCTGACAACGTGCCACAGTGAAAGCATCCCTGATACGTACATGCAGTACTGCGTGTGGACGGTGTCTATGCTCGATGACGGCCACTGCCACCTCGCGCTCGACGCTGGACCACGGCCAAAGGGCAAGAGTGCAGGAACCAGTCCCCTGATCGCCGGCGAAGTCCAGGACGAGCTGGCCGGCGGATTTCCCTTTGTGCACTGGCCCATCGAAAAGGACCGATTCCTGATGCCTTCGTTACGAGACGGACGCGCGGTATGGGTGGTTCGCAGCGCTGATCGCATTGTCTCCGAGATCGGCGAACTCTGCCCGAGATGAAAATGCTTGCTGCGTGATTCAAACGTGGTCGTGAACCGGTGACGGAATCTTGTTGGAACGATACGAGTCTCCGCTCCGGTTCGGCCGCCAGAGACGCCAGTGTTTCGCGGACAGCCGGAACGGGAGATGGTCTTGTAGGTGACGAGCACCGGACGACAACCGTTCGTCTGCAGGCAGGTTGAGCCACAGGGACAGTGAGGATGCGGCGTTGCCGAGGGTTGCGCGTATGCCTGACTCGCCGAGAATCCGGCCGTATCCATCCACGGCAAAACGGCCGAACGTGTCGGGGGTGATGTCGGGGTACGGCGCGCGGGTGTCGGGGTCGATCAGGCGTACGGGCGCGCTGCAGGTCAGTGCCGCCACAGAACGTCCGTGGGTTGTAACCGCATCGCAACCAACGAGGGCATCGAGCGCTTCGTTGACAGAACCAGGTGGGACGTTCCATTCGGTATGGGTTTGCGCTTTGTAGCGGGGCCCACCGAAGAGTTCGGTAGCGAACGATGACAACTGCGCGGTCGGCTCGGATGGCCCACTCTGGTAGATCTCGAACGTCCACGACGGCAAAGACACTGGTTCGGTGCAGGATTCCAGGAATGTCTGCAGCCGCTGAAATGCAACATCGGGACGCTTGACTCGAAGCGAGTGTGCACCACCGGCGGACCCGGGCAACCCGTCGTATGTCACTACTTCCGGCAATCCGGCTTCCGGTGTCCGCGCCGTCACAGGTTAGCCAATCGCGAAAGCACTACCCCGGCTGGTTCCTCCGTCGCGTGGCGATAGCCGGTGCCGGCCCACAGGTGCATTCGCTCGGGATCTGCCTGCGCAACAGCGGCTTTGCGCATCGGGTTGGTCAGGTGATGGATGGCCGGATACCCGATGGGCGCTTGTGCGTCGTAGTGATCGATGAACTCGTTCCGAAGTGCCCGTGCAGGACGTCCCGTGAAAGCTCTTGTGACGACCGTGTTCCCGCGTGACGTGTCGGCCAGAGCTGCCTTGTGCGGAGCCGAGGCACCACTCTCCTCGGTGCGCAGCAGTACGGTACCGACCACTGCCGCGTCCGCTCCGGCACGTAAGGCTGCAGCGACGTCGGCGGAGGTCGCCAGTCCACCGGCCGCCAATAGCGGAACCGACGTGCGGTGACGGATCTGAGCGATCAGTTCGGTGATCGGTGTTTCTGCCGGAACCTGCAGGGGAGTGAGCGTTCCGGAGTGGCCGCCGGCAGCCGACGATTGCACGACAAGCAGATCGGCACCGGCGTCGACGGCAAGGAGCGCCTCTGCCTCCGAAGTCACAGTGAGGACGACAAGTGAACCGGCAGCGCGCAGCGCCTTGATGACGCCGGGTGCGGGAAAGCCGAAAGTGAAGCTGACCACCGGAACCGGGCTGGCCAGGAGCAGATCGATCTTGTCCTCGAAGTAGTCGTCGTCTTCGACCGGCTCACCGTCAGCCAGTGTGATGCCGTAGCGATCCGCCTCGACCTGGATCGCCCTGGTATAGGCACGGTAGGCATCGACGTCGACAGGCACCGGGTTGGGCGCAAAGACGTTGACACCGAACGACACTCCCTCGGCGCGCACGGTGTCGATCTGGTCGGACAGAGCCTGAGGCGTCTTGTACCCGGCGGCGAGGAATCCGAGACCGCCTGCGCGAGAGGCAGCAGCAACAAGTGCCGGTGTGGAAGCGCCGCCGGCCATGGGCGCTGCGATGACAGGGACCTTCAGGTCGAGATCGGTTGTGAGTGCGCTCATTCGAACATCTCCAGTCCTACGTCGGGTAGTGCTCCGGCGGTTTCGTCATCTGACATCAAAAACTACCTCCTCAGTCGAGGTGGCCGTCCGAGGGTCCGCATCGAGATCGGAAGGGAATCGGAACCGCAAGGCCGCGGCGGCCACTGCCGCGCCCAGAACGACGGCCGCACCCAACAGCAGAGCGTCGCGATACCCGTCTCGCAGCAACGGAGTGACAACGAGTGGGCCGAGAATCTGACCGACGCTGTATCCAGCGGTCAGCAACGCCACGGCGCGTGGGAACTGCAGGTGCGCGCCGATTGCCAACACAATTGACCCGATACCAAGGAAGGTGACACCGAACAGGAAAGCTGAAATCAGTGCGGGGCCGACGCCTCCGATCACAGCAGGAAGCGCTATGCCCACCGCCTGAATCAACAGGGCAACGAGAAGCAGAGTCGGCCTCGACCAACGCGGGCTGAGCCAAGCCCACAGGGCGCACGAGGGAAATGCGGCCAGACCGACCACTATCCAAGCGCCGCTGCCGACCCATTCTGGAGCGGCGAGATCGATTGCGGCAACAAGGAACGTGCCCGCGATGATGTAGCCGATGCCTTCCAGGAAATAACTGATGAACAAGGCAGTGAACCAGCGTTGGGAACTGGGAGTTCCCGGCGCGTCCGGTGTGATGGTCGGACGCGGTTCCGGCGTCAATCCCCAGGCTGCGACCGCACACACCACTGCAAGGGCCGCAGATGCCAGCCAGGCTGTACTCCAGGTACCGATGAAGCGGACGACCAACACGAGGACCCCGGACAGGGCGATACCCAACCCAACTCCGCCGAATCCCCATCCGGCCAGGAATTGGGACTGCCCCCGAAGGTGCGCGTGCAAAGCGCTGACGGCGATCATGAAGACGAGGGCACTGGCAATGCCTGCGACGAGCCGCAGGGCGAACCAGATGGATCCGTCGTGGGTAGTGGGCATGAGCGCCAAAGTCGCGATGAGGACCACCAACGACGTACGCATCACCGCTGCCGAGCGCACCACGCCGGGAATGAGGATTCCCGCGAGCGCGCCGATCAGGTACCCGACATAGTTGGCCGTCGCCAGGGTGGCGCCGAGCGAGGCGGACAGACCGGCCTGCGTGTGCATCAACGGCAGAATCGGTGTGTAGACGAATCGACCGATTCCCATGCTCGCCGCCAGCGCAGCGGCAGCTTGGACAGCGTGCGCTCGCGAGGAGACGCCGTTGTGGATTGTGGTCATGGTCTTATCGTGTGCCCCGGCCGCGCCGGACCGCCACGACCGCTTTGCTCCTGACTGATAGGCACAACCTCCCACCGCACGTAGCATGAAGGATCGTGGAGCTGCGTCAGCTGAGATATTTCGAGGTCGTCGCCGAGGAACTGCACTTCGGCCGAGCCGCGGCGCGGCTACTGATAGCCGGGCCGTCATTGTCGCAGCAGATCATGGCACTCGAACGCGACCTCGGCGTCAAGCTGTTCGTCCGCGACCGCCGTTCCGTCGCTCTGACGCCAGCCGGCGCGGCCCTGCTCCCTGATGTCCGTGCGCTACTCGAGAGTGCCGAGAATCTGCGACGCCGCGCGGAGCGTCTGTCCGGAGCGGAGCCCGTCCGGATCGGCTACGTCAATTGGCTCCCCACGGATCTGATCGCGCGCACTTCAGGGGTCGCGCAACTGCACGTCGACGCCTGGGTGGTGCCTTCGCACGCGCAGGCCGCGCGGGTAGCGGACGGCAGCCTCGACCTGGCGATCGCCTGGGTGCGGAAAACCGATGTCGCCCAACATGCTCTGAGCGCAAAACTGCTCGGTGCGGATCGGCTGTACGCGGTCTCCACCGGAGAGGACACCACACCGGTGCGGGCACGCGACGTCGTCGTACTCGTCGACGACGACACCACCTCCTGGTATTCGTGGAACGTCTACGCCGAAGAATTCGCTCGCGATACCGGCGCACAGATCCTGCGCATCAACGACGGTGGTATCACCGGTCCGGCATTCTTCGATCACGTCCGTGCCGTCGGCCGTCCGGTCGTCAACTCGCCCAAAGGGCAGACCATCACGCTGCCAAGCGATCTCACTGCACGTCCGGTGATCGACCCCGCGGCGATCTGGACGTGGTCACTCCTGTGCCGCGAGAACGAAACGCGCCCTGCAGTTCTCGCGGCCGTCGACGCTCTCACCCGCGGCGTCACTGATCTCGAAATCCACGAAGACGGGATATGGCTACCCATGGACGATCCTTACCGGAGGATTCGATGACACGACGCGCTATTCGAGTTTTCTGGGGACGACGGCCGGAATCGGTGCAGGCCGTGGCCTCCCGGTGGCGTCGGACGTTGGAGCAAGTCGAATCCCTCTTGCCCGAGGTGGTCGGCGGGTCGTGGCAACAGATCCATTCCGCTGGACCTGCTACTGCCGTGACCGTCGACCAGTTGGCACAGGTCCTCGAGAACGCGCAGGCCGCCGAAGACTGGTCGGATCGTCTGGGAATCGGATTGAGGCTCGCATCCAGTGGAGGGTCCGAATGGGGGCTCGAACTCTCCGGGTTGGCGGGCGGCGAACCTGAAATCGTCCTTCAGTCGATGATTATTGCCGTCAGCGCGCCGGACGCCGCCGAAGTTCCTGAGACAGAACTACTTCGGATGCTCGCCGCGGTGTGGGAACCGGATTTCGGAGACGTCACCGACGACAACTTCCTCGACGCTCTCGAAGACGAGTCCGACTATCGCGTCGGTGATCCCGTGATCGGCCGAGTCGGCTACCTCTCGTCCGCTCGCGCTGACGCGATCCCGGGTGACCTCGCAGCAGGCGTTGCCGCGTTACCGGGCGGCGTGTTGCTACAGATCGGGGCCATCGATGGGGTCGTTCGGGCGTACGAGCGCCTGCGCGAGACCGGCGCACTCGACCCGCTTCCGCGTCCACTGGACCGCGCAGTCTTCTGAAGGTGGTTACCGTTTGTCGAGTTTGGGTAGCCCGGGCGTCGGAACGAACTCTCACCGCGGCACTACCGCCGAAAAATGAACCGAAAGGCCCACCGCATGGTTGACGTCACCCGCAAATTCACCGCCGAGGCACCGATCGAAAAGGCTGCGGCGTTTCTCCGCGACTTCGCCAATGCGCCGACGTGGGATCCGGGCACCGAGAGCTGCACACAGATCTCCGACGGTCCTGTCGGCGTCGGAACTCAGTGGCACAACGTGTCCAAGCTATTCGGCGTCACCACGGAACTGACGTACACGCTGGTGACCGACGAGCTGAATCACGTTGTTCTCGAAGGAAAGAACAAGACTGCCACCAGTACCGACGACATCACCTTGACTTCAGTGAGTCCGAACTCGACCGAGATCGAATATCACGCGAACGTCGAGTTCAACGGTGCCGCCAAGATTGCGTCGCCTCTCCTGAAGGCGGGATTCGAAGCCAAAGTGGCACCAGAGACGGTGAAGAAGATGACGGAAGCCCTCGAAGCGCTCTGACAAGTCCGTCAGGTTCTTGTCACTGTGTGTTGCCGCCGCTCGCGCCACCGTTGCGAGTTTCGATGGCATCGATGGACTTCGTGAACGACTTTCCCAGCACTTGGGTGCCGACGAGTCCGAGTACCGACGCCAGGAGCTTTCCCTTGAGGTTCTTGCCGTCCCGGACCACGACGGCATCGACATCGGTCAGGCCCGTCGGCTGCCGGGTCAGCGTGTAGGTATGGCTCGACGCCCCGCCCCACAGGTTGGAGTCGGTGGTTGTCATCACGACGCGGTGCGGGTCGGTCCAGTCGTAGTGCAGACGCTCCCAGATACCACTGGAGCCCTCGGTGACATCAGCATCGTGGGGTCCTTGTTGGTGCACTTTCAGGTAGCTGTCCGCACTGCGGCCGAAGATTTCCTCACGGCCCGGGCCGAAGTCGGTCAGGCCGGCAAGGACCTGTTCGGGCGTCGCAGTGGTCGTCTTGTGAAGATGGATCGTGGTCATGGCGCCTTCTTTCAACTGTGGATGATCCGGTGCTGAAAAAGCCGGGGAGTGACTCATCCAGCACACCACTGACACGAAATGAATGAAAGAGGATTGCTAGCTCTGTCTCGATCCGCTATTCGCCGCCGCGCCGGCTGGCAGTGATTGCGCCGTGCGGCCTGTAGCCGCTCCCCGTCCGGGTATGGGTCTCGATCACGTCGAAGCCCGCTGTGACCAGCACCTCGGCAAGTTCGGTCACCGGCCATCGATAACCAGTCGTCGCGGCGTGATCAAAAGGCTCTACGGTCGCGCCTTCGAAGAAGCCCACCAGCAACCCACCACCTGGGCGGATCACGCGCGCGAATTCAGCGAGCGGTGCCTCGATATCTTGCGGGTGATGGTGAATGAGCGAGTACCAGGACAGCACGCCGCCCAGTGAATTCGTTTTCGCGTCCAATGCCTCGAAGCCCCCGACCTCGAAGGAAAGATCCGGGTATCGGGTGCGGGCTCGTTCGACGAACTCGGGCACGAGATCGATCCCGCACACATCCAGCCCGCCCTGGGCCAGGAAGTCTGTCCACTGCCCCGGCCCGCACCCGGCGTCGAGCACGGGGCCGGTCAAAGTGGCAGCCCAGCTGGTCACCAGGGCCCGATCAGATACGTGCGTCGAATCCATCGAGCCGAAGAGGTCCGCGTACTCCTGGGATCTGGCCGAATACGACTTTCGGACTACGTCGCGGCGCGTTGCACTCGAATTCTCCACGCCGTCAATAATTATCGATGTGCACCATTCCTTCGCCACAACTCGCCGAACCGAAGGTTCATACTCTGTTGAAGGCCTACGGTCACGACCGGAAACTGAGGTCACACGGTGGAAGAGAAAGAACTGGCGGCGAAGATCCGCGAACTACTCAGTGCCCGATCGGCCGAGTCGAGCATCTGCCCCTCCGACGTGGCCCGCGCAGCGGCACCCGACAATTGGCGTCCGCTGATGGACCCCGTCCGAGAGGCTGCCCGCCACATGGTGGCCGACGGCGAAGTACAGATCACCCAGGGCGGCGAAGTCGTCGACCCGGAATCCGTACGAGGTCCGATCAGGATTCGGTGGGCTCGTTGATCAACCGCGTGACTTCTGGCGGCGCTGCTCTCGCAGCGTGAATCAGCGGAAACGGTCCAGATTCTCACGCAGGAACGCATCCAGGCTTCGTGGCTCACGCCCCAGGACACGTGCCACCGTGTCGGTGGGTGACTCCGGGCGCGAGACGGCAAGTTGCTGGATCTCCAGAATGTGCTCGGCCAGCCACGGAGGCATGTGGGCATGATCGACGAGGTTTTGCCGTAGTTCGTGCGGCGGCAGGTCGATATATTGGACGGGGCGATCGAGCATGCGGGTCAGAGAATCGGCGATGCCGCCGTAGCCGACTGCCTCGCTACCCGTCAGGACGTAGGTACCGCCGGCGAGGTCGGCGCGTGTGAGCACGGCCGCGGCGACGTCGCCGATATCTCGGCAGTCGATCCAGTTGCACGGCGCGTCCCGCATCGCGCCCAGAATCACCCCTTGCGCAGCCACCGCCGGAGCCAGGAGCAACAGATTCTGCATGAACGCATAGGGGCGGAGCAGAGTGTGGCGGATCCCGGATGCGCGCAGGTGTTCACCAACGGCGTGGTGGCCACGGGAGAGCGCGATGGGGGAGTCGGCCGCGGCGGCGGGGTCGGAGATCTTGACGATGTGTTCGACGCCGCTCTCGGCGGCTATGTCGATCACACGCGTTTCGAACTCGACCTGTTCGAGGCCGTTGGCCATGGCGAGGAAAAGCTGTTCGGCCCCTTCGAAAGCCGCGCGTAGCGAAGTTGGGTCTGCGGCATCGGCCGGCACTACTTCGACCAAACCGTCGGCCAAATCGCCGAGGTGGGCGCGCAGCCTGTCCGGGTCGCGGGACAGCGCTCGACTCGGCACACCCGAGGATGCGAGACTGCGTAGCAACGCGCCGCCTGTGGTTCCGGACGCTCCCATGATGACGATCATCGTGTTCCTTTCGGTCTTCCCCGCGAAGCCGGGGATCTTTGACATATGTTGTCTGTCAGGGGTTCTGACGGCGCCATCGCCAGCTGACGATGACGGCAGCCACAGCGGCAGATATCGGTAGATCGAGTTGCAGGCGAGCAAGCCGAGCGGTGTCGACCACACTCGTGTGAGCTGGTAGCCAACGGGAGGCGAACCACCCGACGAGACCAGCAATCACAGCGGCTCCGACGGCAAGAATTGCCGCCACCATGACGCGAGGCAGGGCCGTGGTCCACGGCCGTGACCTCCCGCGACGCTGCAGCCAGGAGCCGATCAGCAACGCCACCACTGCCGACGTACCCGCAATGGACGTAAATGCCGCCATCGTGAGGCCCGATTGGCCGGATGCGACTCCGCCCGCACCCGCCATCAGCGCAGGGGCAAGGTAGGCGACCAGCACCTCTCTCCACAGGGCGAAAGGTCGTGCGGCGCGACGATCGGCAACCGGGACGCGTCGATTGGAATCGGTTATCTCCCTTTTGTTTTCGCGACGGATCGGCGGGGTGAGTCCGGACATGAAGGAGACCAACTTTCCGTTTATAATTAGGTGGCTAACTATTTGGGCATGGAAGGAGAAGCCTCTGTCGAGAATTGACGACGATTCGAAATCGCTACACGAATGCCTGGAATCCCAGCCGACTACTCCGCAGTCAGCGCACCGATACCGCGAACGACCCGCGAGAGCAGATCCAGAAAAACCGCACGCTCGTCGACAGTGAGCTCGTCGACCATTTCCTCGAGACGAGCAAAGTGTTCGGGCGCCATGTCACGTAAACGCTGAGCGCCGCGAGCAGTCAGGACGACCACCGCACCACGCCCGTCCTCCGCGGACGGACGTCGAGCGACCAAACCCTCCTGCTCAAGCCCATCGACCAAGCCGGTGACCGTGGCCCGCGAGACGCCGAGATCAGCCGCCAGACGTGAGGGAGATTTCTCCCCGTCGTGGTCTTCCAGATCCGCAAGCAGTCGGTAACGGCCGGTCGACAGCCCATACCTCGCGAAGTGAACCTCAGTCGCTCGACCGAGCCGCGCGCCCGCCGAGATCAACCGCACCGCAACCAGCACCGCCTGCGGATCGGACCCGAGGCCGTAATGCTCCAACTGCCGCCGCGCCTGATCCAACGTGGGTGAGTCGTGATCGGTTCCGTCCACTGCCATGCAACTAATATGGCACCTAACTACATTCTGGTCAACCCTCCACCAGAGCTAGCTTCAAACGCCAAACAATACCTGCGGGGCCGCATGGCAGTCCGGGTGATTGCCGGGATACGGCAGGACCTTCTCGAGGGCGAGCCCAATCGCAAAGGCCGTCTGGTCGTCGTACGGCCGCGTGACTATCTGTGTACCGGTGGGGATTCCGTTCCGAGCGAAACCGGTGGGGATTGTCAGCACCGGGCAGCTGCTCAGGATGTTGAAGGTGATGGCCGGGACAGCCTCGAGGTAGAACTCCAATTCTGTTCCAGCCACATTGATTCCGTGCCCGACGTAGTCGTCGCCGGCAAGAAAGCCCTCCGTCACCACTGCCGGAGTGATCAACGCGTCATAGGTGTCGAACAGGGATCCGATCGACGAATAAAGTTCGGCTTCGATCGCGAGTCCGTCGAGGAAAGTCGCGTCACCACGGGTGCGGCGTGCCCATCGCGCGAATTCCTTCGCGTACTCCGTGACCTTGTCGGGGTGCGCGGACGCTTCGGCGGAGATCGATGCACCGAACACGTGATCGTAGTGAATGGCGGCCGCACGCATGATTGCAGCGCGTGACAGGTCGACTTCGATGATCTCCGCGCGTGCGCCCAGCGCAGTGAGGGTGTCCACCAACTTGGCGGTGTTGGCGGCAACGTCCGGATCAACCGGCCAGTCACCCAACGCGGGGATCACGGCGACACGCATTCCTGTCAACGAATGCGTTGCGAGGCCGGACAGCGGCGATGCCGGTACATGCGAGACAATGTCAGTGGAGGTCGGTCCCGCGATGACCGACTGCATTGTGAGGCAATCACTTACGGTGCGAGCCATCGGACCGCAGTGGCAGTAGCGATCGAGATTGAAGGGCGGATCGACGGGGACACGGCCGTGCGGTGGCTTGAACCCGACAATTCCGTTGAGAGACGACGGAGTTCGGATCGATCCTGCAACATCGGAACCGGTAGCCAAGTGCGTCATACCGGTGGCAAGTGCGACTGCCGATCCACCGGAAGACCCGCCGGAGGAGTATTTCGTGTTCCACGGATTGCGAGTGACGCCCCACAACTCGGACTGTGTGAACGCGGCCGAGGAGAATTCCGGGGCCGTCGATCGCGCGTGGACAATGGCACCGGCGTCGACGATCCGCTGCACGAAAGTCGAAGTGTGGGTGGCGATCAAGTCCTCATAGACCTTGGACCCTTGAGTCCACGGTTGGCCTTGCACCGGTTCATCCTCTTTCACCACAACCGGAACACCGGCGAGCGGAAGGCTGACATCCGAACCGCGGGCGTAGTGGCGTTCCGCTGACTTCGCTTGTACCCGTGCAGTATCGAAGAAATTGTGTCCCACTGCATTCAAGGTCGGGTTGAGCGCCTCGATACGTTCGATGGTGGACTCGAGCACCTCCACCGGAGACAGCGATTTGTCCCGGTAGCGTTCGAGCATCTCGGTCACATCCATGAATGTCGAAACGGGTGCCTGGCGCATATCTGTTGTCCTGCCTCTATGAAGGTTTTGTGTCGGCGGCTAGGTTGTCAGTTCGTGCTTTGCAACGACGGGATTGCGGAATGTGGCGAGCAGCATTGCGAGAGTGGCGATTCCCGCGGCTATCCAGAAGACCGTTTCGGAACCGGAGTGGTCATGAATGCGTCCACCCGCGAACGCGCCGAGGGCGATGCTTGCATTGAAGACTGCAACCCACAGAGCCGCAGCGGCCTCTCGGTGAACGGGGGCTGCTTGTGCGATCCATGTTTGAGTACTCACCGATACACCACCGTAGAAGAGGCCCCAAGCCGCCATGAGCAGAGCAGCTGTGATCAAGGTAGTAGCCGAGATCGGGAACAGGGCAAGGGTGATCGCTACTCCCGCGCTGAGGATGACGACCACAGTCTTCGGTGACTTGGTGGCAGATGGCCCGGCTATGAAGTTGCCGACAACGCCCAGAGCCCCGTAGATCAAGAGCATCGTGCCGATCTGCGCAGGGTGCAATCCTGCGAAGAGCTCCAGCCCCGGACGCACATAGGTGTACGCCGCGAAATGAGCGGTGACGATGAGCGCGGTAATCGCGATTCCGACCCGGACTCCCGGGTTCCGAAAAGCCGCCGCGAGACTCCCGAGCGACAAAGCTTGATCAGCTGGCATCACGGGTAGGACAGCGAACATGGCGAGCGCGATCAGCGTCGCGGCGCAGCTGAGAGTCCAGAATGCCACGCTCCACCCGGCCGCTGCTCCGATATACGTCCCCGCAGGGACACCGAGAACTGAGGCAACAGCGATTCCGCTGAAGATGATCGTGGTCGCCAACCCGACGGATCTGGAACCCACCAATTTGGGTGCCAGGCTAGCGGCGAGTGCCCAGACTCCGCCCATGCTCACACCGAGTAGGACGCGAGCACCAGCGAGCACAGCGAAGCTTGGTGCGAGAGCCGTGAGGGCGTTCGCCGCGGCGACTACAAACATCAGGACGATAAGCGTCGACCGACGATCGAAGCGCCGGGTCACGATGGGCACAAACGGGGCAGTGGCCGCTGCCACCAACCCGGTAATGGCCAGTGAGAGCCCGATGGTCCCTTCGCTTTCCACCAGGTCAGCACCGATCGGGGTGAGTAGCCCGACCGGCATCATCTCTGCCGCGACAACGATGAAGGTGGACGCTGCGATCAGGGCGACCGCAGCCCAGTGGTTCTCGATGGTGTGTGCGTGGGTTGAGGACGTGGGCGCGGGGCTGTTCTGCCCGGGCGCGGAATGTGGCATGTAACCAGAGAAGCTCCCGCACGCCCAAGGATCAACGGCGAATCGCTCATCCAACCATTAGCTCAATTCATCGATGAGCCATGATGGAGTGGTCGAATGAGTCGAAGGTCGGAGTGAAAATGTCGGAGCCTCCGATGCGTGAGATCGAGTGTTTCCTCGTTCTCGCTGAAGAACTGCACTTCGGTCGCACCGGCGAACGACTGTTCATCTCCCAGGGCCGAGTCAGTCAGCTGATCAGCGGGTTGGAGCGCCGTATCGGCACCAGCCTGGTGGCGCGCACCAGTCGCCGCGTACACCTGACTGAATTCGGCGCCGAATTTCTTGCGTCGTTGGCTCCCGCGCATCGTGCGCTTGTCGGAGTAATCGAGGACGCTCAGTCACGAGCACGCAACATGCCGACGCCGCTTCGGGTGGGTTTCCAAGGAGCAATTTACGATTCGATCGCGGCTGCTGTCTCTCGCTTCGAGATACAACATCCGCAAACTTGCGTGACCATCAAAGAATTACCCCTGGGTGATCCGTTCAGTGATGTACTCGCCGGGCGAATCGATGCGGCAGTGGCACTTCTCCCCGTAGATGAGCCCGAGCTGACAACCGGGCTCGTCTTTTCTCGACAGCCCCAGATGCTGGCCGTCTCAGTCCATCACCCGTTCAGTGAACTGGGCGTGATCGACGCCGAGCAGTTGGCGCAGATCTGTCTGGTACCCATCACCGGACCCGCCCCCGACTATTGGCAGCGTGTGAATTCCCCGAGCACGACGCCGGGCGGAGCCACGATTCCCACGCAGGGCGGGGCGAGCACCGTTCAGGAAGGCCTGTCGCAGGTCGCATTCAGTCAGGTCGGCCTCATCCTGTGCGCAGCAACCGCTACATACAGCCAGCGCTCGGACATCACATTCGTACCGATCAACGGATTACCCGAATCTGCTTTGGGCCTCGTGTGGCGTACCGATCTCGAAAGCCCACGACTCCGCTCTTTCGCGAAAGCGATCGAGGAAGCACACACCTGTTCCGCCTGACGGTGATCAGTCAAGTCGCGGAAGGACTCCGGGACGTGGGGATGCATCGTGTGTGGGATGATCGCGCCATGTCTGCGATCACCGACTACTTCACCGCGCGCACGGATGAGCACGCCACCTCCGCCCTCGAGGGTCTCGTCGACTTGGAACCAGCGGTGATCGAGGCGAACGATGCCTCTCGCCCGCGGGTTCAGTTGGCTGCGGATGGGACTCCAGTTCTGCAGGCGAAAGGCGTCGATCCAGTTGTCGCGCTCGGCCGACTGGAGGCAGCCCTCACCGCTCGCCCCTACAACGAGGTCGCAAAAGGTCCACGCTGCGGGAAACTCGTCGCAATGAGCGACGACGGCGACACCCTCGTGCTCACGGTTACCGACGAATTGCGTGATGCACTAGCGGAATTGAACGCTGAAGGCGTCGCGGCCGCTGCGGCCGCCTGGGCGATCGACGAGACGAGTGAACCGTCGGAGGACTCAGTGCCGTTCCTGACCGCCTTCGCCGAACTAGCGACCAGAGCTGTGGCTCAGGGCGAACGGATGTACGGCTACGTCGTCATCTGAGCTTTGCGACTCCGCCGACCTGATTGGAAGGCTGTTCGTCTTCGACAACTCCGGATCTGACCGTCACCCCGGGATCTGCATGGCCAGATCGTTGCGGTCGAAGTCGGAGAACTGCTGGGTGTCAGTGCAGTATCCACAGCTCGCTCCGAAGAACTCGGTGCGGGCGTTCGGATCGTCGAGTAGCCAGTACCGCAGCCACGCCGTGCTCGGCCCGCGCATATCGCCACCGGTGATCGCCGTACCGAAGTGCGTGGCACCGCGCAGTTCCAGATACTCGGCAGGCACGTGGTCTGCGTCCTCGTACATCGCCCGCACGATCGCCGGCCAAACGATTGCGTCGGCCTGGCCGGCCAGATAGAGAACGGGCTCGTCGATGAGATCGACATCATTGAGCGGGCCTGGCTGGATCGCGACGGCGGTGTCGACGCGGTCGTCGATCGCCGCGTTGATCGCCGCAGACCCACCCTGCGAGTGCCCCACCGCACCAATGTGTTCCAGGTCGACTTTGCCGTAGAAGACGCTCGACGGGCTGGCCGCCTTGTCCGCGATGAGGTCGATTCCCGACCGCATGGTGATGGCGAAGTTGCTTGCCGGGGTATTGGCGGCGACCACGATGAATCCGTGGCTGGCGTAGTGGCGCAACAAGGAGGTGTACGCACCTGGGAGCACACCGGTCCCGTTCCCCCAGATCACAACAGGGTGCTTCTCGCCGCGCGCGCCGAGCTGGCGCGGGTAGTACAGAGTGTGCACCAGCCCGATCGAGACATTCGGCGTGTACGGCCCTGCGCTCGCCCAGTCGTGCCCGACGCTCGGGATGCCGGGCGTATCGGCAGCCGCTGTTCCGGTTGCGCCCGTGAGTCCTAGCGTCGCGCACAACGCAACCGCCGCTGCAGCATTCACGAAATGTTTCAGAGACTTTCGCATGAAAGTCAACCTTTCGAAGTTGATCCGGAGTGACGTGTATTACATATTCACGGGAAGGCAACCCGTCGGCTTTGTCCCAGGAAACGGACTATCCCAGAAGTGTTGTGTCTGTAGACAAAAATCATCGTTCTCGGCGTATGAGCAGCCGACGCAAACACCCAGGTGTCCCACGGCGTGGTGGCAGTTCGAGTATCTCGCCCACAGTGCAGCCGCGTTCGGATGCTCGCTCAGCACTGGAGAGTTCGAGGAGACAGCACCGACCCCTTCGTATGCGAAATACGCGAAGGCATCGCGATGCTGTGACCTCATCACGAAGGCGTGGTCGATTCGCGGTTCGATCGAACGCAGATGGCGATAGACATCGAAAGTTTCGAACCTCGGTGCGACGACCAAGCCGATGTGCATGAGGTCTTCGCCGATGAGTACCCGCCCACCGGTGACGGAGTGCCGGGCAGTGGTCCGGAAGGCGCACCATGCGCGTCCCGGGAACGCCGGTGGGCGGCGACTCCATTATTGCCACGTCAGCGGTGCCGGCCATGACGGTGATACGTACATCGAAGTTGGAGATACTCATGGCCAAGTCGAAAGCACGGGCCGCAACGACCGTCGCGGCTCTTTCCCTGGCAACTCTTGCCGCTGCGCCTACCGCGTGCGGGTGCCGCCGTTTATGCGACTGAGTGTCCTCGGTTTCGTCGGTCGAGATGGGGAAAATCCGGGTGCTGACCGCGGGGTGAATTCGCGGGAACTTTCCGCTCGCTGTGCGCATCCGACTAGTCGTCGGCGTGTGTTCTTGTTACGAAGCTCGGATCTCGCGGCTCACAGCCTCGAGGTAGCCGTTGATAGCTCGGTGATTCTTCGTGAGGCATTCGATCTTCTCGGCCATTCGGTCACGTTCGTGTTCGAGGGTCGCGATCATCTCTGGGGTGACGTAGGGCATGTGAATCGCCTGTGAACTGTTCAGGCAGGGCAGGATCTGCTTGATGATCCGGGTGGGCAGACCGACATCGAGCAGGCCCCGGACTTGCAGTACGCGGTCGACAACGTAGCCCTCGTAATCTCGGTACCCGTTCGGGAGCCGGTCGGAATGGATCAGCTCCTGCTCTTCGTAGTAGCGGAGCAGGCGCACCGGCGTATCCGTGCGCTGCGAGAGCTCGCCGATCCTCATCGCCACTCCTCTTCTATCTGGCCCGCGCTACGGCCGAACTTGACCCTCACATTAATGTCATACATCGATGATAAGGATATGACACGAACCGATACCCCACCACCTCCTTCTGTCGCTGACACCCGATTCCCTCTCGCGGGCCTGCTGGCTCTGGCTGCCACAGGCTTCATCACGCTCCTGACGGAGACCATGCCTGCCGGAATGCTGCCGCAGATGAGTCACGACCTCGGAGTAAGTGAGTCGGCGGCGGGGCAGGGCATCACCGTCTTCGCGATCGGAGCGATTCTCGCGGCAGTTCCGCTCACACGAGCCACAATCGGCTGGCAACGCAAGCACCTGCTGCTGTTCGCGATCTCAGGGTTCGCCGTCGCCAACACGGTCACAGCACTTTCCAGCAATTTTTCACTCACCCTGGCAGCACGATTCCTAGGCGGGATCGTCGGCGGCCTGCTGTGGGCGCTTCTGGCCGGGTACGCGAGGCGGATGGTTTCCCCGCATCAGCGCGGCAAGGCCATGGCCATCGCGATGGCCGGCGGGACCGTTGCTCTTTCCGTCGGAGTTCCTGCCGTAGCGTTCCTGGCGAAAGTCGTGGAGTGGCGATTCGCTTTCGGGATCATGACACTGGCGTCACTCGCACTGATCGTGTGGGTCATCGCAGCCGTTCCGAACTTCCCCGGCCAGCACTCGGACGCCCGGCTGCCGCTGGCGAGCACGTTCCGCCTGCCCGGCGTCGCTCCGATCCTCGTCGTGACGTTGACGTTCGTGTTCGCACACAACATCCTCTTCACCTACATCGCGCCCTTCCTCGCCCCGCTCGACATGACCGGTGATGTCGATTCGGTGCTACTCACCTTCGGCCTGATCTCGCTGGTGAGCATCTGGATCACCGGTGTCCTCATCGATCAGCACCTGCGCACGCTCATGATCCTGGCCTGCGCATTCCTGGCCGCGGCTGCCCTTGTCCTGAGCGTATTCTCAGGCATCCCTGTTCTCGTGTATGTCAGCGCGGCACTGTGGGGACTCGCATTCGGCGGGACCTCAACTCTGCTGCAGACTGCGATCGCTGATGCCGCAGGTGCCGCGGGCGACGTCGCACAAGCACTCCTCACAACGTGCTGGAACATCGGGATCGCCGCGGGCGGGATTACTGGCGGCATCGCCCTCAGCGCAGTGGGAACCCCAGCCCTGAGCTGGATCACAGTCGTGCTCGTGACCCCAGCACTCGTGATCGTCATAGGAGCACGTCGACACGGGTTTCCCAGACGTGCACTCAAAAACGACACGATGCCTGAACTCGGCCATCCGACAACACAAGTTCGATAAGAACCGTGTGGAGGTGCACGCGGTCGAGGCGTCGCGTCGGTATCTCGCTCTCATGGGCGGACGTGACCGTGTCGTCCAGGAAGCGAAAACCGTTGCCGGGCAAGGTGACCATAAGCGGTCGGCAGAACTTCTGCGGCACGTGTCCGGGTCGATCCTGACGACTTCGAGGCGCGAGAGCTCAAAGCCGAGGAACTTCGCCAGATCGGATATCGCACCCCCAATAGCAACTGGCGCAACTGGTATCTCACCGCCGCCCGCGAGTTGGACGGCACCATCGACTACTCCCTCGCCATTGACATCAACGCCCCCGATCAGATCGGAGCCCTCCCCGCCGCCGCGCTACTAGAGGGATTGCGATTCCGGATCGACCCGAACAAGGCCGAAGGAACCACCGCCTCAGCGGGATTCGTGGTCACCGACACGGATCCGGTATCCGTCAACGACTGAGCGGGTCTTCGTCGCCCAGAGGTTTCCAACTGTATTCGTACTCTGCCAATGAGAATCCCGCGGGGAAATGCGCAGTCCCGGTGTTCGCAGTGCTCGGTGGTCCGCTCCGGGCCGCGCACTGAACCGGAACGGCCCGAGCGCGCCGTTTGAACCGCGGTCTGAGTGGTCCGCCGACATCAGCTGTGAACATCCAGTCGGCGGACCATGCGCACCTTGCCGAAATCGGGGGCACGCAGTCGGGGCGGCCCATCAGACTTACATGTGAAGACTTACATGTGACGTCTGTCCGAGAGGCCGAATCCGATACTGCCCACGGACCCAGGGCGTCAAACATTACGTGGCTCGCGGACTGCAGTGCTGAACATTGTGAGCTGACCCTGCGTTCGATCTGGCCGGGAATCCGTGATGACATCTGGTGCGTCGACTCACAATGAGGTCGACACAGTCGTTCCGACAGCATCGAACTTCGGTTGCTACCAATCCACAGAAATCCACAATTCCTCTCGAAAAACTTTGGCATGGCCAACCACTACGCAAAACCCGGTGCACTCTCGAACCGCAGTTTGAGTGAGAACCGTCGGGCCGCGCGCCGGTGGTAGGGCGGTTGGACCGTCAGTCCTCATGATGCCTGTCGTCAGCACGAGCCTGGAATTCCGAGAACTGTTCGTCGAGGTTTTCGACCTTCTCGTCCGACATTTCCGTGACGTGGTCGGCGAAAGCTGTCCCGGCGACTGTGCCGCCGGTCCCGGGCACCGTGACCGTCTCTCTCGATCCAGGCTCGTATCTTTTGTCCATCTCGTCCGCGAGCTCTTTCGCCCCGTCAGCGGTGTCGGGACTTGTTTCGGATCCAGTCGTACCCTCTTGGCCGGCATCAACGTGCCCGGAACTTTCCACGTTCACTGGTATCCCACTCTCTGCATCGACACCGACCGGTCGTCGCTTCAGGCAACCTGCCGACACTCGAACGGGTTGCTCGGCAGCCTGTTTCGTCGACATATCAGTTGCGGGGTCACGACGCATTGGACGTACCCCGTCCGCCGCACGGCGAATCCGGAATGTTGGTCCGCGGTATCCAACGACCTACACGCGCGGTGGTACAGGGACTGCGAGAGCCTCGCGGACGGATCAGGCCGCCCCACCATGAAATCGGCCCTCGCCACCCTTGGCCCAATTACTCGTCGATGCGGTTCGACATCCGCAGCGAAGTTGCGGTGGTTACTAGGCGGTAGGTCGGGGTAGCCCGCGTATCGGCGGTGGCTCCGCGGTCCGCGGAGCACTCGTCGAGCACAAGCTGAACATCATGTAAAGCACGCACCGACGAAGGGACGACCCCGATATGAGCAACTCCGAAACCACGTCCGCCTTGATCAACCAGCTGCGCATCATCCTCGGTCTGACACATGCCGAGATCCAGGTCGCCGAAACACGCGTCGCTCAGGCCAGAACCGAAGCGGTTCGACGCGAACTCACGGAAAACGCAGAGAACGGTCGAGAAAGGGCCAGTTCCATCGAGTCCACGATTCGCGATCTGGGTGGCGTTCCGGAATCGGTCGGTCCGTTCCTCGGACGAGCGACAGCAGGAGTGAAAGCGATGGTCGAACAGGCCCAGCCCTTCGACGAAGCTGTACTGGGAGACCTTGCGCTCGAACATCAACTCCTCGACCGCTCCCGCTACCTCAAGGCCCTGGCCACTGCCGGCGGCGATCAGACCGTCGCGGCGTTGGCCGACCGCCTCATCACTGCACACTCCGCGACTGTGGACTGGCTGACCACCGTCCTTGCCGAGGAGGCACTCGGGGGGCCGGCAGCTTTGCGTCGCACTCCCTTCCAAGCGGCCACCGGAGCAGCCATTCGACTGGTCAACGTTCCGGTCTCCTGGTCCACCCGCAGTCTCGACCGTGCCATCGACGCTGTTCGCACGTCGCCGCCGGTATTGGGTGAGCTGATCAGCTGGGGCGCATATGCCGGTGACGTGACTGTGAAAACACTGTCGGCCAGTAGGGATGCGGCCATCGCCACGGCTGAGAAAGTCACTCGCCGAGAAGGTGCTGACGGTGCCGCGGATGTCTTCCGTTCGGTACGCAAGTCGAGTGGGTTACTCGACCCCGCTGAACTTCCCATCGAAGACTTCGACGAACTCAACGTCACCCAGGCCGTCTCCGCGGTGAAGGAACTGGCCGACGCCGCACAGGTACGAGACATCGTTGCGTACGAGGAAGCGCACAAGAACCGACACGGCGTCGTATCCGCTGCACAGGCAAGACTTGCGGCGATCGCCCAGGAAGTCGTCGGAATTAACTGACCTTCGTATCCGCCTGAGGAGGGCGAGAGAAAACAGCCTCTGCATTGCTTCGTGTCCCGAAGAACCGAGCAAGGCCAGACCGCCCCGAACACAACTACAAAGCACTCCCGAAATCGGCGATACTCGTTCATCACGACAGGTTCCGGGCATACGGGGCGGGGGCTGACCACGCATCAAAGTCAGCCCCCGCCGCCGTTTCTGCAGTTTAGGGCTGTCAGCGCAAACTCACCATGGAAGAACGCGCCTGTCTGCTCGAAATCTACGAGACGCGGCAGTTTCTGAATCGAAACACATTGCAAGAATACGGGTTTGAAGCAATCGCCGTTGTACGCGAACATCGATCTTGCTGGGCGCAGCGGCAGTCGTAATCCCGCACGAACTCGACCGGCAGCTGACAGCATCTCGACACCGGCAATTCCCGTTCCGCCCCCACCCCATGGGGTTGGCAACCGCCGTTGTTCCTGCTCCGATGCTGCCTTGTTCGCGGCCGAGACCCTCCTCGAAAAAATCTGGCACTCTCAGTTGCAGAGTGCTAATTCGTGTGGTTATCATGTTCTCGCACAGTAAGTTCGGTCAACCGCCACAGTGGCGGTGACCTTTCTTTTCACGACATGGGAGGTGTGTTGCTGTGCTTCGTTTCGATCCTTTCACCGACATCGACGCGATCACCAAGTCCGTACTCGCCGCGGGAACCGGCAACGGACGCAGTCCACGGTTCATGCCGATGGACCTCTACAAGGTCGAGGACCAGTACGTCCTGCACGCCGATCTTCCCGGCGTCGACCCAGGATCAGTGGACGTCCGCATCGACGGCTCGACCCTGACGTTGACCGCGCACCGCACCGCCCTCTCCGAAGAGGGTGTGAGCTGGCTGGCGAGTGAGCGTTTCGCTGGAACATACAAACGGCAGCTGTCCATCAGCGACGACATCGACGCCGAACAGATCGTCGCCTCGTACGACAACGGCGTATTGACGGTGACCTTGCCGATCGCGGAGAAGGCGAAACCGCGGCGGATCGAGGTCTCCTCCGGACCGCCCTCACGTACCGAAACCATCGAAGCGACAAAGCAGGTGCAGGTCGAAGCCTGATCCTGCTGGCCCGGACGAGCGTTCCCACGGTGGGGTGCGTTCCGAAGACACGCGATGCGTGCTCGGGACTCACCCCACCGCCCGTTCGATCCCCACCGCTCTTTCGATCCCCTCTGCGCCCGTATGGCCGATCGGCCCATCCACCACACGAAAGAATCAGCGCGAGAACCCTTTAGCTGCCATGACTGCATCCACCATCCCCCCGCACGAACAATCCGACAACACCGGCAACACCGACAACACCGAATCCCGCCCGCACACCTCGCCCGATTGGTGGGATCACCACCGCCCGATCAACAGCGACGAATACAGCGACATGGCGTTGATGCTCGGTGCCCTCTCGATCCTGACGTTCTGGATGTTCGGCCTCGGCATCCTCCTCGGTGCCGCCGCCATCGGAACCGCACTGGCTGCTCGCCGACCCGACACCCCCGGACACGATCCGGGGGACAGCAGCGCCGGTATCGTCGGAATCCTCACCGGCATTGCCGGTGTCGCCTTCGGCATCGTCTTCCTCACCGCAGCACTACCCCACCTGTAGAAAAACCGAATTTTGCACTAGTGGAATCGAATTGGTGCTTGTAGCAGGATCTCACAAGATCTGAAATCCGTCCCACCTTCAGGCGATGGCGGCAGCCACTATCCCCGGGCCATGTCCACAAACTTGGACAGGTGAAGCTGGTGCGCCACAGTGATTGTCGCGGTTGGGCCGTTACGGTGCTTACCCAGAATCAGGTCGGCTTCACCGCCACGGGGATCGTCTCGCTCGGTCGCGTCGGGGCGGTACAGCAGAATCACCATGTCGGCGTCCTGCTCGAGCGATCCGGACTCACGAAGGTCGGCGACCTGCGGACGCTTGTCGGTTCGCTGTTCGGGACCACGGTTGAGCTGACAGATCGCGACAACCGGAACTTCGAGCTCCTTCGCCAAAAGCTTTAGGCTACGGGAGAATTCGGAGACTTCCTGCTGACGGGACTCGACCTTTTTACCTGAGCTCATCAGCTGGAGGTAGTCGATCACGATCAGGCGAATGTCGTGTTTCTGCTTGAGCCGCCGCGCTTTTGCGCGAATTTCCATCATAGTGAGGTTGGGGGAGTCGTCGATGAATAGCGGCGCCTCACTGATCTCACTCATGCGACGCGCGAGCTTGGTCCAGTCGTCGTCGGTCATCTTTCCGGAGCGCATGTCGCCGAGCTTGATCTTTGCCTCTGCGGACAGCAGACGCATGACGATCTCGGTTTTGCTCATTTCCAACGAGAACATGACGCTGGCCATGCCGTGCGTGATGGAGCAGGAACGCAAAAAATCCATTCCAAGGGTCGATTTGCCCACACCAGGTCTAGCCGCGACGATAATCATCTGACCAGCGTGAAGGCCGTTGGTGATCTCGTCGAGATCCTTGAATCCGGTGGGCACACCGAGGGAAATTCCGCCTCGGCTGGCGATGGAGTCGATCTCGTCCATCGTGGGCTGGAGGAGCTCGGTGAGGGGTACGAAGTCCTCGGTGGTTCGACGCTCGGTGACCTCGAAGATCTCGGCCTGCGCGCGGTCGACAACCTCGGCCACGTCCTGGCCCTCGGTGCCGGCGTAGCCGTACTGGACGATGCGAGTACCGGCGTCGACCAGACGACGCAGCACGGACTTCTCGGCCACGATCTCGGCATAGAAGGCGGCGTTGGCGGCTGTGGGCACTGTCTGGGTCAGCGTCACCAGGTAGGCAGCACCACCGATACGGCGGAGCTCACCTCGACGGTCGAGCTCGGCGGAGACCGTCACCGGGTCGGCGGGCTCGCCACGGCTGTAGAGGTCCAGGATCACGTCGTAGACGGACTGGTGGGCGGGCCGGTAGAAGTCACCCGGACGCAGTACCTCGAGGACGTCAGCGATGGCGTCCTTACTCAGCAGCATGCCGCCGAGCACCGACTGCTCGGCAGTCATGTCCTGAGGTGGCTGGCGTCCGAACTCCTGGTCGGGCTCGGCCTCGGGAGGGCCCGGGTAGTCCGGCCCTGAGAAGTCGGAAGGTCCTCGATCATCTACAACAGCCACAAGCGAGACCTTCCCGTAAAACACTCGACGACACTGCCAGAAACCGCAGCGCCCTCATCATTTGTACCTGCCCCCACCGACATCCCCTAGCCGCATTCGGCCGGGCTGTAGATAGACGCCGAGATGACGTTAGGGACTAGTAGGTCCGCATACAAACCGGACTGTGGATAAACCTGTGGATGCTTTGTGGAAACTCCCGCCCCACGGTGTGCACCGCCTGTGGAGCATTTGGGGACTACTTTGCCTAGTAACTACAAAAGACCAGGTAGATGGCTATCCACAATTTCACAGGCCTGTTGATGAAAATAGTTTTTCCACAGTCGGCGCGTCGGCGTGTCGGGCGTGTTGCCTCGCCCGATTCGTCACTGATCACCAAGTCGAACATCACAGTGTGAGAGTTATCCCCAGGTCCGATTCGGGACGCTGTCAGGCGGCACACCGCACCCCGAAACAAAACGTCGGGCCCCGCACACCGAAGTGTGCGGGGCCCGGCGAGACGAACAGTCGACTATGCGCCGACGACGTTCAGGTTGAACTTGGCAACCACATCGGGGTGCAGGTTCACGACCACGGCGTGCTTGCCCGTGTTCTTGATGTGAGCCTTCGGCAACACGATGGAGCGCTTGTCGACAACCGGTCCACCGGCAGCCTTGATCGCAGCAGCGACGTCAGCGACAGTAACCGAACCGAAGAGCTTGCCCGAGCCACCGGCGGTCTTGACCGTCAGCGTTACGGACTCGAGGCCCTCGATAGCTGCCTTGAGCTCCTTGGCGTGATCCAGGCCGCGCACAGCGCGCGCTTCCTGTGCACGACGGATGCCCTCGACCTGCTTCTCGGCGCCACGGGTGGCGACGATTGCCAGTCCGCGGGGGAGCAGGTAGTTACGGCCGTAGCCGTCCTTGACCTCCACGGTGTCGCCAGGCGCACCGAGGTTGTCCACGTCAGCGGTGAGGATGAGCTTCATGTTCTTTCCTCCCTTTCCTTAGCGAGCCACGGTGGCGTAAGGCAGCAGTGCTACCTCACGTGAGTTCTTGACGGCAATGGCAACGTCGCGCTGGTGCTGGACGCAATTGCCGGTGACACGGCGAGCACGGATCTTTCCGCGATCGCTGACGTACTTACGAAGCAACGTCGTGTCCTTGTAGTTGATCTGCGTGTTCTTCTCTTTGCAGAAGGTGCAGACCTTCTTCTTCATAACCTTGTCGCGCAAGGGCGGCTTCGGCATGTCTTTGCTCTTTTCTGGATGTTCCTGATCAGGTACGGATCAGAAGGGCGGTTCGTCGCTGCCCGCACCACCGAAGGAGCCCGAAGCCTGAGGCGCACTGCCCCAAGGATCGTCTCCACCCGAAGGTGCAGCGCTCGGACGTCCGCCACCCGATCCGCCGGAGGAACCGCCGAAGTTGCCGCCTCCACCGCCGCCACCACGGTTGGCCTTGTTGACCTTTGCCGTGGCGTACTTCAGTGAAGGACCGATTTCATCGACTTCGAGCTCGACGACAGTTCGCTTTTCGCCCTCGCGAGTTTCGTACGAACGCTGCTTGAGCCGGCCGCTCACGATTACTCGTGAACCACGGGTCAAGCTCTCCGCGACGTTCTCGGCTGCTTCGCGCCAGATGTTGCAACGCATGAACAGCGCATCGCCGTCTTTCCATTCATTGGAATTACGGTCGAAGGTGCGGGGCGTGGAAGCAACCGTGAAGTTTGCAACCGCGGCACCCGCCGGGGTGAAACGAAGTTCAGGATCAGCCGTCAGGTTTCCGATGACGGTGATGATGGTGTCGCCAGCCATGTGGTTCCTCCTGCATTGATGTAAGACCGTTGGGCGCGAGAGTAGAGCTCGCTACCGACAGTAATTACTTGTTGTGGCGCAGAACCTTCGTGCGCAGAACCGACTCGTTCAGACCGAGCTGACGATCGAGCTCAGCGACGGTGGCGGGAGTGGCGTTGATGTCGATCACCGCGTAGATACCTTCAGCATGCTTCAGGATCTCGTAGGCGAGACGACGCTTACCCCAGACATCGACCTTGTCGATCGTGCCGCCGTGCTGGCGCACAACATTGAGGAACGTATCCAGTGAAGGAGCGACAGTGCGCTCGTCCAGGCTGGGGTCAAGGATGACCATCAATTCGTAATGACGCATAAGACCTCATCACCTCCTGTGGACTAAGTGAAAACGGCCACGGACTATCCGTGGCAGGAGGGTCGTTGCGTCAGCAACCCTCGTAGGTTACACGAGGGGCCTTGACCAGGGAAATCGTCCCGGCCCTCCGGGAAGACCACCAGATCGATGCGCGACGCGTGGTGCAGACGCATCACCCCGCGAGCCACTGCGCCCCCTAGGGTGAGAATCATGCGAACAGACCGCAAGACCCCGGCGTCGATCCTGGCGTTGGTCGTCGGATTGTGCGGGCTGACGATGGCGCTGGGCTATTTCAACAAGGCCAGATGCGGCGGTGCACCGTTCGCGCCCGACGGCCGAAGCCTGAACTTCGACGTCAACAAGAACATCGACGTCTGCTACTCCGACATTCAGTTGCTCTGGCTCGGACGAGGTATCGATCAGCATCTGTTCCCCTTCGTCACCGGAGGGATAACGCCCGAAGGATTCCTGACCGGCGGAACCGTCGAATACCCGGTGCTCAGCGGAATTCTGATGTGGCTGGGCGGTATCGGCTCACACACCGACACCGATTTCCTTCTGCACTCGGCCCTGATCCTGGCTCCTTTCGGACTGCTCACGGCGTGGATGCTCGGCAAGATGAGCGGCGCGTACGCGCTCGTGTGGTCGGCGACTCCGCCCCTGGTTCTGTACGCATTCCACAACTGGGAGCTCCCGGTGGTGGCCACCAGCGTCGGCGCGATCTTCCTGATGACGTTCGAGCGGATCCCGCTGCGAACTCGCGCGGTTCTGGCGGCCGTCATCCTGGCGATCGGTTTCTGTTTGAAGCTGTACCCGGGAATGTTCGTGCTGCCGCTCATGGCCTACGTGCTTCTACGCGGCACCGAAGGCAAGCGCTACGACGTTCGTGGGGCGCTGATGACGGCGGGCGCGGCGATCGTCACCGTCGTCCTCGTCAACCTGCCGTTCGCCCTCATTTCCTACGAAGGCTGGCGCGCGTCGTTCAGCTTCCAGGAGAAGCGAAGCGCCGACATCACCACCAACTCGGTGTGGTTCTGGGGTTTGCGCCCGTTCTACGGTTTCGGAGTTCGCGAGCTCAACGCCGACTACGACGCACTGGTGAGCATCCTGTCTCCGGTGATGATCCTGTTGTCGTTCGCGCTCGCGATGTATCTGGGTTGGCGCCGCTACGTCCGCGACGGCTACTTTCCGTGGATTGCAGTCAGTGCCGCGATGCTGTGCGGATTCGTGTTGCTGCACAAGGTCAATTCACCGCAGTACACACTGTGGATCCTGCCTTTCCTCGTACTGTTCAAGATCCGGTGGTTCTGGATCGTCGCCTATCTGATCGCCGACGCGGCGTTGGGTATCGGCATCTTCCGGTACTTCTACCAACTGGACATGAATCTCGATCCGAGCAAGTACGAAGCCGTCGTCCAGGCGAGTGTGTGGGGCCACGTCCTCCTGCTCGCCGTGTTCTTCTTCCTGTTCCTGCGAGTCCCGTTGCGGTATCCGCTGGCCGGTGGGACCGATCAGATTGCGAACTCCGACAACAACCTTCCGACTCACTCACGGGAGCAAGCCTGATGACTGCATCATGGTTCGAATCACCGACGCTGACCGGTGATCGTGTCCGACTCGAACCCCTGGGCGTCGCGCACACCGACGCTCTGCTCGCGGCGGCCGACGACGCGGCGATCTTTCGTTGGACCGCATCGCCCATCACCGATCGGGAACAGGCGCAGAAGTACATCGCTGCAGCAACCGACGACCCGAATCGGATCGCCTTCGCGCAGGTGAACATCGCGACGAACGCCGTGGTCGGCACTACGTCCATGTACCAGATCGACCCGGTAAACCGCAGTCTTGCAATCGGATACACGTGGTTGTCGCGATCGGTTCAGGGAACCGGGATCAATCCCGAATCGAAGCTGCTCCTGCTTCGTCACGCCTTCGACCAGCTCGAAGCCGTACGCGTCGAGTGGCACACGGACGAGTTCAACGAACAGTCCAGGGCAGCGATCGCAAAGCTCGGCGCTCAGTTCGAGGGCCTGCTGCGCAAGCACCGGCGCCGCGTCGACGGCAGTTGGCGTACAACAGCGCTGTTCGCGATGACCGACGACGATTGGCCGACCATCGCACCTCAGCTCGAGACACGTACCCGAAACTAGCGATCACCTGCACTCTTCGGCCAAGTCCATGCCAAGATTCACCTCATGAGCGATCAGGGTGGGTACGGGTACCAGGGCAATCAGAATTGGCAACCGGCTCCGTACGGGCAGCCCGATCCGTACGGCAGGCGCCCGACGAACACACTCGCGGTGCTCGCCCTCGTCTTCGCGTTCCTCATCGCGCCGTTGGGGATCGTCTTCGGGCACATCGCTCGCGGCCAGATCAAACGGACCGGCGAAGAAGGCGACGGACTCGCCCTTGCCGGACTGATCATCGGCTACATCTTCACCGCACTCGGCATCCTGGCCGTGATCGTGTGGATCGCATTCTTCGGGCTGCTTGCCGCCGCTTTCGGCAACGCCGCCGATGAAGCGAGTTCGCGGAGTTTCACCTACACGACGCCGTACTCGTACTCCACGACCACGACTCGGGCACCGAGTGCACCCACCACAGCGCCGAAAACGACGACGCCACCACGCGTCACAACCTCGATCGGCCCGGCGCCGACCGTCTCTGGCACCAACCGTCAGGGCTTCATCTCCGGCGGCCCCAGCTGCAACTCCACCAATCCTGCCGTCGCCATCGCCGTCACGACCGGATCACGAATCGTCATCTGCGAAACGGGAGTCGGCCGCTACTACTACAAGGGTCAACGGCTGAGCGACGGCGCCACCATCGAACTCGACGATCCGACGCCCACCGGCAACGGATTCACCGTCACCAACAAGGACGTGACGTACCAGCTCACCTCCGCCGGACTGGTGATCACCGGCAGCGGAGGCGAGCTGGGTCGGGAACCGGCGCTCGAGTTCTGGATGAACTGACCCACGTCAGCCGGCGCACGGATCCTGATAGGGAACACCGGGCAGGTAACGCTCCCATTCGGCTTCCGTGATGGGAGATCCTGCGGTGCGGCACAATCGATCAACGACGCTGTCGGGGTCGATTCCCCACAAGCGAACGGTCTTGTCCGACCCGCTGCCCGCGATCATGTCACTCTCGCCGGCGAACTGAGCGTCGTTGACGCGACCCGGGTAGGCGGACAGCGTCGCAAATCGTGTTGACTGCGAGGGCGTCTCGATATCCCAGAGCCAGACGGTTCCGTCGCCGACACCGGCAGCGAGCCGATCACCGGCGCGGTTGAACGAGATCGAATAGATTGCGCCCTCGGGACCGAGAAGACGAGCGAGCTCCTCGGGTGCCGACGGTGTGCGTACGTCCCACACGGCGACACTGTGATCCGCACTTCCGGCGGCCAACAGCGTTCCGTCGGTGCTGAAAGACACTGCTAATGCGTAACTTTCGAATCCACCCACCGTCGCCGCCACCCGGGGCGACGCTGGGTTCGACACATCCCACAGATCCACTTCGTTCTTGGCGTTCGCGATCGCCAGTATGTCGGCGCCCGGTTGAAATGCCATCATCTGCGGGTAAGAGCCGACATCGGTCGACGACAGCAGCTTCGGTTCCGATGGATCGGAAACGTCGACCAACGCAATGCTGTTGTCGTCCTGCGAGGACACCGCCAGCAGATCTCCGGCGGGATTCAACGCGACGACCGCCACGATGCCCTTCACGTACACCGCGGGTTCGCTGTAGATCCGTGGCGACGCCGGATCACTCAGGTCCCAAAGATAGGCACCGCCGCCGCCGGTGCCGCTCACAGCCAGGTTCCCGTCTGCCGACACCGCCGATGCACCGCTGAAAGAGTCGGCCCCTTGCGGTTTCAACTCCGGCATCACCGCGGGGCGATCGAGATCCTCGGTGTTCCACGCCAACATCGCGCCGCCCCTGGCCCCGACGCCGGCCACCAGACGCGAGCCGTCCGCGGCAAAGGGACTGGTGAAAATCGTGTCCCGAGCTCCCGCCCAGACCGGACCCGGTAGAGCCCACACGCGAGTCACACCGTTGAGTCCTCCGGTGACCAGGTTGCGGCCGTCGTCGCTGTAGTCGACGGTGGTCACCGCCCCACTGTCCGGAAGTGTTTCGATCAGCGCCCCGGTTCGGGGGTCCCACACGCGCACGGAGTTGTCGGAACTTCCTGCGGCAAGACGTGTTCCGTCTTTGCCGTAGTTGAGTTCGTTGACGTAGCTGGAAAATCCCGTCAGCGCCGGCAGGGGAGTGGGGCGCGCCGGATCGCTCATGTCCCACCGAACCACCTCCCTGCCAGTGGTTCCCGCCGCAAGCTCGCGTCCGTCCGGACTGAAGGCGACGCCGAGGTAGTGGACGGTGGTGCCGTTCGGCTCGGTCGCGAAGATCGGCGCCGATTCCTCACCCCACTTCGCGACGTCCCACACACGAAGTGTCGATTGACGCCCGCCCGCCACGAGGAAACGTCCGTCAGGACTGAACGTCGCGGTGACGATGCCATCGGCTGGGTGCGGAAGAGAAGGCAAGGCAACGGCATTCGCCGAAACGTCGATGTTCCATCGCAGGACGTCAGGCGTCGAGGTACCGGCGACCAGCTTGGTTCCGTCTGGACTGAACTCCATGTCCTGCACTACGCGTTCACCGTCGACGGGAAGAGTTCCACGGACCGGATTCTCGGGATCCGACACGTCCCACAGCGCAGCGCCGCCGGCGCCACCGGTCGCAAGCAGCCGTCCGTCCGGGCTGTAGGCGACGGCAAAGAGCGCCGTGCCCTCCGAGACTCCGAGGAACTCCGCCTGCGGAACAGCTGAGGCCACACCGTCCACCATCGGATAAAGTCTGACCTTCCCATCCGAACCACCCACCGCCACAACAGTTCCGGCTGGGTTTATCCGGGCCTTCATCGCGCCGGGCGGTCCGATGATGCGAGTAGCCGAATGAACGCCCGACGCATCCAGCAATGCCGAGCGGGCTTCGGTCGTTTCGTTGACCGCAAATGCCGCCAGAGCAAGCTGCGACGCCAGCGACGGATCCCGCTCGCGCATCCTGATCGACTCGGTGGCCACCTGACGCGACATCGCCTCGTCTCGCGCGGTATCTGCTTGGACACGTTGACGATTCGCTCCGATACCGGCGACGGTCGCAACCACCGCCAACACCAGAGCGATCACCGACGCGGCTGCCAACGCAGTCACGAGCCGTCGCAGAACGCGTGTACGTCGGCGATCGGCAAATTCCTGCTGATCACGATGCTCGATGCTCGCAGCGAGGTACTCCCGCTCGGTGGCGTTGAGGTCGGCGGCGCGGGTCCGACTCGGTTCCAGTGGGAGACCGAGTTCAACCGAGTTCAGCCATTCTTCCGTCAGGTGAAGACGTGCGGGTCCGAGCAGCGCGCCGGGGTCGCGTCCACTGTCTTCCCACACCTGCGCCGCGTACGTGAACCGGCGATGCACCGCCAGGCCGGCGCGGTCCGAGTCGATCCAATCGCGAAGCCGACTCCACGCTGACAGTAAGACCTCGTGCGAAACCTCGACCGTCTCTTCGTCGACGGTGAGAAGGCGCCGTAAGGCGAACCGGTCGATGACGGTGTTCACGTCGTCGACGTCGTCACCGAGGAAGAGTTCGGTGCGCGGTGCACGCCGACGCGTCTGCGTCACTTCGTCGACGTTGACCAATCGCAGGAAGATCCTGCGCGCCAACTGCTGCTGCCGCTCTGTGAGCTCGCCGTACACTTCCTCCGCGCTTTGCTGGACGGCTCCGGCAATCCCGTCGGTGGCGTAGTAATCCGAGACGGTCAGAGTTTTACGCGTCGACCGTTGCCAGGTCCCCAACAGTGCGTGTGACAGCAAGGGCAAAGCTCCGGGGTCGCTCGCCGTACGCGAGCCGCGTGGTGTCAGCTCGGATACCAGAACCTGAACCAATTCGCTCTGCACGGTCATCCCGGCCTTGATCGCCGGCTCGACGATCACCTCGCGCAATTGTTCGTCGGTCAGTGGCCCGACCACCATCGGCGAATCGTCGAGCAGCGGCACCAAAAGCGGTTCCTCCGCCGCGAGACCGTAGAAGTCGGCGCGCATTCCGATGACGGCGATGGTGTTCTCACCGAGTTCCGCGAGAGTCCGCAGTATTTCCTCGCGCCGATCACCGTCGCACTGCGTCCACAGTTCCTCGAACTGGTCGAGGATCAAGACGGTTGGTTCGTCGGAAATCGACGACGGAATTCCTCCCGTACCCGGCTGCAGAATTTCGACCCGCCAGCCGTCGAACCGTGAATCGCCCTCGGCAACCTTGGGGGCGAGCCCGGCCCGCAGCAACGACGACTTACCCGATCCGGAAGCACCGATCACCATGAACTGACGGCGGCCGACACCTCGTATCGCCGACGCCACCCGTTGGGCCAAGTTGGCAGTGAGTTCGTCTCGACCGAAGAACCACTCGGCGTCCTCTTGTCGGAAAGATTCGAGACCTCGGTACGGAACGGTGGCGTCGCCGCGTCGTCTGGCCGTCAACTGCCTCACTCGTTGCACCGCACTGATCCAGCGCTGCCGCTCATCCTCGGAATCGACGCCGCACGCCTCGAGGAGCGCGAAAAACATCGGGGTACTCGCCGGCGTCGGCAGGTGTTGGCCGGCAAACCATCCGCTGACGGTTCCGTGCAAACCACCCGAACGCTCGACCGCTTCGCGAACCGTCAGTCCGGCTGCCTTCCGCAACGCCGTGAGCGCCTCAGCAAACTGTCCACGCGACTCGATCTGGCCCGGATCGACCTGATTGTGCCTACCGGCTTCCGCCTTCGAGTTCATAGCGAGGCACTCTATCGGAGCAGGTAGGGGATTTGTCCGTTGTATGGACTCTGTATCGAGAGAGTTGCGCCCGTTCCACTGAGTCGCCTCGATCGAAATACTCGTTCTCAGTCGCGCCCCATCTCAGCAGCCCTTCTGCAAATACGGCAGTCGACGCCCATTCCCGCCGTCGAAAGGCGCTACTCGCATGTCTTCAATCGGCATTTCTCCGAAGATCGAGGCAAACGTGTCCCGAGTCGGCAACCCCAAGCACGGCAAGCACAAGCCGAAGCTGAGCGTCCGCGAGATCGAAGTACTTCTCGCCTGGCTTCGTTCGGATTCCAAGTCCGAGGTCGCCGAGACACTCGGCCTACGCGTCTGCACCGTCAACACACACATCACTCGGGTACGCACGAAATACAGCGACGTCGGGCGGCCGGCTCCCACGAAGGCAGCGTTGTTCGCCCGCGCGGTCCAGGACGGGTACACCACCCTCGACGAGTGGTGACCTCAGACCGCGACGGGTTCCGGATCCTTCGCCTTAGACGGCTTCAACCAACCGGGTAGCCAGGCAGGTTGTTTGTCCGGAGCCTGATCGAGAACACCGCCCGCCGGATCGTCGATGAACCCGTACCGCACGAGATCCTCCGACGGCCGGTAGATCTGCCGGAGCACCAGCGCGCACAGAACGAGTACCGCGATGTCCCGGATCACGACGGTTCCGGTGAACCACTGCTCGGGCAGCCCCTTGTTGGACACCCCGAGGTAATACATCATTCGAGGAACCCAGACCAGGGCGTCGATGGTCATCCACGCGAGCAGGAGCCTGCGGTGCGGCAAGGCCAACACGGCCAGCGGCACCAGCCACAGAGAATACTGCGGGCTCCACACCTTGTTGGTGAGCAAGAAGCCCGCCACCAACAGGAAGCACAACTGCGCAACGCGCGGACGACGCTGCGCCGTCAGGGCGACGTATCCGACACCGATGCAGACGGCCACGAACAAAAGCAGAGAGACGGCGTTGAGATTCGACGGTGACTCACCCTGTGCGAGAGGACCGTCGAGGCCCTTCCACGACGTGAACGACGCGATCACGTTGTAGAGGGAATCGGGATCGGCCCCGCGCTCGGAGTTGAGCCGGAAGAACTCGTACCAACCATGCGGGTACAGCGCGGCGATGGGCAGGTTCACCGCAAGCCATGCCGCGACGGCACTGAGTGCGGTCACCAGCCAGTCCCTCGTCTTGCCCGCGCGCAGACACAGGACAAAAAGCGGTCCGAGTAGGAGCAGCGGGTAGAGCTTCGCGGCGCCGCCCAGGCCGAGCAGGATTCCCGCGAGCACGGGCCGCTTGCGTGCCCACGCCAACAACCCACCGGCCGCGAACGCGGTCGCCAGAGGATCGAAGTTCGTGAACACGTGCACGATCACCAACGGGGAACACGCGATGAGCGCGCCGTCCCACACTCGTCGTCCGGCCAGCAGGGTGCTCGCCCACACGGTGACCAGCCACGCCAACGCCAACCCGAACGCCACGACGTTGAAATAGAGCGCCACCTGAATCGCGCCCGGCAGCCAGGTGATCGAATCCCACGCCTTGGCGACCTTCATCGCGCCGTACTGATAGAGCCCCGAGATGACCGGATACTCCATGTACCGCATCTGGATCGAACCGTCGCCGCGTACTTCTTCCCACGACGTCTTGTACGGGAATGCTCCCTGATCGAGGCGTTCGGCCCCGTACAGCGGAACGGTATCGGAGTAACACATGGCCACGTACTGACGGCTGCCACTCCAGTCGAGGCCGACCTGCCCGCTCTCGCCGACCGGCGCCTGCTGAATACAGCCGGCCTTCGCGAACCAGCCGAAAGCCAAGAACACCACGGCGAGCAGAAGGATCACTCGCATCGGGGTGAAGAAGCGAGTGCGTCCGATCAGTGCGTGACGACCTACCGGACCGCCGACGGTTCCCGACAGCGCAGACACCATCGCGTCGTTGCGACTGGGAACGTCCCGCCAATCCGCCGAACGAAGATCTTCGGCCAGCGGAGCGGGGGAGGTCGGTTCGGCATCATCAGCATTCGCGGCCACTCCGCGAGGTTACCGTCTTTCGAACCGACCACCCTCCAACTACTGGCCGGGGCTCACACCTGCCGGTTCTTCCTCGGTGGTCTCGCCTGCCCCTGGTACCTGCGGCGTGGTTGTCGTCGGCCGGGAGATCCCCGGAATCGGGATGGTGATGCCCGGCAGAACCTCGACCTGCGTCGTCGTCACCACGGGCGGCGGAGTGGTTTCCGTCGTCGTCGGTGCGGTGGTCGGCGGCGCCGACGTCTTGGGCGGTGCAGGTGCCGTGTACTCCGGAACACCACCGGCTTGGCCGTTGATCTTGCCCGGCGTCGGGAACTTCTCGTTGTCGGTGCCGTCGAGGGCGCCGTCCATCGTGTCCTTCCAGATGTCCGAAGGCAGACCCGAGCCGTAGATCATCGCGCCGCCCGAGTTGGTGATCGCTTCACCGTCGGGAGTTCCGACCCAGACCGCGGTCGAGAGTGACGGCGTGTAGCCGACCATCCATGCGTCCTTGTTGGCTCCGGTGTCACCGAGCTGCGCAGTACCTGTCTTCGACGCCGACAGACGTCCGCCGGCCAGGTTGTGACCGCGCGAGTACGCCGCGATCGGCTGCATCGCAGCCGTCACGTTGTCCGCCACGGCAGCGTCGATGCGGTCCTCACCGGCGGGTGCGCCGCGGTCCAGCAGCACGGTGCCGTCAGCCGCGACGACCTTCTGGACGAAGTGCGGTGCGTGATACGTGCCGGATGCGGCGAGCGTCGCGTACGACGACGCCATGTCGAGCACGCGGGCCTGGTACTGGCCGAGCACGATGCCGTTGTTGGGACCGGAACCGTCAGCCTCGGTGAGCGACGGGCCGACGCCCGGGATGTCCTTCGGGATGCCTGCTTGGTGTGCGATGTCCGCGATTGCCTGCGGGCCGTTGCCGTCGAGGCTGAGCATCTGGCGGTAGAAGCTGGTGTTCAGCGAACGCTTGAGCGCCTCTGCGATGGTGCAGGTGCCGCAGCTTTCACCTTCGACGTTGCCGATGGAGATGCCGTTGACGGTCAGCGGCGAGCTGTCGTACATCTGCGAGAGCGGGATCCCCTGATCCAGGGCGGCTGCGAGACCGAACACCTTGAACGAGGAACCGGTCTGAAGTCCGGCATTCGCGAAGTCGTATCCCGCGCCGTCCTCACCGCCGTAGTACGCCTTGACGGCTCCGGTCTTCGGGTCGACCGATACAACGGCGGTGCGCAGGTTCTCCGGCTCACCCTCCATGTTGGAACGGGCTGCCTCGACCGCTGCGGCCTGAGCCTGCGGGTCGATGGTCGTGGTGATCTGCAAGCCCTCGGTGTTGAGCAACTGCTCGCTGATTCCAGCGTCGCCGATCTCCTTGAGCACCTGACGCTTGATCAGGCCCTCGGGTCCGGTCGAGCCTTGGCTGCTGTTGTCGACCTGGGCGAGCGGGATGTAGGCGGGGTACTGCATCGGCGTGCGCGCGGCCTGATCCAGCGTGCCGGCGGACACCATGCCGTCGAGCACGTAATCCCAACGGGACTTCGCGCCGGTCGGGTTGGTCTCGGGATCGAGGAGCGACGGAAGCTGAATCGACGATGCCAGGACGGCGCCTTCTTCGATGGTCAGCTGGTCGACGGGCTTACCGAAGTAAGCCTTGGATGCTGCGCCGATGCCGTATGCGCCGCGACCGAAGTAAATGGTGTTCAGATACGCGGCGAGGATGTCGTCCTTGGACCACTCGTTGGCCATCTTCGAGGAGATGACGAGCTCTTTCATCTTTCGCGTCAGCGAACGCTCCGAGCCGACGAGCGCCTTCTTCACGTACTGCTGCGTGATGGTCGAGCCACCACCGGCACTGTCGCGACCGAGGACGTTGTCTCGGGCTGCGCGTGCGAAACCGGAGATCGAGAAGCCCGGGTTCGAGTAGAAATCGCGGTCCTCTGCGGCCAGAACGGCGTTCCGAACGTGAAGCGGTACCTGATCGAGCGAAACCTCGACGCGGTTGCCGTCCGGCGGGACGACAGTACTGATCACCGTGGTGCCGTCGGCGGCGAAGACCGTCGCCACCTGATTGGTCTTGAGGTCACCTGGCTTGGGGACGTCCTGCACGATGTACGCCGCCATGAAGGCAAGGACGGGCAGAACAAGACCGAGCGCCACCAAGACGTAGGCCGAGCGGCGAACTGTGCGCCACTTGGACTTCTTCTTCACGGTGCTCTTTCTTCCCTTCGGGGGTTGTCCGTCGTTGCCACCGCCACCGGAGCCACCTGTCGGCGGCTTCGTCGGCGGAGGTCCGACCGGCGGGCGGGTGCCCGCGTTGGTACGGGTGGTCGCTGCTGCTGCCGCGACGCGCTGGGTCGGTTCGTTTGCCTGAGCGCCTGCGGCGCGATCCCGAGGCGGCGGGCCGGCAGGTCGGCCTTGCGGCGGACGACCCTGAGGAGGGGGACCGGCGGGGCGGCCCTGAGGAGGCGGGCCCGAAGGTCGGGCTTGCGGCGGACGACCCTGCGGCGGGGGTCCCATCGGACGGCCTTGCTGCGGACGACCCTGAGGGGGCGGACCCATCGGAGGGCGTCCCTGCGGAGGCGGACCCTGCGGTGGTGGACCCATCGGACGTCCCTGCGGCGGACGACCCTGAGGAGGTCCGGCGGGACGGTTGGGACCGACGGGACGGCCACCCGGGTTGTTGCCTCCCGGGTTGTTGTTGCTGGGGGAACTCACGAATCAAATCTCCAGTGGTCACGGACCGATCACGTGCAGACTTCGATCGGGCCCTTCTTCGGGTGTGGCGTTACTCGCTGGCGGTGCGCCGGCTTGGTGGGCGTGCTCGCCGCGGTCGCGGCGGCGCAGGTACTGCGCCGAGCACATAGGACTGCACCAAGTGGTTCCAACTGCAGGTACGGCACACCTCTACAACGTGCACCGTGAACTCCTCTGCTGTTTCCGCAAGCCGAGCGAGCTCGTCCGAGGTTCGGGCCGATCCCGAAACCTGACCGAGCTTGTCGCCGAACACCCAGGACACGAGCGTCAACTGTTCCTTGCGGCAAATGGGGCAGACGACGTCGCTGCCCCGGCCGTGGAACTTCGCGGCTCTGAGTAGGTACGGATCGGCGTCACACACCTGCTTGACGTCGGTCCGACCCGCAGACACTTCGGCCAGCACAGACCGACGCGCGAGCGCGTAGTCCACAACTTGCCGCTGTATCCGCACCTGACCAGCGTACGTGCGTCCGTGCCGCCACGGACGGTTCGGGAGGGTCACGATGAACACATTTTGCGGTCCGGACGCATGGCGACCAGCCATTACGATCACTTCCTGTGAAGTCTTCCCGTTCCCCGATGACGCGGGCTCGTGATCTTGATCGCGTCGAAACGTGCAATGTGTTGGACGCCGCGTACGCCGAAGGGCAGTTGAGCGCGGAGGACTACTTCGAACGGACCGAAAAGGCGAGGTCCGCGAAAACCCTGCTCGAGCTCGCGCGCCTGGTCAACGATCTGCAGGTGCCGAAGATCGATACCACAACGGCGCCTCGGACGTCGGTGACGCGCAAGGCCGTGTACATCGGTGGCGCTGCTCTGATCGTCGTCGGCGCGGTCGCCGCGGTGGCCTGGAGTCGCTCACCATTGACGCCTTCGGAAGACATCACCGCCAGTTATGCCAGCACTACTTCCCTCGCGCCACCGTTGCCGACCACCACCCTGGTGCCGGAGCCGACCGTCGAACCGATCCTGATCGCACACATCGACACATTGACTCCCGAGGGTATCGGCGCATTTATCGAGAAGTATCGCGACGAGTTCGGCGACATGTTCATCGATGACGCCAGCTTCCACGGCGACTTCTCCCTGGTGAGCCGGGCGGTCCCCGACGCTCCAGCTCGCGCCGAGTCCATCAGTTTTCGCGACGGCTTCGAGCGGGAAGTGACATCCACTCCGCGGCGGACGGGCCAGCCGACCTTCGATCTCGGTTCCATCCAGATCGACAAGCTCGCGCCGTACATGGTGAACATCGGCGCCTACGTCAATGTTTCGGACGCCACGATCACGCACTTGATCGTGGACGCGAACTACGGCCTCCCGGAGATCGCGATCTATGCGGAGAACGGACTCGGCCACCAAGGACGAATCGAGGTCACGCCGTGGGGCGAGATCTCTCGTTCCTACCCGTACGGGAGCTAGGGTGAGCCGGTGAGTGGGTCCCCGACTACTACCTCTACGCGCACCCGTGCGCGCGACGTCGACCGTTCCGATACCTGCGCCGTTCTCGATACGGCTCTGTCCGACGGCCAGATCACGGTCGACGAGCACGCCAACCGGACGGCTGCGGCCATGACCGCGACCACCCTCGGCCAGCTCGATCTACTGGTCCGCGATCTGCAGAAAGCAACGCTGCGCAACGCCGTTGCCAAAGTTCGTCGTATCGACAAGATCTGGTACCTCGCAGCCGCATCGGTTGTCTTCGCGGGCCTGATCGGGTTCCTCACCTTGTCCGCCGACGATTCACCCCCACCGCCTCCACCGGCGGCAGCCGAAAACGTCGAACCGCTTGCCCCCATTGTGAGTTCGACACTGAACACCGTCACCGCAAGCGGGATCGGGGAATTTATCACAAAATACAGCACCAAGTACGGCACGACGATAATCGATTCCGTCAACTTCTACGACGGCTATGCAAGCGTTACTCGCGCCGCCGCTATCTCGCCGAATCTGGAGGAGGACATCGACTTTCGAGGCGGTTTCACACCACGTGACAGCACGTCGACTCGAGCGGCCAGCACTGCCACCTTCGACCTCGCTGCCGTCGACATCGACAAACTCGCCGGATATCTGGCAGGAGTGTCCGCAAATCTCAACGTCCCCGACGCCGAGATCACACACATCAGCATGAGTTCGTCGAGCGATGATCCACGCGTCTCCATCTACGTGAGCAACAACCTCGGCGCGAGCGGGTGGATGGACCTGACGCCTGACGGACGCCCGATCCGCTTGTCTCCCTTCACTCCTCGATAGGCCCGGACATGCCGAACGATCTGACCAGGACCACCCGCGCTCGCAATGCCGATCGCGAGGCTACCTGCGCAGTGCTGGACTCCGCCTTCGCCGACGGGCAACTCACGGCGACCGAGCACGACGAATTGACCGAACTCGCCGCGGTGGCTGTCACTCTCGGCGATCTCGAAGATTTGACGTCCGATCTGCAGACCGAAGCGTCTCTGCCTGTTCTCCGGAAAGAACCTTCGCTCGACACGCGTTTGATCGCCCTTGTGATCATCGCTCTGTCACTGGTGTCGGCAATCGGCTTCGGAATCAAATATGTGGCGTCGGACGTCACGATCTTCTCCAGCCCCGAGCCACAGTTGCACACCGTCGACGGCCTGGGGGCGATGTTCCGTGCCATCGAAACGCAGTACGGCAGCGGACTGGTCGACGAGATGACCATCTATCCCACTTATGCACGCGTAACGCGCGCCGATCCTGCTGCGCAGCGCAAGAGCCTCGACAGTTACTACCGAGGCGACCTCGAGGACACGACTTCGGGAGGATCGCGCGAACCCGACGTGACACAGATCGACGTCACACAGCTCGATCCTCGCATCGTGATCGCCCTGCTCGACGGCGCCGGAACCACAACGTCGGTGCAAAATCCGACCACTCGGTACGTCTCTGTCGGAAGCACCGAAACCGTGCCGACCATCGAGATCCACGTCGGCAACGACCTCGACGAAAGCGGGTACCTGACCGCTGGCCTCGACGGGGAAATCATGTCGATCTACCCGTTCACCCCCTGATCTAGCCGTGACACCTTGGTACACGTATCGGGCCGCAGTGTGGTTTTATATATCGGCGCGATATAGTTGGTTATCGCATCAAGCGGTTAGGTTCAACGACTCGGGAGGTTTGTCAGTTGCTCGAACTCGCAATCCTCGGGCTGCTCCTCGAGTCACCGATGCACGGATACGAGCTGCGTAAGCGGCTCACTGGTCTGCTCGGCGCATTCCGCGCGTTCTCGTACGGATCGCTGTACCCGGCACTGCGGCGCATGCAAGCCGACGGATTGATCTCGGAAGACGTCGACACTGCCACCGGCACGCTCAAGCGTCGGGCGCGTCGCGTCTACCAGCTCACTCCGGCAGGTCGGCAACGGTTCACCGAACTGGTCGCCGACACCGGGCCGCAGAACTACACCGACGACGGTTTCGGCGTTCACCTCGCCTTCTTCAGCCGCACCCCCGCAGAAGCGCGGATGCGGATCCTCGAAGGCAGGCGACGCCAGGTCGAGGAGCGCCGTGAGGGGCTCCGCGAGGCCGTCGGTCGGGCCAGCGGATCGCTGGACCGCTATACCCGTCAGCTCCATCAGCTCGGACTCGAATCGAGTGAACGCGAAGTGCGTTGGCTCAACGAATTGATCGCAGCCGAGCAATCGACAACAGGAACATCCCGGAAAGAAGGAGAACCCGACCATGGGTGAGAACAGCACCGCGGTGCGCGTAGCCATTGTGGGCGTGGGTAACTGCGCCTCGTCCCTGGTTCAGGGCGTCCACTACTACAAGGATGCCGACGAGACCCAGACGGTCCCCGGCCTCATGCACGTCAAGTTCGGCAAGTACCACGTCCGCGACGTGCAGTTCGTCGCTGCGTTCGACGTCGACGCCAAGAAGGTCGGCTTCGACCTCTCCGAGGCGATCCTCGCGAGCGAGAACAACACCATCAAGATCGCCGACGTCCCGCCCCTGGACGTTCCCGTTCAGCGTGGCCCGACCCTCGACGGCATCGGCAAGTACTACGCCGAGACCATCGAGCTGTCCGACGCCGAGCCCGTCGACGTCGTCAAGGCACTCAAGGACGCTCAGGTCGACGTCCTCGTCTCCTACCTGCCCGTCGGTTCCGACGACGCTGACAAGTTCTACGCACAGTGCGCGATCGACGCAGGCGTTGCATTCGTCAACGCCCTGCCCGTCTTCATCGCTTCCGACCCGGAGTGGGCTGCCAAGTTCAAGGACGCCGGCGTCCCGATCGTCGGCGACGACATCAAGAGCCAGGTCGGCGCCACCATCACCCACCGCGTGATGGCGAAGCTGTTCGAAGACCGCGGCGTCGTGCTGGACCGCACCTACCAGCTCAACGTCGGTGGAAACATGGACTTCAAGAACATGCTCGAGCGTGATCGCCTGGAGTCCAAGAAGGTTTCCAAGACCCAGGCCGTGACGTCCAACCTGACCGGCGCACTTGCCGGCAAGGTTCACGACCGCAACGTCCACATCGGTCCCTCGGACTACGTGGAGTGGCTCGACGACCGTAAGTGGGCATACGTCCGCCTCGAAGGCCGCGCCTTCGGTGACGCTCCCCTGAACCTGGAGTACAAGCTCGAGGTCTGGGATTCGCCCAACTCTGCCGGCATCATCATCGACGCCGTCCGCGCAGCCAAGATCGCCAAGGACCGCGGCATCGGTGGACCGGTTTACCCGGCTTCCGCTTACCTGATGAAGTCCCCGCCGGTCCAGATGGCCGACGACAAGGCTCGCATCGAGCTCGAAGCGTTCATCATCGGAGCCGATGAGGCGTAGCTAGACGCCGGGCCGACGAGGCCTGATTTAGGTTCACGCTGATTCGGGGTCTTGCGCCAACGGCGCAAGGCCCCGATTCTGTTATCCGCAGGGTGTTTCCGCATCCGCGCGGGTAATCACGCCTGCGGCTGCCGAATCGCTGCGCGGGTCCGGGTGCCGATCAGCGTGGAATGATGGACATCAGAACCATCACACGGATCGAGGACCCCATGTCGATTACGTCGCTGCCAGTGCTCGATCTGTCGCTTGCGCAGAACCCCGACACCGCCGAGCAGTTCCGCACTCAGCTCCGCGAGGCCACCCACGAGGTCGGATTCTTCTACCTGGTCGGCCACGGAATTCCCGACGAATTGCAGCGACGCCTCCTCGACGTCGCCCGCGAGTTCTTCGCGCTTCCCACTGCCGAGAAGCTCGCGATCGAGAACGTCCGCAGCCCGCACTTCCGTGGGTACACCAGGCTCGGCGGCGAACTGACCGAAGGCAAGCAGGACTGGCGCGAGCAGATCGACATCGGCGCCGAACAGCCCGCGGCCGAGCGCACCGACACCTCACCGGCCTGGGAGATCCTGCAGGGCCCCAACCAGTGGCCCGACGCCCTTCCCGAACTTCGCGACGTCATCACCGAGTGGAACGACACACTCACCTCGATCGCATTGAGCCTCTTACGCGAATGGGCGGTAGCCCTGGGCCAGGATGCGAACATCTTCGACGACGCGTTCGCTCACGATCCGTCGATCCTCATCAAGGTGGTGCGTTACCCGGGCCGCCCGAAAGGTGCCGGCTCCCAGGGCGTCGGCGGGCACAAGGACGCGGGTGTACTGACACTGCTCTATGTCGAACCGGGCAAGGGCGGTCTGCAGGTCGAGCACGACGGCGACTGGATCGACGCCCCGCCGATCGACGGGGCGCTGGTGGTCAACATCGGCGAACTTCTCGAGGTCGCTACCGGCGGCTACTTGAAAGCGACTGTGCACCGGGTAGTTTCACCCGAAGGTGACGGTGAACGTATCTCGGTGCCGTTCTTCTTCAACCCGAACTACGCAGCGCAGATCCCGGAGTTCGACCTACCGCCCGAGCTGGCGGCGCGCGCCACCGGCGTCACCGTGGACGCGAACAACCCGATCCACGATTCCTACGGGGCGAACGCCCTCAAGAGTCGACTACGCGCGCACCCCGATGTCGCGGCCCGATGGTGGCCGGACATCGTTGCGGCACAAAGCGCTACCTAGGGGATGGGTCAAAGATCCATCGCAACTTTCCACGCCGTGTGCATCGCACCTTCGATGTAGTCGACGTTCACCGCGTCACCGACCACGTGCACGTCGGAGACGACGCCGATCAGAGCGTCGGCCAGCGGCGCTTGCGCTGACACCCCCGAGGCGACGACAACCATGTCGGCTGGAGCGGTCAGTGTCTTGTCACCGGAACGGAATTCGACGTGCTCCTTGGTGATTCGCTGCACCGTTGAATTGCGGTGAATGTCCACACCGACATGCTTGGCGTGGCGCACAGCCGTCCAGCGGCGCGGCATCGCCATCGGAATACCCAACTGCTGGCCTTCTTCGATCAGCGTCACATTACGACCTCGCTCGGCCAGGAACTCCGCAAGCTCGAGTCCGACAAGCGAACCACCGATCACGACAACGTCCTTACCCATGGGCAGGAACTTGCGAGTCACAGCTCGGATCGCCGCGGGGCTCTTGGTGATACCGGACAGCTTGCCCAACTTGGCCATCGTCCGCAGGAACGGCGGCACCTGAGAGACGTCTCCAGCGCCGGTCATCAACGCGCGCAACGAATCACCGGTGTGCACGTGCGGCAAGTCGCCGCCCGGAACACTAGGCCGCTCACGAACTGCACCGGTGGCCACGACTACGGCGTCGGGGTTCAGTGCCCGGATCGAAGCAACCGAGGCTTCGGTCTTCAGTCGAACATCGACACCGAGACGCTCGATCTCCACTTTCAACCAGCTGAGCAGACGCCCGTTGTCCGGGGTAGTGAGGCTCGAGAACCACAGGGTGCCGCCGAGGCGATCGGATTTGTCCAACACCGTGACTCGGTGCCCACGTTCAGCGGCCACGCGAGCCGTTTCGAGACCACCGGGGCCCGCTCCGACCACAACAACGTGTTTCGGAGTGCTGGTCCGAACGAAGGGGAGCAGCGCTTCGTTGCCCAGGGCAGGGTTCACCGCGCACAGCGGGGTCTCGTCCCAGAAGTTCTCCTGCACGCAGACGTAGCAATTGATGCAAGGCCGAACCCGCTCGGGTACACCGTCTTTGAGTTTGTTCACCAACTGTGGATCGGCCAGGAGCTGGCGGCCCATCGCGGCGAAGTCCGTGCGACCTTCCGCGATCATCTTCTCGCCGACCTCTGGGAGCATACGTCCGACCGTGATCACGGGGATCGATATCGCCTGCTTGATTCGCGTTGCATTGTCCGTGTAGTAGCCGACCTTGTCGGGCAGGGGGCCGTCGGTGAAGTTGGCAAAAGCATTCAGCGCGGTACCGGTGACGTGAATGGCGTCAGCGCCGGCCTCTTCGAACATCTTGGCGGCCGCAGCAGCCTCGTCGACGGTCAGCCCGTCGGTTTCGCCGTACTCTTGACCGGCCAGACGCACGATGACGGCAAGCGCACCGCCGACCTCCTCCTTGACCGCCCGAATGACCTCACAAGCCAGGCGTGCACGGTTCTCCATGGAACCTCCGTACTCATCGCTGCGCTGATTCGTGTAGCGACTCAGGAACGCTCCGAGGACGTAGTTGTGGGCACAGTGAATCTCGACGGCGTCGCCGCCGGCCGCTTTCACCCGTCCGGCAGCCTCGGCGAACATGCGGACGAGCCAATCAAGATCTTCCTTGGTGGCCTCGTGGTAGGTCGCCCTCTTGCCCTCGTTGATGGCAGCCATCTTGCCCAGTTCCTCGGGCGTGCAGTCGGCCATCGCACTCATGTCACCCGGCGGCTTCGGTGTGGACGGGACCAGCTGCGGTCGGCCGTCGAGGGTATCGATGCGCGCCACCTTGCCGTGGTGTGTCATCTGCACACAGAGCTTGCTGCCTGCGTCGTGCACCGCGTCTGCCAGCGCTTTGAGTCCGGGGATGAACCGGTCTTCGGAGAGCCCCGGTTCCTTGCGGCTGGTGCAGCCCAGCGGGTACGCAACAGCGCAGCAACCGGTGATGATCAGACCCGTTCCACCGGCCGCACGAGCCACGAAGTGGTCGATGTCGCCCTTTTCGATTTCCCCGTCTTCACACAGGTTCATGTCCATCGCAGGGAGAACCACGCGATTGGGCACGGTCATCGGGCCGATGGTGCCTGGTGCGAGCAGGTGCGGAAAGGTCTGGCTTCGGATCGTCACGAGCAGACGCTAGAACTGGACCACGCCCATCCGTTGCCGCACTCCCGATCAACGAGACTTCACGCGCTGTGACGTGCGAGGCACTCGGCTATCACCTCGAGCGCATATTCGAGGTCTGCGGATTCCACTCGCCCGTAGCCGATGACCAATCCACCGGGGTCTCCGTGCGTTCGGGTGGACTCGACCAGGGTGGGCACTTCGACGCCGTGCAGGAGTGCCTCGCGAGCGACGGTCGCTGCCAGATCCGCGTCGAGCATGAGCGTCGTGTGCATGCCGGCGCCGAGTCCGCGCAGTTCACCGAACGATGACAGCGCGTCCTCGAGCGCCCGATCGCGCTCGCGGTACCTGCGCCGGGCGGTACGTACCGCCCGATCCCATTCGCCGTCACGGAGCAGGGACAGGAGTGCTTGCTGCAGCGGAACCGACGGGAAGTCGCCGATTCGCTTGCGGTGTAATGCTATGCGGTCGACCAGGTCGAGGGGAGCTACCAACCAGCCCAATCGAATTCCGGCGCCGAGCGTTTTGGCAACCGTTCCGAGATACACCACCCGATCAGGAGCCAACTGGGCAAGCGCAGGTAAAGGCGCTACGTCGTAACGGAATTCGGAGTCGTAATCGTCCTCGAACAGGACTACGTCGCGGGCGCGGGCGAACTCGATCAACTGGTTGCGCCGACCTACCGGAAGCAGCCCACCTGTCGGATACTGATGGGACGGTGTCACATACACACCGCGGACGCTCTCCGACGCCGTTTCGAGTTGGTCGACACAGAGACCATGAGCGTCGACGGGCACGTCGAGCAGCGACCATCCACAGGCTGTTGCGGCCGAGGACGCATACCGGTATCCGGGATCTTCCATCGCCAGAACAGCACCACGGGTACGCAGAGCCGACAGGGCGAGGCCGAGACCATGCGTGGCACCTGAGGTGATCAGGATTCTCTCGGGTTCAACCGACATTCCGCGGGCTCTTGCCAGCAATTCCGATAGTGCCGAACGCAATTCGTAGTCACCCGCAGGATCGGGATCCTCGAATGGTGGCGGTTTGGACCCGACATCACGCCACGCCCGCCGCCACGCTGCCGATGCACGCGGCGGCGTCCACGGCACGCCTGGCCGGAGCTGCACCCTGGGTGACATCTTGTCGGCGGTCTTCTTCGGTGTAGTCGTGGGAGTGACCGCGGGAGAGGGCGCCTCGGCAACGAAGGTGCCCGAGCCGTGCACAGCGACAAGCCAACCCTCGGCAATCAACTGCTCATACGCCCGTTCCACGACGCCCCGCGCCACCTCGAGCTCCGCCGCCAGCTTCCGGGAACTGGGCAACCTCAGTCCCACTGCCGCCTTACCACTGCGGATATCCGCTCTGAGGTGGTCGGCAATCTGGATCGGGAGCGCCCGCCGATCTGTCCGGTCGAGGACGACGGCTACCGCCGAAGGAAGAAACATTCAGAACCCTCTCGGAAGTGGCACATCGAAGTGGCCTATCGAAGTCTCCACTGATTGGACCATGACTTGAAGCCACTTTGCCACCAGCATTGTCTGCATGACAGATTCCGTTGTCTTTGCTGCCCCTGCTCCTGCCCCCACTGCACCTATTCCGCTGTCTCCGACAGCACGTACGACGCACAAGCGCGCCCGCCACCACGGCGTCGCAGAACGCGCGGCACTCGTCGACGTCTTGCAGTCCGCGAAGCTGTGCCACATGGGCGTGAACGTCGGCGGAGTTCCCATGGTGTTTCCCACCGCGTACGGGTTCGACCTCGACGGCCCTGACCGCGGCGGGTCTATTTATGTTCACGGCTCGGTGGCCTCGCGAAGCTTGGCTCCGGACAGCGAAATCTGCATCACCATCACGATCCTCGACGGGCTCGTGTTGGCTCGGTCGGGCTTCCACCACTCGATGAACTACCGCAGCGGCGTCATCATCGGATCACCTCGAGTCGTGACCGAATGCGACGAGCGAGTGAAGGCTTTGAATCTGATCGTCGACCAGGTGGTTCCCGGACGTTCCCAACACTTGCGGGATCACACGCGCAAGGAAATGGCGGCAACCATCGTTCTTGCACTGCCGTTGTACGAGGCTTCCGTCAAGGCCCGCACCGGCGGTCCCGGCGACGATGCCGCCGACATCGGTGTCGAAACCGTCTGGGCTGGAGTAGTTCCTGCAGCTACGCACTTCGGTGAACCGATCCCGTCCGAGGATCTCGACTCCGGTGTCGCGCTTCCGGACCATATCTCGACGATGCTCTGACCGCACACGCGACTCCGACAAACGCAGCTCGCACCGGGGCATGGCTATGCCCCGGTGTGTACGTATTCAGTTGCGCCCGTTCAGGCTGCTGTGGGCGGGCTGTTCCCGCCGATCGGATGCTGGTGCGGATCAACCGACATCGGTGGATAGAACACCGACTTCCGATCCGGGCCGATCTCGACACGCCATTCGGTGTGGTGCAGTGTCCGATGATGATGACCGCACAACAAGATCAGATTGTCGAGATCTGTTGGGCCACCATCACCCCAGTGAACAATATGATGAGCATCGCACCACCCCGACGGCGTCCCACACCCCGGAAACGCACACCCACCATCCCGAACCGCCAACGCCCGCCTCTGCGGCACCGTCGCGGTTCTCGCTTCCTTACCGCAGTCGAGCGGAACACCATTCTCATCCAGGAGGATCCGGGTGACGGTGCAGTCGCACGCCAGCATCCGTGCGGTATCGATACTGATCGGACCCACCCAATCCGTCCACGCAAACCCGAGTTCCTCCGTGGACGGCAACAGGTCTTTCAGAACTTTAAGGTCCGTCATGTCTTTCGCGGACGCGGTGACCGTGATGTGTGGTTTCACGCCGCCCTCGATCGGACCCAACCCCGCCCGCTCGTACCGGCGCAACAACTCGCAAAACCCGTCCGCACGCCGTAATGCAGGCGTGCGGGTGTCCTTGACACCGTCCTTCTCCGGTGTCGGAGCGGACAGGCTCGACAACAACGTGATCAGACGGGCCCCGTTCACAGCATCCAGATCGCCCTTCACCGTGACCCGCCCGTACAGGCCTTTCGAGGCGTAGAACTCGTTACGTTCGGAATCCTCCCCGACCGGAACACCGTCCTCACGCTTGCCGTACTGCTTCTCGATCCGCCGAATCGCCGCCCGCACCGCATCACAATCGGCAATGTTCTTCGACGCCAACGACAACAAAATCCCCCGGGCCTTGTCCACATCCGCCAGGGTCATGTTCTTCGGCGGATGCTGACAAAACGACGCCACCTGACGCGCTTTCAACGCATCCACATCACCGCGGTGAAACGCATCCGCCACCACAGGTTCGAGCATCAACAACCGCGCCAACCCGACCAGCAGACTGCACTCACCGATCTCCAAATTCGTCGAACCATGCAACCACTGCGCGATCGCCCGAAAACCCTTCCCCCCGAGAACCTCCCGGGAAAACATCTCCACGATCAACAACACCAACCGCGACTGCAACTCGTGCCGGGCACGCACCAGATCCAGAACCTCACCCCTGAGGCCCTCACCATCCAGCTGCCACGCATCCCAACTGTCCATGAAGCAATCATATTCGAACAGAGTTTCGAACACAAGAGAAAACGAGATGAAACTAGCTGCTAGTCAACAACTTTCGCATTCCAGACAGAACGGGCATGTTCTTGGGTGGCTGTGGAGACCTCCGCTTGACCGCCCATGAAGGGCCGGACAAGATCCAGCGGCAAGGGGAAGACAACGGTGGAGTTGTTCTCGCTACCGATCTCGTGAAGTGTCTGCAGATATCGCAATTGCAGGGTGGTCGGATTGCGGCTGATTACCTCGGCCGCCTCGGCGAGCTTGGCCGAAGCCTGAAACTCTGCGTCGGCGTTGATGATCTTGGCTCGACGTTCACGTTCGGCCTCTGCTTGCCTGGCGATGGCGCGCTGCATGTTGGCTGGAATCTCGACGTCCTTGATCTCGACGGTCGTGACCTTGACGCCCCACGGTTCGGTCTGCTGGTCGATGACTTTCTGCAGATCCTCGTTGAGGCGTTCCCGTTCGGATAGCAGCGAGTCCAGCTCAGCTTTACCGAGGATGGAGCGCAGTGTGGTCTGGGCGATCTGCGAGGTGGCGGCCAGAAAGTCCTCGACTTCGACTATCGAACGGTCAGCGTCGACGACCCGAAAGTACGTGACGGCGGTGACCTTCACAGGAACATTGTCGCGGGTAATCACTTCTTGGACCGGTATTTTCAGCGTGACGGTTCGCAGACTGACCCGTTCCATGCGATCGATCGCCGGCACCAGAATCACCAGGCCTGGGCCTTTCAAGGTGATCAATCGGCCGAGGCGGAACACCACCGCGCGCTCGTACTCGCGCAGAACTCTCACCGACATTCCCACAAGGACTGCAATCAGCACGACAAACACGGACAACATGACAAGCACGGTGGTCATAGCGGCAGCTCCCACGGTTCACGACGGCGCACTTTCAGAGTCAGGCCTCGTACCTGCTCTACGACGACGAATTCGCCCACGGCAGGCACGGAGTCGTCGTACCCGAATTCCATTCGAGCACTCCATAATCCGCCGTCAAGCTCGACCTGACCCTGCGCGCCGGTCCAACTGCGAACGGTCGCGTCGGAACCGACAAGAGATTCCGTCCCCGTACGCACGGGAGCGCGGCGCGCGGTAAGCGCTTTTCGACTCGCTACCGCCACCACGCCCAGGCCGACTACCGCGACTCCCGCCGTCACCGGGATCGCGATCAATTGGCCGATACCGTCGGATGTGAAAAGCATCCAGACGCCGGCACCGATCATGAGTGCTCCAAGCACACCGAGCACCCCCGCGGTTGGGGCATGCGCCTCGACCACGATCAACAGGACGCCCAGCAGCAGGGCAACGACACCGATCGTCGTCATCACTCGTCTCCACGCTCGCGAGGACGCGGTCACGTCGCGTAGCCATTGTGCGATCGCGCCCTCGACTTCAACGGTAATCACGTTCGGCCGGATCTGCCACAAGCGCTTCACGCCAGTTCAGAGAAGCACTTCACCGATCTGTCGCGCAGTCACCTTGGCAAGGTCGGCGAGGAACGGAATCCGTTCGTCGATCATCAGCTCGACCGGACCACGAAGCCCGAGAGCGTAACGCACAGTGCCGGATCCATCGATGATCGGAATTCCGATCGTTCGGTAATCCGGGGTCAACTCCTCGTCGTTGAATCCGTATCCTCGCTCACGAGTCAGTTCCAATTCCCGGCGGATACCGGCAACATCGGTGATCGCACGCTGAGTGGTCGCTTCACGTGGCAGCGCAGCGAGCTCGGAATCGTCGACATCGGACCAAGCCAGAAAGGCTTTCCCCAGTGCGCTCGCATGCAAGGGAAGGCGGACACCCTGGAGCACGTGCCCGTCGGCCTCGCGCCATCGGCTGAATCCGAGCAACACCACCTCACTTCCGCTTCGCACTGCCAGGGAGGCGGATGCTCCTGTCGTCGCGGCCAATTGCTCCAAATAGGGCTCGGACAGATAGATCCGATGCTGCCGGTAGGAGACCTGTCCGTATGCCGCCAGCGCCGCGCCGATGCGATACCGACTGGTTGCGTCGTCCTTCTCGAGGAACCCCGCGTCGACGAGCGACTGCAGCAATCGATGCGTGGTGCTGACCGCAAGCTCTTGTCGCCGCGCAACTTCCGAGACTCCCAGTTCTTCGCCACTGCGAAAACATGTGAGCATGGTCAGGGCACGGGTTACCGTCTGAACTCCCGCGCCGCGTGCGTCCGTCACGAACGATCCTTTCGCTGTGGCCTGATCGACCTGAGAATCGGACGCTAACACGGACCCAGCAGTCCGGCCATCCTTTCCATCAGGTGGAAAGGAACCAGACGACGGTCCATAAAAGCCCAGATGAACAGACTTCCGATGTTGTCAAGATTTCCAATCTCCAGAAAACAAACGGGGGTAAAACGGACAGGCACCCAATAGCGTCATCGTCGTCAGTTCTGACGAATCAACGCCTGAAGGAGCCACATACATGTCCCGCTTCCGCCGACTGCCACGAGCTGCCGCTGCGCTCGCCATGATCCCGCTGGCCGGGTTGGCGGTGGCGTGTGGGTCTTCCGATTCCGACAGCGCCGCAGGCAATTCCAGCGCCGACTTCACGCTCAAAGTCTTCGATCCCGGAAACTCCGGTGCCATCGCCGTCGGCAAGCGTGACGGAACCTACGACGAGGCGCTGGCACCGCTGGGCGCAAAGATCGAATGGGTCAAGACCACACCGGGATTCAGCTCCAACCTCAAACTGTTCAACAGCGGAGAACTCGACATCCAAACCGGCGCATACAGTCCCGTCGTCGGCGCACTGTCGAAGGACGTGGGTGTCCGCATCTTCGCCACGTCCGACCCGTACAACAAGGACCAGGCCGGCATCATCGCCACTCCGGAATCCGGAATCAAGACCGTCGCAGATCTGGCCGGCAAGCGCATCGCCGTCAACCCTGCAGGTAAGGGCGAGTACATCACGCTCAAGGCCCTGACGCAGGCCGGAGTGCCGATCGATTCCGTCGAACGTGTTCCGCTGCAACAGGCTGACGCGGCGTCGGCGTTCTCCACCGGGCAGGTCGACGCGTGGGCATCCTTCCTGATTCCATATCAGGAGGCGAAGGCCAAGGGCGCGGTCGAGATCGCAACCGAGGCGAGCATCGACTCCGTGGACAGCACCATCATCGCCGGCCGCACCGCAGTACTCGAAGCGCATCCCGAGGTGGTCCAGAAGTTCCTCGAGGTCACCCAGGAACTCACCGCGAAGCAGCAGGCCGACCCAGCAGCCTTCGAGAACGTCTTCGAACAGACCGGTCCGCGTGCACTCTCCGGACAGCGGCTCGACGACGCGATCACCCTGGGCGGCCAGATCACCAACTTCCGCTATCCGACCGCAGCGGATGCCACCGACCTCGAATCGATCTCCACGCTGTTCGCCGAGAACAAGGTGATCCAGCAGCCCCTCAAGGGCAGCGACGTGATCTTCGACCTCCAGGGTGCTGTGGCAGGTTCGGCAGCGGCAGCGCCCACCACCGAGGGGAAGTGACCCGATGGTGACGCTGACCCGCCCCGCACGAACGGCGTCGCCGTCAGTGGAACATCCGCAACTCGAAACGCCCCGCTACCGGCGCAATCGCAGCAGGCCCAAGTGGGTCTCGATCCCCCTCCGCTTCCTCGTGCCCGCGCTGCTGGTTGCCGGATGGTGGATCGGATCCGCTACCGGACTGATCCGCGAAGAGATCCTGGCCGGACCTCCGGCGGTGTGGACGGCATTCGCCGAGCTGTACCAGTCGGGTCAGTTGGTCGACTTCGGTCTCGCGTCGCTTCAACGTGCTGCACTCGGTGTTTCGGTCGGTGTGATCGTCGGATTGGTGCTCGGGGTTCTCTCCGGTCTCTCCTCGCTCGGTGAAGAACTGATCGACTCGACCATGCAGATCAATCGCGCGGTTCCGTTCCTCGCGCTCGTTCCGCTGTTCATCGCCTGGTTCGGTATCGACGAAACTTTCAAGGTGGTCCTGATCGCGGTCGCGACCGTCGCCCCCATGTACGCGTACACCTACCTGGGAGTGCGCGGGGTCGATCGCAAGATGGTGGAAGCGGCACAGGGTTTCGGACTGACAGGTTGGCGACTGGTGTTCGGAGCGATTCTTCCGACCGCCCTCCCCGGTGTTCTGATGGGGCTTCGAATCTGCCTGTCGCTCAGCATCACCGGATTGATCGCCGCCGAGCAGGTCGGCACACGTGAGGGCATCGGATACCTGGTCACTCTGGCGCAGGAATACAACCGCACCGATTACATGGTTCTGTGCATCGTCATGTACGCGGCGCTGGGTCTCATCTTCGACGCCGTCGTCAGGCTGATCGAGCGGTACTCCATGCCGTGGCGGAGATTGTCGGTGGCGCGATGACGAACACGACCGTCGGCTCGCTGCCGACCACCGAAGCACCTCTCCCGCCGTTGGCAACGCGTGAGCGGACCGGCACCACTGCGGCCGAACGACGAGCCGGATCACCAGTGGCAGTCTCACTCACCGGAGTGCGGAAGTCGTTCGGTGACAAGACTGTTCTGGGTGGTATCGACCTCGAGATCACACGCGGAGAGTTCGTCGTTCTCCTCGGCCCCAGCGGCACCGGCAAGACGACCCTGTTGCGAGTGCTCTCCGGTTTGGAAGCACCGGACAGCGGCGAGGTGCTGGTTCCGCGCGACCGCACGGTCGTCTACCAGGAACCGCGATTGATCCCGTCGAAGCGAGTTCTGGCTAATGTCACAGTCGGACAGAAGCGGTCACGTCAGGTGACCGACAATGCACGCAACGCACTCTCCGAGGTCAACCTCGCGGACAAGCACCGTGCCTGGCCGGCCACCCTCTCCGGCGGCGAGGCCCAACGCGTCGCATTGGCTCGCGCTCTCGTTCGCGAACCTGAACTATTACTGCTCGACGAACCGTTCGCGGCCCTCGACGCTTTGACCAGGCTCCAAATGCAAGACTTGGTAGGCGATCTGGTCGCCCGCCACCGTCCGGCTGTACTACTCGTCACGCACGACGTCGACGAAGCCGTACGACTTGCCGACCGCGTGCTCATCCTCGACAAGGGCGGGTTTGCCGTGGACGTCGACATCGACCTGCCACGCCCCCGCGATCGGAACGATCCCGAATCTTTGCGCTACCGAGCGAGTTTCCTGAAGGAACTCGGTGTCGGCCGCACCTTCCCCGACGGACAGGACAGTCATGACATTGATCGCTGATTCCGCAATCGACACACTCTGGTACACCCGCTGCCCCGTTCCCACCGCCAGCGGTCTCGCCAACAGTCTCGGTTGGCTCGACCGGACGGCAAACGAATCCGGAGTGCGTTTCGGCGTACTGCAAGATGCCGGACCGGAATTGGCAGTGCGCCATTTCGATCACCACCTCTCCGGACTCATTCGCGAGGGCGGCAACGTCCCCGCACTGGCCGCGCGTGCCAGTGGTTCTCCGACGCGGCTCATCGGGCTCACCTGGATCGACGAGGCCCAGGCGATCCTGGTGCGCGGAGACTCCGACATCCGAGAAGCAGGTCTTCTGGCCGGCGCTCGGATCGGAATCCCGGCCTGGGCTGCGGATCAGGCCAGGAGCTTTCCTCGCGCCATGGCCCTGCACGGCTTCGCCTCCGCACTTCGACTGGGCGAGTTGAGTTTTGCCGACGTCACCCTCGTCGAGGTTGCGACGACCGCAGCCCCCGAGGTCCGCACCGCCTCGTCCACCCGCAACACGACGTGGGGTGTCGAATCCCTGCTCCGCGGCGACGTCGATGCCATCTACGTCAAGGGCGCCCGCGCCCAGGAAGTTGCCCGCGAACACGGCCTCGCCGTGGCCGTCGATCTCGATTCCACTGCATCCCTCCGTGATCGCGTGAACAACGGCACCCCACGACCGATCACGGTTCATGCCGACCTACTCGAACAGCGCCCGGACATCGTCGTCGGTTTCCTCGCCGAGAGCCTGAGAGCAGCGGACTGGGCCGCAGCCAACATCGACGAGGTCCGAGCCGTGCTGCAGACCGAAACACAGTCCGGGCCCGAAGGTGTGGTGGCAGCCTACGGCGAGAACTTCCACACCGGACTGCATTTGAGCCTGTCGGACGAGCGTGTGGACCTGCTCGGCGTGCAGAAACAATTCCTGTATGCGCACGGCTTCCTTGCCGCCGACTTCGACCTGCGGTCCTGGGTGGCGCACGAACCACTGGAACAGGCACGCGCACTTGTCGCCGCGCAGAAGGGCACAGAAGAATGACGGACGTCTACTGGGAGCTGCCCTCGCGCGGTGACGGACGCCGGGCAGTGGCCGCGCTGAACAGTCGCGGCGGCTTCGGGCCACAGCGACCGACTACCGTCGCGACCGATGTTCGCCCCGGAAACTTCGGGCCCTTCGACGAATTGGCACAGATCGTTCTCGCAGCCGAACTGTCGGGCGTCGACGGCGTTGTCGCACCGTACGATCCGAATGGCGAAGAATCCTGGATCGTTGCTGCCGCCGCCCTACGTCAGACGCGTCATTCGCGAGTGGTCGTGGAGTTTCACCCCACTTTCGGGACCCCCGTCTACGCCGCCAAAATGTCGGCCACACTTCAGCGCCTGTCGGCAGGTCGTCTCGAATGGCGAGTGAAGGTAGAGACGGACCCCGAAGACGCCGCTGCTCGCGGAGACGTGGTTCGAGGAGCCGACCGCTACGCGCGCGCCGCGGAGTTCCTGACCGTCGCACGCGGTGTGTGGAACGAGGAACAGATTCTCCCCGGCGGATTCGGCGGCACGGGTTACGACTTCGACGGCGAGTACTACGACGTACTCGGCGGCGGATTCCGAGGCATCTTGTCGGGACTCCGTTTTCCCCGAGTACATCTGACCGGAGACTCACCGGAAGCTCTGGAACTCTCGGCCCACCATGCCGATGTCCATCAGTTCACCCTTGCCGGTGACGAGTTGTCGACACGGATCACCACCCTCGACGACCGAGCATCCGAACTCGGCAGGACCGTCGAGAAGGTCCTGCGCATCCCGATCATCGCGAGGGAGACAGCCGACGAAGCCTGGGCTCGCGTCGAACGGCAACTGAGAGAATCCGATTCCGCTGCACTCGAGATCGACCGGGGCGGCATCCTGTGGTCCGGATTCGACCGCATCGGCTACGAGCACAGTATCGGCCTCGTCGGAAGCTACGAGGAAGTGGCGCAGCGATTGTCGTCGTATCGCGATCTCGGCGTGGACGGTTTCGTCCTGTCCGGTCGGCCACACATCGAAGAGCTGCACCGGGCGGGCGAGCATCTCCTGCACCTGGTCGATCCCGAGGGTCGGATCCGCAAGGAAGAGAAGGCCACCACAGAAGAGAAGGCCACCGCATGAGCATCGATTTCTATTGGCGGATCGGGATGGAAGGCGACCACGCGTCGCTGCGTACTCCGCGTCGCTACAACCGCGGCGATGCCGGTGGATACGGGCCGGGCAACATCGCTCCCGCGATCCGCGGCGGCGAGTTGGACGGATACAGCTACATCGACCACATGGCCGCAGTGGCAAAGGCTTCCGAGTCTGCCGGCTTCCTCGGTGGACTGCTGCCGTCCTTCCCGATGACCGAGGATCCGTGGGCGACCGCAGGAGCGTTGGCCGCCGAGACCACCACGTACCGTTTCATGGTCGCGTTCCAACCAGGGTTCCTTCACCCGGTGCAGGCCGCGCGGATGTCGGCGAGTCTGCAGCGAGCAACTGGCGGACGTCTGGTTTACAACATCATCAGTGGTGGAGGCGGCGCGCCTCAGCTGTGGTGGGGCGACAAAGTCGACCACGACGATCGCTACACCAGGACATCCGAGTTCCTCGATGTCCTCAAGGGTGTGTGGGACGGCGAACCTTTCGACTTCGACGGTCGCTTCTTCCAAACCCACGGCGCTGCACTGCCACCCGGACTTGCCGGCCAGCCGTTTCCCGAGGTGTACTTCTCCGGATCTTCGGCAGCAGCCGTCGCCGCCGCCGGACTGCACTCCGATTACTACCTTTCCTGGCTGGAGCCGTACGCCGATCTGAGAGCCAAGATCGACGGCGTGCGGGAGAACTCGGCCAAGCTGGGACGCACCCCGAAGTTCGCCGTACGCATCGACGTCGTTGCCCGGCACACCGAAGAAGCCGCGTGGGCCGAGATCGAGAAAGGCTGGGCTTTCGTCGACAAGGGGGCCGCCGACCGCGCAGCGCAGGGTGATTCGGTGGGCGCCGCCCGCATCAAGGGGTGGGTGCCCGAACACATCACCGGTTACCGAGATCTGGAAGTGCAGCCCAACGTGTGGTGTGGCTTCAGCCTCATCCGCGGCGGACCAGCGTTCGGACTGGTCGGCAGCTACGAACAGGTCGCCGAAAGACTCGACGAGCTGCGCGAACTGGGCGTCGACGCCTTCATCCTCGCGGGTAACCCGCATCTCGAAGAGGCATACCGCGTCGGCGAAGAAGTTCTTCCCCTCCTGCAGCGCACCCCGATCACACCTTCTGGACTGGAGACTCGATGACCACCACCGAAACTCGACTCGACGCCGATACCGCAGCATTCGTCGAAGCAGCGCGCAAAGCAGCAGACAAGGCATTCGACGTCTTCCGCAAGACCGGAACGGTTGCAGCCAACGGGACCGTGAACTTCGTCGAACGCGTACCCGGCACCGAAATCGCGGTCGCCCTGAACGACCCGGGACCGTGGGCGGACGATCCGTCGGTGTCACCGGTTGTCGCTACGTTCGATGGAGAGGTGCTGTCCGGCAACGGATCGGCTGGTTTTGTCACCGGCTACGCGTCAGTGTTCCGTGAGCATCCGGAAATCACCAGCGTTGTCCACATCCACACTCCGTGGCTCGGCGGTTGGGCCCAGACACACCGGACGCTACCCATCCGATATGCGGCTTCGCAGAGGCTGACGCTCTCCCGAGAGATTCCGCCGCACATCGATCGGTCCCGTTCTGCGGGCGAGTTCATTCTCGAGCGTCTCGAACACGATCCCGATCTGGTGGCGATCTTCGAAGCCAACGGCGGGGTCAACGTCATCGGCCGCAGCGGGTTGCTCGACCTCGCGAAGTTCGTCGTCCTCCTCGAGGAAGGCGCGCAGTTCCAGGCGATCGCCGAAACCCTCGGCGGTTCGGTCGAATTCGATCCGTCCAACCTCACGGTCCAGTGGGGCCGTAGCGGACTCGCCGACGAGGCGCGTCGACGCGGCCTCATCTAGCCACCCCCATCACTGATTCAGAACAGGAAAGCGTAGATCTCATGACCGTTCGCGTCGGATACTTCCCACACAACAATTCACTGTTCGTTTTGCGCCACACCGGAATCCTCGAACGTCGTCTCCCGGACGTCGAGTGGGTGGACCTGCGTGAGCTTCCCGCCAAGCCTGCAGTGAACCCGGAAAACGCCTTGCCGACCCTGCACTCGGACTGGCTGTTCGAGGAGGGCGGATACGATGTGATCGGAACCGGATTCACGCCGCCGGTCACCGGATTGGCTCAGGGCCGCGATCTCGTCTACATCGGAATCTCCGGCCCCCGCGTGGAGAACGGGCGCCTGGTAGTCAAGGCAGAGTCCGAGATCAACACGGTAGAGGACCTGCGCGGCAAGCGCGTCGGCATCGCGCACGGATCATGGCAGACCACACTTTTGTTGTTCGCCTTGGATCAGGCGGGGCTGACCTGGTCCGACATCGTCCCTGTCGACACCGACGTGCGCGGTGGTGGAGCGGACCTCGTCGACGGCACCATCGATGCCTGGGTAGGGGCGTACCCGGGGCTGACCGACATCGAAGCGAACCACGAACTGCGCACGCTGATCGCCACCGACGGACTCTTCAGCCACCCCTCACTGTGGTTCACCCGGCGCGATTTCGCGGATACCAACCCGGAGGCCCTCCAGGCGATCATCGAGGCCCTGCAGGAATCCGACGCCTGGATCGAAGCCAACCCCCGCGAAGCCGCGCAGATCTTCGTCGACGACATCGAGAAGCGTGGCGGGTCCGCGAGCATCAATGCCTGGGAAGCTGCACTGCGCGGACGTCCTTTCGGTGTCAACCCGGTCACCGACGAGTTCCTCGACGAGCAGCAGCGCGCGGCCGATCTCCTGCTGAGCAACGGACTACTGCCGCAGGCGGTCACCGTCCGCGAAGCAGTCGTGCCGTGGATCAGCGAGTTCGTCGGTTCGGATCGTTCGTCGATCTGAGGGCCCACACCTGACAGATCCGCTTCACACGTGACAGATACCGAACGGTCTGCCATTGTGAAGGGATGCGGCGGCGCGTGGGTGAGAGTTGGTCCACGCGACCAGTCTCAGGGGTAACCCCTGGGTCGGCCAGAAGAATTGGATACTGCGTCCACCGGCGTTCGGCACGCTCCGCGTGCTTGCCGCCGCACCGGACAAAGGATTTGGTCACCCCGCCCCGTCGCATCCCGGGGTCGAATCATGCGTGACTTCGAGCTCGATCCCGAGTTGGCGCGTCGTCTGGCCGTTGCGGCTGCTGATGCTCCGTGGACCCTCAGCGGCCTCGAGGAGGCATTCGGAACCGTCTTCGGCGTTTCCCCGACGCTCCTGGCCGTGCGCGTTCTCGACCTCATGCCCGCCCCACCGTTCGAACCGCAAACGCTGTACCGATTGCTTCGCGAACTACCTCGCCTGCGGCCTGTTCCTCTCTCACTGGACACCAATGAATCTTCGGTGTGGCGGTTCGACGTTCCCCGCTACAACACCAGTGTGGACCTGGCTCGTTCACTGGATCTGACGATCTCCGAACTCGAGTGGTTTGCCGACCGAGGGGAATGGCTCCGCACGAAACCCCTACCGCTACGCCACTACCGGCCCATGCAGATCAGCAAGAAGACCGGCGCTCGCCTCCTCGAGGTACCGAAATCTCGATTGCGCGAAATTCAGCGCAAGATTCTGCGCCGCATACTCGACCTGGTGCCCCCACACGACGCGGCACACGGATTCGTCCGTGGTCGAAGCCCTCTGACTTTTGCAGCGCCGCACGCACAGTCGGAAATCGTGATCGGTGTGGACCTCGCGCAGTTCTTCCCCTCGATCAGCGGCAGCCGCGTTCACGCCGTCTTCACAGCCCTCGGCTATCCACCCGCAGTGGCAGGAGTTCTCACCGGATTGTGCACTGTTGCAACACCTGCCGATACCCTGCGCGGACTACCGTATGCACAGGCATCACAGCTACGCACCGCGCATCTTCCGCAAGGCGCGCCAACTTCGCCGGCACTGGCGAATCTCGTCGCACGCAAACTCGACATCCGCTTGAGTGGACTCGCACAAGCGAACTGGCTCACCTACACCCGATACGCCGACGACCTCGCGTTCTCCGGAATTGAAGTAGCCGACGTCGGAACCCTCCTCTGGACGGTCGAGCAGATCGCCAGGGACGAAGGGTTTGCCATCCATCCACGAAAGACCAAGGTGATGCGCCCTCATCGACGCCAACACCTCACCGGATTGGTGATCAACGACCAACCGTCGTATCCGCGTGACGACTACGATCGCTTGCGTGCCCTGCTGCACAATGCCGCCAGTACTTCTGCGCAGGAACAGAATCGGGACGGTATCGAGAACTTCCGCGCCCACATCTACGGCCGGATCGCGCACATCGGCGAAACCAGCACTACGCGCCGACGCACATTGCTGCGCCTGGCTGAACGTGTGGATTGGGACGGTTAGTGCCCGCGAGCAGTCAGACCCGCGGTGTGTAGGCCATGCATTCGACTTCCATGTGCGCACCCAGCGCCAGTCCGTCTGTTCCGAACGCACTGCGGGCCGGCAGTCTCGACGCCGGGAAGTACTCGAGGTAGACCTTGTTGAACTCCTGCCAACGAGACATGTCGTCAAGCATGACAGTGCATTTGAAGATTGCTTCGACGCCGGAACCGTAAGCGATCAGCGAAGCCACGATGTTCTCCATGGTCTGTCGAGCCTGCGCTTCGAAGCCGTCGGCCAAAGTCCCGTCCGGGAGCATGCCGATCTGACCCGACAGATACAGAACGTCTCCGACGCGCACTCCGGTGGAGAACGGCGTATCGAAAGCGGGTGGGATGAACTCGACGGTCTGAGATGAATCCATTAGATCTCCTCGGAGTTGGAATATGCGTGACGAGTTGGTGTTTCAGCGCACTGGGCGGGCACGAACATCGGCCAGGAAGTGCGCCACCAACTCGTTCCACGCGTGTGGGTCCTCGAAGTAGGGGGAGTGGCCGCGGTCGGCAAGTTCGACCACTTCGGCGTGGGGCAGGAACTCGGCGGCGCTGCGAATCCGCTCGGGTGTCATCAAATCGTCCAGCTCACCCGCGATCAGCAGAACCGGCGCCGTCACCGCGGCAAGATCGCTCGGCGAGTAGTTGTGGGCCTTGAGAATTCGGAAGAACTCGGTGTCAGGTGGGCGATGACCGAAGGTGCCGAGAGCTTGGTACAGGTATGCCCTCGCCATGTCCAAGCTCGGCAACCGTCCGCCCACAGCGGGGTGTTCCCCCAATGGCCGCGCCGTGACGGGCGCCGCGGTGAGGGGAGGTGCGCTGTCCGGACCGAATCCGACGGGAATGCCGCCGGTCGTGCAGGCCAGGACTACCGACTCCACCCGCTCCGGAACAGCGATCGCGGTCCCCAATGCGGCCCAACCGCCCATCGACTGGCCGACCACGTGCGCTCGATCGACCTCCAACAGGTTCATGATTTCGATCAGATCCGAGACTGCCGCTACCGGGCCGTGGTTGCCCTTTTCGTTGGTGGACCGGCCGAATCCTCGCTGATCCCAGCTGATTACCCGATAATGCTGAGCGAAGTACGGTACCTGTTGGTACCAGACCGCGGCGTTGCCGCCGAGACCGTGCGTGAGAATCAGATCCGGGCCTTCGCCGGCAGTCTCGTACCAGACCCGTTCGCCGTCTGCGACGGTGATGAAGCCCTCGGTCCGTGAAATCATCCTTCTTCTCCTGTGTCGGACGGGCGCTTGCCCGAAGTGTGGTCAGTGAGGAGTTGCTGCACTTCATCGGTGGCCCGCAGCAGGTGTTCTTCGACCATTCGCGTCGTTTTCGCATCGAAGTCGGTATCGAACCCGATCACCGTCAACGCGCAGAGCGGAGATCCCTTGCGGGAAGACACTGCACGCGAGACCGAACCGATGATGTCCTGAGATCGTTTGTGTACAACGGCGAATCCGGTTTTCTGCGTCTCGGCTATGTCGGCGAGAAAGCCGGTGGGGCCTTCCAGTGGATAGCCGCTCTTCTCCACCATCGCCAGGTAGGGCGCCCGGGTGTTGTCCTCGAGTGCCGCGACCAACGCGAGCGGACCCGCGAACCGGTGCGGCGGAAGCAGATCCCCGAGCATCCGAGTGATCATCTTGAGTCTCTCGGGACGCAGCGCCGCGATGATCCGCGTTCCGCCGCTCTCGAGAACCTGCAGATTCACCATCATGTCGGTGCTCTCGGACAGCACCCGCATGGTCGGATCGCACAAGGCCGCCAACGAGTGCGCTGCCGCTTCGTGGGAAACCTGCAGTGCAGCCGGGCCGGGGAGATAGCGACCGTCGTAGCGGAAGACCCAACCACGGTTCGCGAGTTCTCCGAGCACTCGGTGCGCAGTCGGGCGGAGCATCCCGACTTCTTCTGCCAGTTCGCTGAGCTTCATCGGCGTGGTCGAGCGCGCGATGGCCTCGAGTAGATCCAGCGCTTTGTCGACGGCGGACGCAGAACCCTTCGTCATCCGATCCCCTCCCGGTGCCGTGGATGTACCCGGCGATCCGAAATCTCGTGTTCTTGGAAAACCCTTGGCATTCGTCTTGGAAATTACTATAGTCACAACAATCGTTCCGGCGTACGGAATTCTTTGAGCGTCTTCACCTTCCCACCGGATTACCGGCAAGGAAGTCATATCTTTCCCAGCGAGAGGCTTTCGGACATGACGGTTGGACATACCCTTCGGTCGACACCACGGTTCAGAGTTGTTGCCCTAGCTGCGGTCGCGACCGCAGCATTGGCACTGACCGGCTGCTCGAGCGACGCCACGGCCTCCGACGACGGGGGCACCCAGACCACCACGATTCGAATCGCACCTCAGCCGATCGCAGACTTCGCACCGATCTGGCTCGGAATGGAGCAGGGATACTTCACCGACGAAGGACTCGACATCCAACTCGTCGAGGGCGGTGCTAGTTCCTCGGCTCAAATTCCGTTGCTGCTCAGCGGAAATGCAGATATGGCAGCCACGACCGCCGCCGCCGCAATTCAGGCACGCAGCCAGAACATGCCCGTCACCATCGTCGGAGGACTCACGAATTTTGCCGCGAGTGACGACGTCGACCAGTCCGGCCTCGTCGTCGCCAAAGACAGTTCCATCAGCGGCTTCCGTGACCTCGAAGGCAAAACCGTTGCGATCAGCGGATTGAAGTCCGTCAGCGAGGCAGTCATCTCTGCTGCGGTGGAGAAGTCCGGTGGAGCAGCGGACAAGATCTCGTTCATTCAGGCGCCCATGCCCAACCTCGGCGACCTTGTTTCCACTGGCGGAGCCGATGCGGCATTCCTCATCGATCCGTTCCTGAGCAAAGCAACCGACTCGGGGCTGAAGATCCTCGGCCACCCCTTCCCCTTGGCCGCGCCCGGTGTGCCAGGGACCTCGCTGGTCGCTTCGGAATCGTTTGTCGACGCGAACCCGGACTCACTCGCCAAATTCCGCACGGCGCTTGCCAAATCCGTCGACTACGCCAATCAGAATCCGGGCGCCGTCAAGGCTGCACTCTCGACACAAGCCAAGATTCCGCTCGAAATGCTGGCCAACAGCAAGAATCCTCAGTTCGTCGCAGTAGTGGAACCGGGTGCTCTCGGCACGGAGATCGAACTGCTGGTCAAGTACGGGGTACTGACGGATTCGGTCGAGGCCGATTCCTTGCTGACCCCGGCCAACTGAGTTGTCCGCCTTGACAACCCTGCAGACTCGCCGCAGGCAGGTTCTGCTCGGTCGGCTGCTGACGCTCTTCGCGTTGGCAGCCGCCTGGCAGATCTTCGGAATGCTCGGCGACGAGGACGTCAAAGGTATTCCGAAGTTCAGCGACGTGGCAGTGGCCCTTGTGAACGAACTCGGCACGTCCCCGTTGTGGACATCACTGGGACAAACGGTGACCACCACGGCGATCGGATTGGCTCTGTGCCTGGTGATCGGAATCCCGGCAGGACTGCTGCTCGCCGCGCACCCGTTCCTGACGGTCTCCTCCCGTTTCGTCATCGACTTCTGCCGAACCGTTCCGCCGCTCGCAATCATTCCGCTCTTTCTGCTGATCATGGGCCCGACGCAACGGATGGCGGTGGCACTGATCGTGGCAGTAAGTGTGTGGCCGATTCTGCTCCAGACGATTCACGGTGTGCGCAACGTCGACCCGGAACTGCTGGCGACCGCACGCTCCTTCCGACTTCCGCTGTGGCGCAGACTCGCTCTCGTCGTCGCACCGGCGTCGATGCCCTACATCTTCACCGGGATTCGCATCTCGGCAACACTGAGCTTGCTGCTGACCATCGGTGCAGAATTGATCGCGGGCGTGCCGGGACTCGGTAAGGAGATCCTGCTGAGCCAATCCGTCCCCGATCGAATGTTCGCACTGATCATCGTCGCCGCACTACTCGGAATGCTGCTCGCCTTCGCCGTGATGGCGATCGAGAATCGTTTACTTGCTTGGCATTACATCCCGAGGAGGATGACGACGTGAAGATGATGTCAGGACTTCGACTCCTCGCGTGGGAGTTGTGGCTGCCGATCTTGATCGTCGTCGTATGGTACTTCGGTTCGGAGTCGAGCAAGTCGCCCTACTTCCCGCCACTGTCGCGTATCTGGAAAGCGTTTGTGGACAACTGGTTCGGTCCGGGATTCGCCCACGACGTCGTACCGAGCTTGACCAACCTTGCCTTCGGTCTTGCCGTGGCACTGGTGGTCGGCATCGGCGCCGGTCTCCTGCTGGCACTGTTCCCGCTGGCTGCCGATATTGCCGATCCGTTTCTCCAGTTCTTCCGCGCCATTCCGGCGCTGGCCGTATTGCCCGCCCTCTTCATCGTTTTCGGAACCGGTTCGACGGGTAACGTTGCCGCCATCGCCTTCGGCGCGGTCTGGCCGATACTCCTCAACACCCTCGACGGCATTCGCTCCATCGACCCGAGTATCCGATTGGTGGCGCGCAGCTACCGGATCCGTACACCCCTCCTGGTGACGCAGGTACTCCTCCCCGGAGCGATGCCGCAGATAACAGTCGGCATCCGTACCAGTCTCGCGATCGGTGTCGTCATCATGGTCGGCAGCGAAATGTATGTCTCCACTGCAGGAATCGGTCACTTCGTGATCGTCGCGCAACAGACATTCGCCATCGCGGACATGTGGTCCGGAATTCTCCTGCTGGGAATCATCGGATACGTGCTCAACCTCGGATACGGCGTGATCGAACGATGGTTGCTCAGATGGCAGCCGCGGACCCACGACGCTCTCGCAGTGAAAGGAAACTGATGTCATCCACAGAATCTGCGGCATCGATACCCGCAGTCGAACTGAACGGCCTCGGGGTGACCTATGGCGGCCCCACCGGCCGCGAAGTGCTCCGCGGGATCGACCTTACGGTCGCACCGGGAGAAATCGTCTGCATCGTCGGCCATTCCGGCATCGGCAAAAGCACGCTGATTCGTTGCATCGCCGGTCTGCAGAAGCCGACCACCGGTGAGGTCCACATCGCCGGGATCGCGATCGATGCACCGCCGGCCACTCTGGCTCTCGTGTCACAGGACTACGGACGCACACTGATGCCGTGGCTTCGAGTGGGCGAGAACGTTCGCCTGCCGCTGCGGGGCAACAGTCTGGCGCGGAAGATTCAGAACGAGAGGGTTACCGATGCACTCGCCGTTGTCGGTCTAGGCGGCGCTGCGCGTTCCTACCCCTGGCAGTTGTCCGGCGGAATGCAGCAGAGAGTAGCGATAGCTCGCGCTCTCGCCTATCGGCCGCAGGTACTCCTCATGGACGAACCCTTCGCGTCGGTCGATGCGCAGACCCGCGCGGAACTCGAAGACCTGCTGCTGACGCTTCAACGTGATCTTGGTATCACCGTCCTCCTGGTCACCCACGACGTCGACGAGTCGGTGTACCTGTCCGATCGAGTGGTCGTACTCGGCGGAACGCCGGCATTGATGCAGGACATCGTCGACGTCCCGTTGACCGGAGCTCGAGATCAACTGACCACCAAGGCGGACCCACTGTTCATCGAGTGCCGTACCAGGGTGCTGTCCGCAATCCAGCAGTCCAAAACGGTGGCGCCCGTGTAGTGGGCACCTCGCCTAGTCTGGCTCCGTGATCCTTCTCCTCATCGGCCTCGCGCTGCTCGGATTCTGCGGCTACCGGTTCAGGCAGGATCGGCGGAGGCTGAGCAACGGCGTCTATCTACTTCTCGGAGTGATCTTCACCGGTCTGTGGATGCTGCAGTCGGGTGCACCGGGGACCGAGATCCCGTCGTTCGTCATCGCGACGATCGCTCTGCTCTCGCCGTTGCTGGTGCTCCTGCTTGCAGGATTCCTGATCGTCAACGGGGTCACGATGCTGCGGCGCGAGGGATTCAGCGTGGCGAACCTGCTCTCCCTCGTCGCCGGACTCGGACTGCTCGTTCCCTACGTACTGCTCGCATCAGCGTTGCTGACGCAGAGATATTGGCTCGCAGTCGTTCTCGGATCGTTCAGCCTGGTCGCGTCGTACCTGGGGTTTCTGTTCACGAGCTTTCTGCTCTACTCCTACGTGTACGGACGCCAGAAGTACCAGCCCGGGATGGACGCGATAGTGGTGCACGGCGCCGGGCTTTCGGGTGCCGACGTGACGCCCCTGCTGGCCAGCCGTCTGGACAAGGCCGCGGACGTCTTCCGCGCCGAGGTCCGCGAAGGACGTTCACCGCTGTTGGTCGTCAGCGGCGGGAAGGGATCGGACGAGGTGGTCAGCGAGGCTGAGGCAATGTGCGTCTACCTCGTCGATCACGGGATCCCGCGCGAGAACGTGATGCTAGAGGACCGTTCGACCACCACGCTCGAGAATCTCGAGTACACCAGGGACCTTCTCCGCGCCGACACCACGAAGCCTCGAATGGTTCTGGTCACCAGCAACTTCCATATACTCCGAACCGCAACGTTTGCCCGAAGCCTCGATCTGGACGCAGAAGTCATCGGTTCCCACACCGCCCGGTACTACCTGCCGAGCGCTATTCTGCGCGAGTTCGCCGCCGTCACGGTGGAACACAAGTGGCTCAACGGAACGGTCTGCCTGATCCTCGCCGCCCTGCCCCCACTGGTTGTCTGGGCGGCAGGAGGCATTGCGTAGCAAGCCTCACCGAATCAGGCTCTCGACGCCCATCGGTCGGCGACCCAGAAGCAGTTCCACGGCAGCACTGCCCGCAAGGAAGTCGTGGTGGTTGTAGAACTCGAACATCGCCGCCAATCGTGAGCTGGCGTTGACGTCCAGGCCGCTGCCGCTCTGTTCACGCCATTGATCCACGCTGATCTGTTCTATCGCGACGGTACGTGACGTCTGCTTCTCCACCATCTGTGCCACCTCCATGACGCTCAGAGCTTCAGGGCCCCCCACCTCGTACGTCGCTCCGTGATGCTCGCCCGGGCCCTCGCTCAGGACGACCGCGGCAACAGCTGCCACGTCCGCCAGACTCACGAACGAAAACCTCGTGTCCGCGCTGTACGGCACGACGATGGTCTCTGACCGACCCGTGAGTACCGCTTCGAAATTCTGCGCGTACGCACATGGTTGCAGCACAGTCCATTTCAAGGGAGAACGATGCAGTTCGTCCTCACACCTGGCTTTGTCCAGGTGATGCGGCATTGGCGGGCTGAACGGCCACGCCACGGAGTGATAGACAAAGTGTTCCACCCCCGCCGAAGCCGCTGCCGTCAGCGCATTGCGAAGTAGTGCCGGCTCGTCGGGATGGACGTTCGGAGCAATGAAGTACACCCCTCGGCACCCGGCGAGGGCCTTGCGCAGCCCTCTTCCCGTTTCGAGTTCTACCTCGAAGTCCCCGTCGACACGCGCCTTTCGCACCAGTCGCCGAGCTGTCACGCTCTGCGGCAGTGCAGCGACGACTGCCTCACCGGTCTTACCCGCGGCGCCGATCACCGCGATGTCGGCGCCGCGAGCAATTCCGTTCTCCATGAGAGTTTTCCGTCCTAGACGTAGTCGTAGACCGCTGAGGTGGCGCCACCGGAAAGCTGCGCGTAGCCCGGACCCCGATCGAAGAAGGGTTCGTTCTCACCGCGCTCCGAGCGCAACTGATCCCGTAGCTCCGTGGTAGCAGCCTCGTCGACCGACGGCTCGTCACCCTCGATCACGACAACACCGTAGTCGTCGCGTGCACCCTCCACGGAAACCTTGCGCCACTGAATGTCTCGCAAGACCTCCTCGATCGGGCGCTCCAGTGGATCTCCCCAACCGCCACCACCGGTGGTGCGAATCCGTACGACCTCGCCGGCCTTGATCGGCTCGGCATCGGTCAGCGCGTCGAACTCACGCTCGTTCGGTCCACCCGGATCCAGGACCACGGAGAACGGCCGACCGGCCTTGCCGCCCTTGACTCCCCAGCAGGCGAGGATCGAACGATCCGCAATGGACATGAAGTGCGCATCCTTGAGCATCCGGATGTGCTTCTCGTATCCCAGGCCGCCGCGGTAGCGTCCGGCTCCGCCGGAATCCATGGCCAGACCGAGCTTCTCGACGATGAAGGGGAAACGGCTCTCGGTGAATTCGGTCGGCAGGTTCCGTGAATCGGGAACGACGTGAATCGTGTCCTCACCGTCGGCATAATAGCGTCCGCCCGAACCGCCGCCGAGCACCTCACGCATGAGGTACGAGTGACCCTCGAAGTCCTCACCGTAAACACCGGTGTACCTGATGGTCTCCTGATCGGCGGGCATGTTGCCGTCCACAGCCTTGGCGACGACGCCGGCCAGCACTCCGAGAAGACGGAGGATGACGAACGTGCGAGCGTTGGTGGGGGCAGGGAAGATCGGGGTGATCAATGTTCCCTTCTCGGGGAACTTCATCTCGATCAGCGGTACGACGCCCTCGTTGACATCCAGTTCGGCCATGCGCTCCGGGGTGTCCGCGAGGTTACGCAGAATCGGGGCCAACCACTTGATGAGGAAGTTTCCGTCCGCGTAGTCACCGCAGTGGTTGATCGGGCCCTTTGCCTGCGGTCCGGTTCCGTTGAAGTCCAGGATGAGTCGCTCGCCGCCCTCGTCCTCCGGCCGCGTCTTCGTGAGCGTGATGCGCTGGATGTGGAGCATCGGCTCGTCGACGCCGTCGTGCTCGGCGTAGTCCTCCCACGTGTACTCACCGACCGGGATCTTGCTCAGGATCTCGCGGCGGTACGTCTCGGTGGTCGCGTCCATCATCGCGTCGAAGCACGACTCGACGGTGTCGACGCCGTAGCGCTCGAACAATTCGGTGAGTCGACGCGCACCCATCAGGCACGCCGAGCACTCGGCGTCGAGGTCAGCTGCGAGAGCGTCCGGCATGCGGGAGTTACGCGTCATGATGCGCAGCGCCGCCTCGTTGGGAACTCCCTGGTCCCACAGTTTGATCGGCGGAACCATCAAACCCTCTTCGTACACCGTGGTGGCGCCGGACGGCATGGAGCCGGGGCAGCAACCGCCGATGTCGTCGTGGTGACCGAATGCCTGAACGAACGCAACAACCTTCGGCTCGGCATCGGGAGTGACGCGGGCGAAGACAGGCACCGTGACGCAGAGGTCGGGGAGATGGCCGATGCCACCTTCGGACAGGTAGACGTCGTTGTGGAAGTACACGTCTCCCGGCTTCATCGTCTCGAGTGGGAAGTCCCGGGCGATCGGATGAACCAGGGCGGAATACGAACGGCCCGTGAGCTTGCGGAGGTTCCGGTCGTGAATACCCGCGCGGAAGTCGTGAGCGTCACGGATCATCGGCGAACGCGAGGTGCGCGAAATGGAGGTCTCGACCTCCATTTCCACGCTGGCGAGGTAACCGGCGACGATCTCGACCAAAATCGGATCAGGTGACGCGCCGTCGGTAGCGGTGAGTCGGTACGGCTTGGCCGCGGTGGCAGCAGCAGCATCGAGAATGGCGGTCATCACTTCACTCCGTTCGAGTCGGAAGACTTCGAGATACGAATGTTCCCGAAGGTGTCGATACGTGCCGAGAATCCGGGGTGGATCGGGACAGTCGAGCTGAACTCCTCGATCACGGCCGGTCCTTCGATGACGTCACCCGCACCGAGCAGCGTGCGGTCGTAGGTAGCAGTTTCGACCCAGCTGTCGAAATACGATTGCCGCGAACCTGTTCGGGCGGTGTCGGCGCCAGTGCCGGCGGGGATCTCCTTGAGCGTCGGACGCTTGATCGGGCCGATGCCGCTCACGCGCAGGTTGACCCATTCCACGTGCTGCGACGGGTCTCCCCGGAAGTCGTAGCCGTACAGTTCGCGGTGCGCCTGATGGAACGCCTCGGCCGCGTCGTCCATGATCTGCGCCGTGACGGTACCTTCCGCCACCGGGACGCGTACCTCGAAGGCCTGACCGAGGTAACGCAGATCCGCAGTACGGGAGTACTTGCGCTGCGTCTCGTCGAAACCCTCTTCGGCGAGCGCGATCTCGGCTTCGCCGGCCAACGCGTCGAACTGGCTCTGCAGGTCTTCAGCCTTCAACCGGTCGTGACGACTGACATGCGTCTGGACGTAATCGTTGCGGACATCGACCGTCAGCAGACCGAACGCGGAGACGTTACCCGGATTGAGCGGGACAAGAACGTCTTTCAGACCCAGGATGTCGACGAGACGGCAGGCGAGCAGGGAGCCGGAGCCGCCGAACGTCACGAGGGTGAAGTCGCGAACGTCGAGGCCACGCTTGACCGTGATCTGACGCAGGGCGTTGGCCTGGTTCCACGCCGAAACCTCGAGGACACCGACCGCACACTCCTCGAAGCCCAGACTGAGCTGTGTTGCAAGCTCTTCGAGGCCCTTGCGTGCCAGTTCTGTGTCGAGGGGAATTTCGCCGCCGAGCAGATGGGGTGGGATGCGCCCGAGCAGGACGTGCGCGTCGGTGATGGTCGGTTCGCTGCCGCCCTTGCCGTAGCACAACGGTCCGGGATCGGCGCCCGCCGACTGAGGGCCGACTCGGAGGGTGCGTTCCGGCGTCATCCACGCGATCGAGCCACCGCCGGCGCCGACGGTCACGACGTCGATCATCGGGATCTTCGACGGGTAGTTGCCCACTCGCCCTTCGGTGGTCAGCGCGGGCTCGCCGCGAACCACGACGGTGACGTCCGTCGACGTTCCGCCGCCGTCACAGGTCAACACCTGCTCGACGCCGGCCGCATCGGCGATCAGCGCAGCACCGAGAGCTCCGGCAGCCGGTCCCGACAGGACTGTCGTAATAGGCTGGTGAACAACCTCTTTGGCCGACAGGACACCGCCGTTGGACTTCATGACGTAGAACGGGATGTCGCGGGGTTCGCCGTCGGTGGTCGAGAACTCACGCAGACGATTCGCGATGTTGTTCACGTAGTTTCGGATGTTCGGCTTGACCGCGGCGTCCACGAGAGTGGTGATGGACCGCTCGTATTCGCGGTACTCACGAAGCACCTGGCTCGAGATGCTCACCGTCGCATCGGGGAAGACCTCGAAGAGGATGTCGCGAACGCGCTCCTCGTGCGTCGGATCGGCGTACGAGTGCATGAGGCAGACGCCGATGGTCCGGATGCCGCGGTCCTTGAAGAACTGCGCTGCGCTGCGAACGCTCTCTTCGTCGAGCGGACGAATCTCGCTGCCGTCGAAGGAAAGCCGTCCACCGACGGTGCGTACACGATCGGCAGGAACGATGCGTTCGGGCTTGACCCAGAAGTACGAGTTGCCGTAGCCGTCCGGCACCGACTGACGAGCGATTTCGAGAACGTGCTCGTAGCCTTCGGTGGTGATGAAGCCGAGGTTCTCGACCTTGCCTTCGAGCAGCTTGTTGGTCGCAACGGTCGTGCCGTGGCTGACCGCACCGATCGAGTCGCCGCTCTCGCCGAGCTTGGCGAGCACTTTCTCGATACCGGCGAGAAAGCCCTCGGCGGGATCCGCCGGGGTGGACGGGGTCTTGGTGGTGACGATGGCGCCGGTTTCGTCGTCCACTGCCACGATGTCGGTGAACGTTCCGCCGGTATCGATACCGACCCGAATCTTCCTGGGTTCCACGCTTCCTCCTGAGATCTTTGGCTCGTCTCGTCTGGTACCGATCGACGGTTGCGGCCTAGCCGGTGAGTGGCTCGTACCTGACGTGTAGTGCTATTCCACAGGTTCGGAAGGGCGGATTCTTTGTCACAATTCGCCGAATCGGGGGACCAAGGTTCGGCGCACGATCACGAGCGGATCTTCGCCGGCGCCCCCGTGGGTTACGCGGACGTGAAAAACGCCCCGAACCTGGTCGGTTCGGGGCGTTTCCCTCATCGTGAATCAGCTGTTGACACCTGAGTGAACTACTCGCGACAACCAGAACGCGCCAGGAATCCGCCTATAGCAACACCTGACAAAGCAATGGCTGCGCCGACGACGGCGCTGACCATCACCGTGCGAGCATCGGCGCCACCCGCTGTCGGTGCAGCGGCCGGAAGAATCGCCGGTGCCGCGACAGCTCCGGAAACTACCGGCACCGCCTCGACCGCCACTGCCGGTATTGCCGCGGCCACGGCGGCAGTGACCTTCTCGGGGATGCCGTTGGCAATGACGCCGTCGATGCTCTTGAAGAACACCCCGGCCATCTTCTTGGCTACACCGGTGATCATGCGCTGCCCGACGCCGCCGACCATCCCGCCGACCACGGCGTCGGCGTCATACGAAAGCAGCGTGCCACCCTCGTTCTCCGTCAAGGTGACCGTGACGTCCGCCTTCACCGTGCCGGGAGCACCAGCCCCCGAAGCCGTCATGACAAACGAATTGGGCCGATTCTGTTGCGACAGAACAACCTCGCCGTCGTAGACGCCCTTGATCGACGCAACTCCGGCCATGATGGAGAGCTTGTAGTGATTGTCCGTGAGCTGCTCGAGCGACTGCACACCGGGAATGGTCGCGGCCAGTACACGACCGTCCTGGAGCTTGTCGTAGACCTCTTCGCGAGGTGCCGTCAGCTGCGCGGTGCCGGCGATTCTCATGCATTCTCCTCTGATGACGAACCCGCATGTGCGAGTCGAAGTTCGAACAGTTCGGACGGTGAAATGGGCATGGACGTGATCGAGATTCCTTCGGCGTCCTCGATGGCGGCCGCGATGACGGCGCTGGTGGGGATCACACCGGCCTCACCGGCACCCTTCATTCCGAGTGGGTTGAGCCCTGACGGCGTGACGGTGTGATCCATCTCGAGCGAATCCGGCATCTCGGTGACGAACGGCATCAAGAAGTCCATGTACGACGCGTTGAGCATCTGCCCGTGCTCGTCGTAGACGATCCGCTCGTAGAGTGCGCCGCCGATACCTTGCGCGACGGCGCCCATGACCTGGCCTTCGACGATGCGGGGGTTGATCACGTTTCCGCAGTCGTGGATGACAACGTAACGACGGACCGTGATCTCGGCTGTCACGGGATCGGTTTCGACGATCGCCGCGTGCACTCCCGAAGCGAAGGTGGAACTGGGCGGCGAGTAGTAGCCGGTTGCTTCCAGACCGGGCTGCTCACCCTCGGGAATCGGCGGCTTCGACATGTCCGTGTCGGTCTTGGCGAAACCGGTGGCCAGCTTCGACTCACGGTCGAACGCATATCGTAGCGGGTTCGACAGCACGGCAACAACACTCAGCGGTACGGACGTACCTTCCACACCGGCTTCGGTGCCGATCTTGCACACGTGGCCTTCCCGGAGTTCCAGTTCGGTTTCCGGCAGATCCAAGATTCCGGAGGCGATCTTCTTCGCCTTCTCCGCGACCATCTGCGCCGCGACATGGAAGGCCGAACCCGACATGACCGCCCCACGCGAGGCGAAAGTGCCTACGGCATAACCGAACCGGCGGGTATCACCCGTGACGATCTCGACGTCGGAGACCTTGACTCCGAGATCGTCCGCAACGATCTGGGCGAACGCGGTCTGATGGCCTTGGCCTTGCGTCGTCAAGCCTGTTGCCGCCTTGACCTTTCCGGACGTCTCGACCACGACGTGGGCACCCTCGTAAGGTCCCGGGCCGGTTCCCTCGACGTACGCACCGATACCGATTCCGACCGACCGCCCTTCGGCGCGAGCCTTCCTCTGGTACTCGGGAAATCCGTCCCAGTCGATGAGCTTCTTGAGCTTGTCGATGCCTGCCTGGTAGTCGCCCGTGTCGTAGATCAACGGGCGTCCGTCCTGGAACATCAGGCCGAAGTCGTACGGCATGTCCTCAGGGCGAATGAAGTTCGCCTCCCGCACCGCGATCTTGTCCTTGTTCAGGTACTTGGCGATGGCGTCCATGGATCGCTCCATAGCGAACACTGCCTGCGGACGTCCGGCGCCGCGGTACGGGGTCACGATGACCGTGTTGGTGTACAGCGAATAGGCGTTGACCCGGAACGACTTCGGCTTGTACGGCCCGAGAACCTGCGTCGCGGTGTTGATCATGACGATGATCCCGTACGGCAGGTAGGCACCGTTGTCGTGCCAGAACGTGAAGTCGAACGCCAACAGGCGACCCTCGTCGTCGAATCCGATGTCGACCTTCTGGATCTGCCCACGCTCGTGCGCGCTCGAGATGAAGTGCTCACGGCGATCCTCGACCCACTTCACCTCACAGGAGATGCCGGCCTGGCCGAGGCGTCGAGCGGCCCACGTGATCATCACTTCTTCGGGCCACGGGTGAACGATCTTGACGCCGAATCCACCGCCGACGTCAGGAGCGATGCAGTGAACCTTGTTCAGCGCCATCCCCAATCGCGCGGCGATTGCGGCGCGGGCGGACGTGGAGGTCTGGGTGGAGGTCCAGAACGTGAGGGTGTTCTCGTCGCCGTCCCAGCGCGCGTAGACACCCTTGCCCTCCATCGGCATGGAAGCCGAACGCTCGATTTCGAGATCCAGCGTCAGTCGGTGCGGCGCGGCGGCCAGTTCGGCATCCAGATCTCCGAACCCGTGCTGCAGGTGAGCGGCGACGTTGTCCGGAACGTCGGCGTGGACGGCGTTGGCGGCAGTGCGAGCGACGTCGATCCCCACTACAGGCTTCAGCGCCTCGTAGGTGACGTCGATCTTCGCGCAAGCGTCCTCGGCGATGTACCGGTTGTCGGCGACCACCATGGCGATGGCTTCGCCGACATGCTTCACCTCGTCCTTCGCGAGGGGATACCCGTTGCGCGGAGCGATGATTCCCGGATGCGGAATGAGCAGTGGCAGGTTCTCCGCCATTTCCGGCGTGTCGGCCAGGAGATCTTCGTAGGTGTAGATGGCATGCACACCAGGCACTTCCAGCGCCTGGTCGATGTCGATGTCGATGATTCGCGCATGAGCGTGCGGCGACCTGACGAATGCCGCGATCAGCGCGTTGTGGCCCAGATCGTCGAGGTATCGCCCCTGACCGCTGAGCAGACGCGTATCTTCCTCGCGCGGAATCGGTTTACCGAAGAACTTGCCGTCGTCGGCAACCGAATGATCGGCCGTCGAATGATCGGAAGCGGGGTGCTTCGCCCCGTTGCGCTTTGCTGGTTTGACCGGAGTACTCATGCCTTACCCGCCCGTCCTCCGACGGGATTCGTCGTTCCCCGCACCTTGCGATCCAACGCCTCCCGAGTGGACGCGTCGTCGATTCCGAGCGGGAACTGCCCGGCCCGTTCACGCTTGATCTCGGCTGCGCGCAGAACCGACGCCCTGATGTTCTGGTATCCCGTACAACGGCAAAGGTTTCCCGCGATCGCGTCGGTTGCTTCCTCACGTGTGGGATTGGGGTTCTCCTCGAGAAACGCCGCGATGGTCGTCACGAATCCCGGAGTGCAGAATCCGCACTGCAGACCGTGACAATCCTTGAACGCCTGCTGAACCGGATGCAAAGTACCGTCCGGCTCGACGAGGCCTTCGACGGTCGTGATCGATCGACCTTCGAGGCTGGCAGCGAGGACGAGGCAGGACCGAACCGGCTTTCCGTCGAGCAGCACGGTGCACGCACCACACACGCCGTGTTCACAACCGACGTGCGTGCCCGTCTTACGGAGGTGGTGACGAATGGCATCCGAAGCCAAAGTGCGGGAGGGAAGAACGACGGTGCTCGTCACCTCGTTGAGCGTGAACGTCACGGCCACATGGTGCTCACCGGTGTCTGCTGCCAACTCGGCAAGTTGATCATCGATGGAGCGATCGTTTTTGGACATTGTCACCACTTTCCTGCCAGTACTGCGTTCTCACTGAGAGCATCCGTTGCCGCCGCGAAGCCGACCCGCGCCGTGAGCGCGGACACCAACTGCGAGCGGTACGCCGCCGTCCCGTGAATGTCTGCCTCGGTATCTATCTGCGCGCGGGCGCATTCTCCGAGAGTGCGCCATCGCGGGTCTCGCTGATCCGTCGCGGACGCCCCCGCCAGCACGTCCGTGTAGTCCACGACCTGCCCCAGTTCTCCGGCGGACACGTACGTCATGTGCGCTTCGGCCACCAGACCGTCGACCACGCGAATCCGGGCGACGACGCCGACCAGTGCGTAGTCACCGTGACGACGCGCGATCTCGTCGATGGCGGTCCCCACTCCGGGTTCGGCGCCGGGCACCGACACCGACACCGCGATCTCGTCCGATTCCAGGCTCGATTCGAGAGGACCGGCAAAGAGATCCGTCGACGCGATCTCGCGGGTGCCACGCACCGACTGGACGGTCACGCTGCCGCCGAGCAGTGTCAGGACTGCCGGCATCTCCGCCGACGGGTCGGCATGGACGATGGAACCGACGCTCGTCCCGCGGTTACGGATCGTGGGGTGCGCTACCAACTGCAGAGCACGGTTCAGTAGAGGCTGAACTCGACGAGCACCTTCGTCGGCCGCCAGCACCGAGTGCGTGGCCAGGGCCTGGAACCGCACTCCTTCGTCTTCGGACGAGGTCACCGAAGCGAGGTTCGGGATCGATCCGATGTCGACGATGTGGGCGGGCGCGGCGAGGCGCATGGACAGCAGCGGCACAAGCGATTGCCCACCGGCGAGCACCTTCCCCTCGTGAGAGACCTCGGAGAGGATTCGGCACGCGTCCTCGACCGAGGACGGTCGGTGATAAGTCAGCGGCGACGGTTTCATTACTCAATCCTGCCTCTATGAGTCACTTCACGTTTTGTGCAGATGTGACAACGGTCACGGGTCATACCTGGCATACATTCAACTTGGCATCACGTGAGCTGCGCCACGGGCTCTTCCCGTTCGTCATCTGACGTATCCGGACCCGTCGTGGAGCCCGGTCGCCTGCCGGGCTCCGGCCTGTTCAGTTCGGGGTTCCTGGACCCGACGAACTGGCAGAAGTGGTACATCACGATCAAGACGATGGTGCCGAGCGCGATGCCTCCGAGTGAGAACGTGTCACTGAACTTCAGAGCCGTGTCGCCGATACCGATGATCAGACCGGCGGCGATCGGCATCAGATTCAGCGGATTCCCGAAGTCGACACCGTTCTCTTTCCAGATCTTGGCGCCGAGCAGACCGATCATGCCGAACAGAACCACAAGAATTCCGCCGAGAACGCCGCCGGGAGTCGCCGCCATGACCGCCCCGAACTTGGGGGAGAAGCCGAGCAGGATCGCGATGACACCCGCGATCACGTACGCGGCGGTCGAGTACACCCGAGTGGCCGCCATGACACCGATGTTCTCGGCGTGTGTCGTCGTGGGAGAGCCGCCTACTGCGCTGGCGATGGCGGTGGCAAAACCGTCACCGGCAATTGCGCGTCCGATGTACGGGTCGAGATCGTCGCCCGTGATCTCGGCGACGGCCTTGACGTGACCGGCGTTTTCCGCGACCAGTGCGATGACACCGGGAAGGACCAGAACGATGAACGTGAGGCTGAACGAGGGAGCGTGGATACCGACGATTCCGTTGGCTTCGTCCGAGAACGGCGGCAACCCGAACCATGACGCCGAGTGCACCGAATCCCAGTTGACACGAAAGTGCTCGGTGGGTGCTCCACTACCGCCGGCGGACGTGATCGGACCGGAGACCCGGTCGAGGACCCACGAGAAGATGTAGCCGAAAACCAGCGCGACGAGAATGGCGATACGTCCCAGGAAGCCGCGTAGCGCAACGCTCATCACGATCAGGGCAACCATCACGATCAGTGCCACCCATTGGTCCTGCGGCCAGTACAACCCCGCGACAACGGGCGCCAGGTTGAAACCGATCAGCATCACCACAGCGCCGGTGACCACCGGCGGTAGCGCTTTACTGATGACGCCACCGCCGAGAAAGTGGATGGCGATGCCGACGAATCCCAGAACCAACCCCGACACCAGAATCGCACCGGTCACTTCCGCCGTCGTTCCACCCTGAGCACGAATAGCGGCAACGCCGCCGACGAAGGCCGCCGACGTACCGAGGTAACTGGGGACGCGTCCTTTGACCACCAGGAGGAAAAAGAGCGTACAAAAGCCCGACATCATCACGGCAAGTTGAGGATTGAGCCCCATGATGATCGGGAAGACGAACGTCGCGCCGAACATCGACACGACATACTGGCCACCCAACCCGATGGTTCTTCCCCAACTGAGTCGCTCGCCGGGAGCGACCACTTCACCGGGTCCGATGTTCTTTCCGTCTCCGTGCAACGTCCAGATCGGCATGACGAGACCTTTCGCGAAGGAGGAAGGTGTTCGAAATGCTTTGTGCCCCAGCTCACAAACACCGTGTCTGGAGTGAAACGCTAATGCAGCAATCAGATTTGGACGTGATGACAATCTGCCAGAACCCACTCGCCGAGATTGGCAACAATGGTGGCAGATGACGCGGGCAGGGGTCATCGTCAGTGCTGGAGACAGTTTCGACCGAAATGAGGACCGCGCCGCGAAGGGTCCAAACATTTTCTTCGGCTTAATGATTCCGTAACACGATGTCTGTCAACGGAAAACGAGGTACCTAGCCGAGGGCTGCGAGGATCCCTGCTGCCATCTCCGCGACCTGATCGTCGGTCATGACGAACGTCGGCGAAATCTGCATCGCACCCTGACCCGCCGCGCGACCCGAAATACCGTGCTCACGCAACGTCTTCACGAACGGCAACGCCTCCGCCGGATCTGCCAACTGCACCGCAGCGACCGCACCCAGTCCACTACGAACCTCCGCCACCCGCGGATGCTCGGCCAACGGCTGCAGATGCGTATGCAACGACGCCTCCAGACGCTTCGACTCCCCAAGCAAATTCTCACGCTCGAGAATGTCGAGGTTCGCCATCGCCGCCGCAGCAGCACCGGCATGCCCGCCGTACGTGTAACCATGACGCCACCACGAACCCGCATAGAACGGCTCCGCCACCCGCGGCGCGATGAACACCGCACCCATCGGAACGTAACCGGACGTCAAACCCTTTGCCGTGGTCATCATGTCCGGCTGCAAATCGAAACGAGTAGACGCGAACCACTCGCCGCCGATACGACCGAAACCGGTCACGACCTCGTCGACGACAAACAGAATGTCGTGCTCGCGGCAGATGTCGCGCACCTCGGCCAGGTACCCCTCCGGCGGAAGATACACCCCACCCGCACCGATGATCGGCTCCGCGAAGAACGCGGCGATCTTGTTCGCACCGATCCTCTCGATCAACTCGAGCAGACTCTTCGCATCATCCCAGCCGACCGTGGCCGCATCCGCCATCAGCTCGCCGTAACCCTCACGGTTCACCGGAATACCCGCCAGAGCTGTTCCCGCAACATGCATTCCGTGGTACGCCTTCTGACGACCGACGATGATCGCCTTCTCCGGCTGCCCCACCTCGTGCCAGTACCGGCGAGCGAGCTTCGCCGCAGTGTCCACCGAATCCGAACCACCCGAGGTGAAAAAGATCTTGCTCCCGGCAACCGGCGCGATCGTCGCCAACCGCTCCGCCAACACCTGCGTGGTCTCGGGAACAAAATCACCGAAATTCGAGAAATGAGCGATCTTCGACAACTGAGCCGCCACCGCATCCGCGATCTCCGTGCGCCCGTGCCCGACATTGGTGAACCACAGGCCCGCCGTCGCATCCAGATACCGAGTGCCCTCGGAATCCCAGATGTACGCGCCCTCACCGCGAGAGACGACAAACGCGCCGTTCTTCTCCACAGCGCCCATGTCCGCGAACCCGTGCCACAATGCCGAAGCCATCGTCGTTCTCTCCCAACTGGATACGTTCGAAATAGATTAGGTCAGTTCACGCGGAGTGCGGGAGGAAGAACCCGCTCGACCCACTGGGTTGCCTGCTCGAATGCGTAGGCGAGTTGGAGTACGTCCAAGTCGGCTCCGTGCCGACCGATGATCTGGATACCCATGGGAAGCGAACGATCGTCGAAGCCGACCGGCATCCCCGCAACCGGAACCCCGGCCATCGTCCAGGGAACAACCGTCTCCATCCACCGGTGATACGTGTCCATCGACCGCCCGTCGACGGTCTCGGGCCAGTGAGTGTTCTTGTCGAAAGGAAACACCTGAGCACTCGGCGCGAGAATGTAGTCGTAGGTTTCGAACATCTTGGTAATGGCCGACAGCCAGCCGTTGCGGGCCTCCGCAGCCTTGGTCACGTCGAGTGCCGAGAGGGTGACCGCATGCCCGAGTTCCCACAACAGTTCGGGCTTCATCAACTCACGCAAACTCGGATCGTTGTACTGATCGATCAAACCGAGCTGCGCCCACCAACGCCATCGCAGGAACAGTTGCCAGATGTCCTCGGGTTTGAAGTCAGGAAGCGCAGCCTCGACGCGGCACCCCAACTGTTCGAAGACCTCGAACGAGGATTCGCACAACTCGAGAACTCCAGGTTCGGTTGCCAGGTACCCGTTCCAGTCACCGACCCATGCGATCCGAGAGCCCTTCAGATCCCGTGCGAGGCTTTCGGTGAACACAGCGGGATTCTCACGAATCCCCAACGGTGCATAGGCATCCGGCCCCGCCATCGTAGAGAGAAGGTGAGCCACGTCGGTGACGGTTCGGCCCATCGGACCCACAACAGCGCCCTGAGCGATGAATCCCGTCTCCGGTATCCGACCCCAGGAAGGTCGAAACCCAACAACGTTGTTGAACGCCGACGGGTTTCGGAGCGAACCCATGTAATCGCTTCCATCAGCCACCGGCAGCATGCGAAGCGCCAACGACGCTGCTGCGCCTCCGCTGCTACCGCCGGCAGTGCGCGAATTGTCGTACGGCGACACCGTCGTACCCCACACCGGGTTGTACGTCTGCGATCCGAGCCCGAACTCCGGTGTGTTCGTCTTGCCGATCACGATGGCACCGGAAGACTTGATCCGCTTGACGAACAGGTCGTCCTCTTCGGCGATTCGATCCGCGAACATCGGCGACCCGGACGTGAACGGCAGACCCTTGGCTGCCGAAAGATCCTTCACCGCATGCGGAAACCCGTGCATCCAACCGAGATACTGCCCACTCGCCAACTGCGAATCACGCTCGCGCGCCTCCGCCGTCAACGCTTCCCGATCCCGCAATGCGACGATCGCGTTCACCGCCGGGTTATGAACTTCGATCTGGTCGAGGTAGCTCTCCATCACCTCGACACACGACACTTCACGCCTGCGTATCAGACCACTGAGCGTGACCGCATCGGCCATGACGAGCTCGCGATTCTCGGGCGCACCGGAAACGCTCTCGTCGACAGGGTCAGCAGCATGAACCATCGTGAATCCTTTCAAGCAGTGAAGTGGGTTGCGCCGGCAGAATCTCGGTCGGATTCGCCGCCACCGGCAACTGATTCGAGGACGAATTACCGGTGGCGGCGCGCGACTGTCGAAGTTTCCAGCGAGGTTCTTACCGGCTACTGACCGAGATCGACGATGGCGGCGACAGGGCCGCCGCCCTCGGGGCCCTGATGCGCTGCCGAGACCGAGACGAACACTGCCGGATCACCGGTGACAGCTGCCGTGACTCCACCTACGCACGACTTGATCTGGCGGTGCCAGTGCACGTCGGAGTCGTCGAGCATCGCATTACGACGGCCGCGGACCGTTCCGTCCTGGCTGGCCTCGCACTTCAAGAACACGTTGACGAGTTGACCGTCCAGGTCGCTCGAGTGCGGCCGCTCCGGAAGTTCGAGTCCGGCGTCACGGATCGCCGCCCAGATGCCGTCCTGGTCGAGCGGATCCTTCATCACGCTGTGGCCGATCCGGTAGCGTCCGCCGACGCCACGTGCGTTACCGACGACAACGATCTGAGCACGGTCCAACTCGACGCCGGACGAGCAGGATGCAACAGAGGAGAAGAGCTCGCGGCTGTGCATGACATCCTCGTCGGTCGGCATGTCGATTTCGCCGAGTGCAACCGCGATTCCGAGCGCCGTACCGCCGTTGGACAGGTCCATCGACTCATGAGTCTGTTCGGTCCACACGGTCTTGCCGCGACTCTTGGCGTCACGGATGGTGTGGATTGTCAGCAACGGAGTCTTGGTCTGTACGTAGTGCACGTCGGCGGGATCGGTGATTCCGGCATCGGCCATCGCATCTTTCACTGCCGCAGCTACTTTGGTGATCATTGCGGTACGACCGATGTCCTCGGGCAGCAGCTGCTCACTCATGGCGACACCCACGGTCAGTCGCGGCTCGTCGGTCTTGGTGACCTTGTCTGCCGGTACCGTCGCGAAGATCGTCGCGTGCGGGCTGATCACACCGTCCGTGCCGCCTGACCAGACGATCGGCACCTCCGCCACCTCTTCGGGGCTGCGATTACCCTTGGCGGAGAGAACCTCTCGAAACGCTCGGTCCGCGATGATTCGCGTGTAGTCGTTGACGCCGCCGTTACCCTCGGTTTTGCCGATGACTGCAATGACGCGGTCGGCCTCGAGGACACCGTCGTCGATCAGCTTGGCGAGCTCACTGGCGTCGGAGACGCTGTGTAGCGGAACCTTACGGACCTCGATTGCTTCGGGCATTGGCATCTCCTTGTATAGGGAATCGTGGAGGCAAAATTGGGCCTTGACAGCTCCTGGCGCCCAGCCCAGCCGAGCGGTTCGGAACTGCCATGCCGACCACGCTATGACGACTCGAACCCTTCGGCATCGTCAATAGTTGCCCAAACGAAAACCGCGATTGGTTATTTCGACTCCAATTCACCGGTTGTGCGCCGCCCCATCGGTTCTCACTTACGATTCGACCATGGACACCACTGTTGTCGACCATCCGCTGGCGGCATCGCTGCTCACGACCATGCGCGACGCTCGCAGCGACAACGCAACTTTCCGGTCCGCCTTGCGCAGACTGACCCATATGTTGGTCTACGAGGCCATGCGCGGCGCAGAAGTGGAACAGTTCGACATCGAGACGCCAGTTGCTCCGACGCTGGGAGTGCGGCTGGCAAATCCACCGCTCCTGGTACCGGTCTTGCGAGCAGGCCTCGGCATGGTCGAGCAGGCGAGTGCCCTTATTCCGCAGGCAGGTGTCGGTTTCGTGGGAATGGCACGAGACGAGAAGACACACCAACCGGTTCCGTATCTGGAGTCCCTTCCCGCTGATCTGTCGGGCACCCCCGTCTACGTCCTCGATCCGATGTTGGCGACCGGTGGATCCATCATCCGCACAATCGATCTGCTCATTGCACGCGGAGCCACCGATGTGACTGCAATATGTGTCGTCGTGGCTCCGGAGGGGATCGAAGCACTGAGGAACTCCGGACATCCAGTCAGGCTCCTCACTGCGAGCATCGACGACGGCCTGAACGAAAATGCTTTCCTGGTACCTGGACTCGGAGACGCGGGCGATCGCCAATTCGGACCACGGTAGTTGGCAGACATACGGAGAACCACTCATTTCGAGAGGCTATTTTCGTCAACTGTTGACAATGTTCGTCGCGTGATCGAGCGTAGTCTCGCGACATGGATAGATCTGCCAAATATTCGAGCGAAGAGCTTCAACATTTGCCAGAAGGTGGCGACTACAGACTGACGGTTCGGGATGTCCTCGAGCTGCCCAGTCTGCGTGGAGCCGAAGTCCTTGCCGGGCACGGGGGCTTGCGCCACCTCGTTCAATCGGTGAACGTGATGGAAGTACCGGACATCCTCGCTTGGGTGAAGCCGAACGAACTGTTGGTGACAACCGGGTTCCCGCTGCGTTACGGGCGAACCGGAGAGCTTCTCGACGATACAGATCTCAGCGACCTCGTCGACGGTCTCGCACGCCGAGGAGTCGCGGCACTTGCCGTTAAAACGGGCCGCTATCTCGACGAACTGCCGGAAGCCATGCTGCACATGGCAGAGCAGCGAGGGCTGCCGTTGTTGGTTCTTCCCGTCACCGCAGGATTCGACGAGGTGATCTCGGAGGTCTTCACCAAGTTGGTGGCGAAGCAGTCTGCGGCACTCGACATTGCCGATCGTCTTCACCGCTCGTTGACGTCGATCGTCTTGGAAGGTGGCGATCTACCCCAGATTGCCGCGGAATTCGCCGCGCTTTTCGACGTCAGCGTTCTCATCTGCTCGCCGGACGGAAGAGTGTTGACGGAGGCCGGAGATTCAGCCGCGCTGAACGCGCTTCCGTTGTTCGAAAGCACCGGTCGGTTCCTGACCGAACGGGTCGCTGTCGGTTTACAGAACGCGCCCAAAGGATTTCCTGGTCAGTTGGCGCTCACCCGGGTGGTGGCCGGCGGCACCGACCACGGCCGAATGGTCGCGTACGCCGGCACCCACGAACTCGGCGCAGTTGTCGTCCAAGCGCTGGAGCGAGCGGCCACCGTTGCTGCGCTGGCCGTCACCAAGCAGCTGGCAGTTGCGGCAGTGGAATCCAAATTCCGCGGCGACTTCCTCCGCGACGCACTGATAGGTGAAGCCGGCTCGCCGGCGGAAGTGAGCGCGCACTTCACCCAGTTGGGGTGGGATGTCACTCGTCCACTTGCCGTAGTGGTTGCAGAACTCGACGTCGATCACCCGGAATCCCAGCACGCGAATTCCACGCGCACGGACCAAGATCGACTCAGCGACGGCTGGCAACAAGTGGTACGCACCCACGAGCGGACGGCACCCTCCGTCGGGTTTCGACACGAGGTGGTCACGCTTTTCCCCACCAGCACCGACCGTGCGGTTCGGGACATCGAAGGGTTGGTGCGCAAGGTTGCCGGAGATCGCACCAGCGGCCGCCGCTCCTTCAGCACGGGAGTGAGCCGGGTGATCTACTCCCTGGCCGATCTACCTGCTGCCTACGACCAGGCCTGTACGGCCGTGGTCGTCGGCCGACGTATCAACGGGCCGGGCCAGATCGCGCACTTCGACGAACTCGGCGTACACCGACTCCTCTCGCTCCAGACGGACAAGAGCGAACTGCGTTCGTTCACCGATGACGTTCTGAAGTCACTGTCGGCGGACAACGCCGAAGCCGCAGATTTGCGTCTGACACTCCAGACGTTGCTCGACTGCAATTGCAATGTCGCCGAGGCGTCCCGGGCACTGCATATGCACTACAACACTTTGCGATACAGAATCGGAAAGCTGGAGAGCGTCGTCGGATCGTTCACCGACGACCCCGTCCTTCGATTGAACGTCTCACTCGCCCTGCAGGTCATGAAGATGCACGAAATGTCATGAAGATGCACCCAATAGGCTGACAGAACGCCCCAATTACGGTTCGATACAACCGCAATCGCGCCGTGCGTTGAGCGTTCGTCACTTCTTACCCACCACTGATACCCGTCATCGGCAAGGTTACCCATGTGCCGTTGACCGGTGCGCGCTTACGGTTCGAAAGACGGGCCGCACATACCTCCTTCAGTGGCCCTGGCCGATTTCTCGGTCCAGCGGACCGGAGTCGACCGAACTACGGAGGCCTCAACCACCAACTGGCTCAGCCAATTACACCAGAACACGGCGGTGCGACATGAACTCGACTTCGAAGCCTCACAACACAAGTGCTCGTAGTGGTCCGTTACACGACGTGATTGTCGTCGACCTCACGCGCGCACTCGCGGGTCCTCACGCGGCAATGATGCTCGGCGATCTGGGTGCCGACGTGATCAAGGTCGAATCACCTCACGGTGGCGACGACACCCGTGGGTGGGGGCCGCCTTTTGTGGAGCCACCGCTGGAACCACCGAACACGCAACGGGAATCGACGTACTTCCTCTCCACGAACCGGAACAAGAAGTCGATCACGCTCGACCTCAAATCCGACAGCGGGCGCGCAACCCTCGAAGATCTTGTCTGCCGCGCCGACGTTCTCATGGAGAACTTCCGCACCGGAGTTCTCGATCGACTCGGATTCTCCACCGAGCGGCTGGCCGAACTCAATCCTCGACTGATCGTCCTGTCCATCAGCGGTTTCGGCCACGACGGCCCGGAAGGTGGCCGCGCCGGTTACGACCAGATCGCCCAGGGGGAAGCCGGACTCATGTCGCTGACCGGCTCGAGCCCGGACGACGTTCAACGAGTCGGAGTTCCGATCGCCGATCTTCTCGCCGGGATGTACGGGGCGTTCGGTGTCGTCGCGGCTTTGAAGGAACGCGAACAGACGGGGAGAGGCCGTGTCGTTCGAACGTCGCTCTTGGCCAGCGTGGTCGGCGTTCACGCGTTTCAAGGAACGAAGTGGACCGTCGCCGGCGAGGTAGGCACAGCGCAAGGCAACCACCATCCCTCCATCGCACCGTACGGACTCTTTCGTACCGGCGATGGCGCAGTACAGATCTCGGTCGGCAGCGAAAGCCTGTGGAGAAGATTCTGCGAAGGATTCGACCTCGACCCTGACGCCCCCGGTATGGCAACAAACGCCGAACGCGTCGAAAATCATTTCCAGGTCGTCGAATTGATCGAACGTACCTTCAAACCGTATTCGCGTGACGAGCTTCTGACCGAACTCGACCGCATCGGAATACCGGCAGGACGGGTTCGGACGATCTCCGAAGTGTACGAATGGGAACAGACCCGATCACAGGGATTGCTCGTCGACGTCGACCACAGCACGCTCGGAAACATCACTCTGCCCGGGCCGCCGCTGCGATTCTTCGATCCGGACGGAACCGAAGTGACGGAGACCCGGCACACCGCACCGCCGGTACTCGGTGAAGACACTGACGAAGTCATGTCGTGGCTACAAGGATTCACCCGATGAACCGCCTGACGGCTCGCGACTTGCTCGACCTGGTGATCGATGCCGGCACCTGGGAGTCGTGGGATACCCCTCCGATCCCCGTCGCGACCGACTCCGATTACGCCGAAGCACTTCTGCGGGCGCAGGAGAAGACCGGGCTCGACGAGTCCGTCCTGACCGGAAGCGCCTCCGTCCGAGGCCGCCGTGTGGCAATCATCGTCTGCGAGTTCGGTTTTCTCGGCGGATCGATCGGCGTGGCGGCGGGCGAACGCCTCGTCGTCGCCATCCGTCGAGCGACGCAAGAGCAGCTGCCCCTTCTTGCGCTTCCCACCTCCGGAGGAACGCGTATGCAGGAGGGGACAACGGCATTTCTGCAGATGGTCAAGATCACCGCGGCGCTCATCAAGCACAAAGAAGCGCACCTGCCCTACATCGTCTACCTCCGAAACCCCACCACCGGAGGCGTATTCGCGTCCTGGGGGTCACTCGGTCACGTGACGATCGCGGAGCCAGGAGCCCTCGTGGGATTCCTCGGCCCCCGGGTGTTCGAGGCTTTGTACAACTCACCTTTCCCCGTCGGTGTCCAGACAGCGGAGAACCTTCACGAGCACGGACTCATCGATGCGGTGAGGCCGCCAGACCAGCTCGCCGAAATCGTCGACCGCGCATTGCGCATCATCACCTCGAGACGTCGTGGGTACTCGTTGCCGAGTGACCCGTGCTCGTACGATTGCCCACCCGATACGTCGGCGTGGGAATCCGTCGTCGCATCCCGACGCGAAGACCGACCGGGAATCCGGGAAGTGTTGCTCAATTCCGCCTCGGACATGCTCCCGCTCAACGGAACCGGCCAAGGCGAGAACGATCCCGGCATCATGCTCGCGCTCGTTCGCTTCGGCGACATGCCCTGCGTCCTTCTCGGACAGGACCGACGCGGACAGACTGCTCACTCCCCACTCGGCCCCGGCGCTCTGCGGGAAGCTCGGCGAGGGATGCGGCTTGCCGCAGAGCTCGACCTGCCGTTGGTGACGATCATCGACACGGCAGGCGCGGCACTGTCGAAGGAAGCCGAAGAAGGTGGATTGGCCGGCGAGATCGCTCGGTGCATAGCCGACATGATTTCACTCGAGGTCCCGACCATTTCCCTCCTGCTCGGGCAGGGCACCGGCGGCGGCGCCCTGGCACTGATTCCGGCCGATCGAGTGCTGGCGGCCCGCCACGGTTGGCTCTCGCCCTTACCTCCCGAGGGGGCGAGCGCGATCATGTTCCACGACATCACGCACGCTCCGGAGATGGCAGCCGGTCAAGGGATACGGTCCTTCGATCTGCTCACGGGCGGCATCGTCGATCGGGTCATCCCCGAATTTCCCGATGCCGCGGACGAATCCGCCGCCTTCTGCACTCGCGTCGGAGCGGTACTGCACTACGAGCTGAGCGTGCTCAGTGCTACCGATGCGACTGAACGGCTCATCACCCGCACCGAACGCATCGACCGTATCGGCCTGGTCGAAGCCAGCACTGCCGTCTGATCGATCAGCACACAGCACACAGAACACGCACACACCGCGAAAGGCCGGACATCCTCCAAGGAGGATGTCCGGCCTTCGACAATCGAGCACACTCAGCCAAGTGTCACGTGAGCTGCGGGGCGGGTTCTTCCCGTTCGCCGCCTGGAGCCTTCGAATCCGGCTTGTTCGGTTCCGGATTCTTCGCATTCAGCTCCGGGTTCTTCGAACCGATGAACTGGCACAGGTGGTACATCCCGATCACGACGATGGTGCCGAGCGCGATGCCGCTGAGCGAGAACGTGTCACTGAACTTCAGAGCCGTGTCGCCGATACCGATGATGAGGCCGGCCGCGATCGGCATGAGGTTGAGCGGATTGCCGAAGTCGACGCCGTTCTCCTTCCAGATCTTGGCGCCGAGCAGACCGATCATGCCGTAGAGCACCACGGTGATTCCGCCGAGAACACCGCCGGGCGTCGCCGAGATGACGGCACCGAACTTGGGGGAGAAGCCGAGCATCATCGCGACGATGCCGGCAACTGCGTAGGCGGCGGTGGAGTACACACGGGTCGCTGCCATGACACCGATGTTCTCGGCGTACGTCGTGGTGGGCGAACCGCCGACGCTGCTGGCGATAGCGGTGGCGAAACCGTCACCGGCGAGCGCGCGTCCCATGTACGGGTCGAGATCGTCGCCGGTCATCTCTGCGACCGCCTTGACGTGGCCGGCATTCTCCGCGATCAACGCGATGACACCGGGAAGGACCAGGATGATGAACGTCAGGCTGAACGACGGAGCGTGGATGCCGACGATTCCGTTGGCCTCGTCCGAGAACGGGGGCAGGCCGAACCACGACGCCGACTGCACCGAATCCCAGTTGACGCGGAAGTGCTCGGTGATCTGACCGGTGCCTGCGTCGTAGGAGGTGATCGTGCCCGAGACCCGGTCGAGGATCCAGGAGAGGACGTAGCCGAAGATCAGCGCGAGGAAGATGGCGATGCGCGCCATGAAGCCTCGTAGCGCGATACTCATGACGATCAGGGCCACCATGACGATCAGAGCCACCCACTGGTCCTGCGGCCAGTACAGCCCTGCGACGACGGGTGCCAGGTTGAATCCGATCAGCATCACCACTGCGCCGGTCACCACCGGGGGAAGAACCTTGAATACGACCCGGCCACCGAGGAAGTGGATCGCGATACCGATGGCTGCCAGGACCAGTCCGGACACCAGGATCGCGCCGGTCACCTCTGCGGACGTTCCGCCTTGGGCACGAATGGCGGCGATACCGCCGACAAAGGCCGCCGACGTACCGAGGTAGCTGGGAATGCGTCCCTTGACCACCAGCAGGAAGAAGAGCGTACAAAAGCCCGACATCATCACGGCAAGTTGAGGATTGAGCCCCATGATGATCGGGAAGACGAACGTCGCGCCGAACATCGACACCACGTGCTGGCTGCCCAGCCCGATGGTTCTTCCCCAGCTGAGCCGCTCGCCGGGAGCGACCACTTCACCCGGTCTGATGTTCTTTCCATCTCCGTGCAACGTCCAAATCGGCATGATGGGACCTTTCGTGCAGAGGAAGGTGTCCGAACGCTGAGTGTGCTCCAGCTCACAAAACACCGTGACTGGAGTGAAACGCTATTACAGCGCAGGGGTATCGACGTGATGACAATCTGCCAGAACCCACGGACTCGGATTGGCAATATTAGTGATTGATGCCGCGCATCGCGGTTATCTTCAGTGCTAGAGACAGATCCAGCCGTAGCTCGGGTTGCGCCGTGAAGGGGCCAAGCATTTTCTCCAGCTTAACGACCCTGTAACGCAGTGTGTTGTAATGGAAGTGGAGCTTGCGCGCTGTCTCGGCGATGTTGATGTTGGTCGCGAGCAAGACTTCCAATGTCTTGCGCATGTCCTGCGCTTCGGCAGTTTCTTCCGTCAGTTCCCGCAATGTCTCCCGCGCGAACGTCTCCAGCTCGTTTTCGTCCTCGACCAGACTGAGCAGTCTGTACACGCCGAGATCGTCGAACTGAGTCACGGTCCACGGACCGGAGATCCGGCGTCCGACGGTCAGTGCGGTGCGCGCCTGACTGTAGAGCGCGGGGACGGCGTCGATCGCCGCTGTCGGCCGGGACACCCCGACACTGAACGGCCTTCTCCCGCCGCCACCTTCACCGCGAACGACCGTGACGAGGTCCCGCACCAATGCCATCGTGTCGGTGCCGACGCCCATGACGATCACCGTCTCGCCCGTCAGCGCGGTCACCGCCGCACCGGGATCGCGGTGGGCGATCGCCCCGGAGAACGCCATCGCCTGGCGATCGACGACAGGCAGCCGAGCGGGCGCCGCAGAGGCCGGTTCGTCGATCGGGTCCGGCTCGATCGAGACGATCACCAGCGGGCGATCGAAGTCCCAACCGAACGTCTTGGCGTGGGAGACAACGTGATCGTGGTCCCCGGCCCGGCCGAGGAGCAGGTCGTGAACGAAGTTGGCGCGATGGCGTTCTTCCACCGACGCCACGGCCTGCTCACGGGTGATGACCAACGCGCACACCGACGCCGCTCGCTCGACCAGGTACTGGTCGTAACTCGTCATCACGCGCTCACCGGTGAACAACGCGAGACGCCCGTGGTCGATGTGATTGGCGGAAATCGCGGACACCGCGATGAATTGACCGTCGAACTCGTGCAGACCCAACCCGCCCTCGACGGTGTCGGTCCGCAGACGACCGGTGGAATCGACGGCGGGACAGGCAGACAGATGCTTGCGCTCCGCCGCATCCCCGGCGCGGCAGATCTCGCGTCCGTCCGAGGTGGTGATCAGGGCGGCGCCCTTCATCTCCCGTGCGATGACCTCGGTCAATTGTGGGAGGCCACCGCCGCCCATCACGACGTCGACCAGCAGCCGTCGCAAGCGCTCGGCCCCGAACATGGCGTCGATCTGGGCCGACTCCGTCTGCTCACGGTCTCTCGCCGCAGGGTGATCGCACGCACCGTGAAAAACCAGGAGCGGGAAGCCTGCGTTTTCGGCCGCGTCGACCAGTTCCGGCGCGAGAGTGTCCCCGTCTGCGCCGAATTGGACGGCGAGCGCTGCAACTCCGCGCGTCGACAACCGTCCGACAAATGCTTTGAAGGTTTCGGTGACCCGGGCGAGGGTTTCCGGCGTGGTGATCAGCAACTGTCCGTGTCGCAGCCACGGTCCGATGTCCGGAACCGCCATGAATCCCACCCGGGCTACCGTCGGGTCTTCGCAGCCGCCGGCGACCTTTCGAACACCAGGAAGGAGCGGGGTTCGAAGAAGTTCGGAGAGAACAGCATTCACCTCGGATGCCGGTACGGCCGGGTTTGCCACTTGGCAGGCACCTCGATTTCATTCGGATCACGGAAGATGGTTCACGAAAGAAACGATCCTATCCCCACCGAACACAAGATGTCCGAATTCAGCGCAGTCGACTCAGGCCGTTCGATGCAGGGCGGTCGGATTCTCCTGAGGTGGCGGGTGGATCGGCCCCTGCAGATCCCGCAGTTCCAAACCGGATGCATTGCGCAGGGTCTTGGTCATCTCGGCGAGGATCGACACTGCAGTCTCCTCCGGCGTCCTGGCGCCGAGATCCAACCCGATCGGTGAGTGCAGACGCCCCAACTCGGCGTCGGTGACGCCTCGCTCCTTCAACAGCGCCACCCGACGCTCATGCGTCGCACGACTTCCCATCGCGCCGACGTATGCAGCCGGCGAACGCAGCGCGATCTCGAGCAAGGGGATGTCGAACTTCTCGTCGTGGGTGAGCACGGCCAGGACGGTTTTGTTGTCGATCGGTGCGGTTTCGAGGAACTTGTGTGGCCACATGACGACCAGATCGTGGGCGTCGGGGAAGCGCGCTCGTGTCGCGAAGACCGGCCGTGCGTCCACGACGGTCACTCGGTAACCCGCAAAGGCGCCCAACGTACACATCGATGCCGCGAAGTCGATGGCCCCGAACACGTACATCCGCGGTAGTGGCGCGAAGATCTCGACCAGCAGGTCGTGCTGCGAATCGATGAGGGTTCCCGCCGGCGCGACAAAGGCTACGGACTCACCGGTGTCCATCGTGCGCAACAGGATGGAGACCTCGTCCTCCGTGGCGTCCAGATCCCCGCTTCGTCGGCCGTGCTCGACGACGAGGTGCCGCGCCGGCGCTCCCGGACGCACTTCGGTGACCACGACGACGGGCGTATCGGCTTCGATCCGTTCACAGACCTGACCGAACTCGACGAAATCGGCTCCGACGGCCTGGACGAACACTTCGATGGTTCCGCCGCAGGTCAGACCTACTCCGATGGCGTCGTCGTCGGAGACGCTGAAGACCTCGACGCGACTGGTGCCGTCGGCGAGAACCTCCTGGGCGATCTCGTACAGTGCACTCTCGATACACCCGCCCGAGACGCTGCCGACTACCTCCCCGGAGCGTGAGACGGCCATCGAAGCACCGGGCATGCGCGGTGAGGATCGCCAGGTACGGACAACCGTCGCCAGTGCAAAATCCTCGCCGCGGGCGTGCCACTGCGCCAGCTGAGTGGAAATGTCGCGCATCGCCTCGCCTCCCGCTTGCATCGCCGTCCGTAGAGAGTTCACGGTATCGGCCCACCGCAATCCTGCCTGTCACACAATGCGCCTAAATCCGGACCCTGCAGTTGTGCAATGTCGCCGTCGCATCACCGTGCGCTCTCGACCAGTGTTGTCACCGAGCCCAGCCGAAAGCAGGCCTGACCTTCATTCTTCCCCTCTCCGACGATCACTGCAGCGGTAATTCACGCAGATGGTGCGACGGATCGAGTGGGCGACGTTGCACACCACAGAACCGAGGTTTCTCCCATGGACCAATTGCTCAGCGGTATCAAAGTTCTCGACCTCACCCGCGCTCTCGCGGGCCCTCTGTGCACGTCGCTGCTCTCGGACTTCGGCGCCGACGTGGTCAAGGTCGAAACCCGTGGCTCCGGCGACAGTTCGCGTCAGTGGCCGCCGTTCGACGGCGATCGAAGCCTCTACTTCGCTTCCGTGAACCGCGGCAAGAGGTCGATCGCCATCGACATGCGCAGTGACCGCGGGCGGAAACTGCTTCGCAGCCTGGCCCTCGACGCGGATGTGCTGGTCGAGAACTTCCGTCCGGGAGTGCTGGCCGACATGGGGCTCGATCCCGATTCGCTCGAGCAGGAGAATCCGGGTCTCGTCGTGATGAGCATCAGTGGTTTCGGCCCGGTGGGCCCGGACCAGTTCGCGCCCGGACTCGATCAGGTGGCCCAGGGCATGTCCGGGTTGATGTCGGTCACCGGCGCCGGGGAACAGACCCCGATGCGGGTCGGTATCCCCATCATCGACACGGTCTCGGGCATCTACGCGGCGCTGGGTATCACGGCGGCGTTGGCTTCGCGCGGACGCGACGGTCGTGGGCACCGCGTGCAGACCTCGTTGCTGGAATCCGCGATCTCGATCATGACCTTCCAGGCGCAGGACTACCTGAGCACCGGGCGGGTGTCGACGCCGAACGGCAATACGCACCCGACGATCACGCCGTACGGCGCTTTCGACACTGCCGACTTCCCGATCAACATTGCCACCGGCTCGGACAAGCACTGGATCGCGCTGTGCTCGGTTATCGGCGACCCCGATCTCGCCTTCCGTGCCGAATATGCCACGGGTAAAGAACGTTTGGCGCACCGAGACCAACTGACCAAAGAACTCGAGGACCTACTGACCACGAAGGGCGCGGCACAGTGGATCGCCGAGATCCGCGGTGCCGGAATCCCCTGCGGCCCGATTCATTCGATCGATCAGGTGTTCTCCGACCCGCAGGTCGAGGCATTGCAGATGGTCGAGCAGACCCAGAGCGCCGACGGAACATCGATTCCCGTTGTCCGCGGACCGTTCTGGGTGGACGGCAAGACCCTTCCCGTCAGAAATGCGCCACCCATGACTCTCGGCGGTGACGCCGACGACGTACTCACCGACTTCGGCCTGCACCCGGAGGAGATCGAGGATCTTCGCGCAAATTCGGTGATCTGACCGCACACTAGTAACAGAGCAGACGCTCTGTTACTGTGCGTTCATGCCTCGGCCACGCGTCCACGATCTCGACACGCTGCTCGACGCTGCCGAAAAACTTGCCGCCACTGCCGGGCCGAGCGCTGTCACGGTCAGGGCGGTCTCCGACGCCACCGGTGTATCCAACGGGGCGATCTATCACGCATTCGGCTCTCGCAGTGGACTGGTCGGTAGCGCATGGCTGCGTGCCGCGCAACGATTTCTCGCCCTTCAGCAATCGAGAGTGGACGACGCTCTCGCGGACCCCGCGCCGACCTCCGCGGTTTCCGCCGTCGTCGCAGCCGCCGAAGTTCCGGCCGTCTTCGCGCTCGACTACCCACAATCCGCGTTGCTGCTGCTGACGATTCAGCGCGACGAACTGCTCGGCACCGACGTCCCCGCCGACATCGCCGAGAAACTCACACAACTCGACCGGTCTCTGGTCGACTTGTTCATCCGGTTGTCGACCGCGCTCTGGGGCCGCAAGGACGGCCGAGCCGTCGAAGCAATCGAAGCCTGTGTTGTCGGCCTGCCTACCGGACTGCTCATTCATCCCGCCAAACGCGCCGACGGTTGGCGAGTCCCCGACGCCGCAGCGCGCGCGCGGTTGGATGCCGCCGTTCGAGCGGTTCTGCATCTCGACCCACCACTGCCCAAGCCCCGCAACAGGAAAGGCCAACCATGACCGCAACTCTGCGCTTCGAAGACAAGATCGCCGTTCTCGATCTCGGCGAAGACGAGAATCGATTCTCGCCGGATTGGCTCGATTCCGTCGACAAGCTGCTCGACCAGGCTTTAAGCGAAGGCGCACATGCCCTGGTCACCACGGCAACGGGCAAGTTCTACTCCAACGGACTCGACCTCGACTGGCTGGGCGCGAACGGCGACAAGGCGAAGTGGTATGTGCAGCAAGTCCAGTCGCTGTTCGCCCGGATGCTGACGTTCCCCATGCCCACCGTCGCGGCGATCAACGGCCACGCCTTCGGAGCGGGCGCCATGCTCGGCATCGCGCACGATTACCGCGTCATGCGCGATGATCGCGGCTACTACTGCTTCCCGGAGGTGGACATCAACATCCCCTTCACCGAAGGAATGGCAGCTCTCATCCAGGCCAAGCTCAGCCCGGCGTCGGCAATCGTCGCCATGACCACGGGGCGGCGATACGGCGGAAGTGACGCATTCGCAGCCGGTTTGGTGGACTTCACCGCATCCGTCGACGCTTTGACCGCCAAGGCCATCGAAATGGTTGCACCGATCGGCCCGAAGAATGCGGGCACACTTGGGGCAATCAAGTCGACGATGTTCGCTTCAGTGGTCACCGCTCTGAACACCGACAGCTAAGAGCGCTGGACTGCGTTCTCGCAGAGCCGCTTCCAGATCATCGGCAACACTTTCGGGATCGCGGCCTTCTGTGCTCAGAACCACGTCGACCCCACTGAGCGTCGGCATCGAACCGGCCAGCAGTTGTGACGCTTCCACCAGACCGTCCAGCCCGGCCCAGCCGGTCGGTTCACGTTCGACGATTCTGGTGCGCAACGTATCCGGATCGGCCTCGAGGCGCGCCAGCAGGTGCCCCTCGGCGCCGGTCGCGGCCAGCAAGGCATGCCCGTAGTCGTCGTCTTCGACGGTCGCCGTGAGGAACAGGAGTTCGTACCCCGCTTCCCGGTACGACGCGCACAACATCCCGACGTGTGCGATTGCCCGCTCGGTTCCCAGCGGCGGGTAGCACCGCTCGAGTTCGTCCACCTCGATCATCGCGTTGCTCACCCCGGCCTCACCGAGTCGATCGTGAAGCGCGGTCAGCACGGAACTCTTCCCCGCGCCCGGCGGGCCTGTCAGCAGTAGTACGAACACGTCCTCCACTATTCCAGAGCCTTGTGCAGGCGCGGGGCGGCGAGAAGGCTGGAGAAGACAGATTGACGTGTACAACAGCCCTGATCGGAGCACAGCGATGACCACCACGATCACCGAAATCGCGCCGGACATCTACCGACTGTCGACCTTCGTGGACGAAGCGAACCTCACGATGAACCAGTTTCTCGTCGACGGCGAGGAACCCCTGCTCTTCCACACCGGGCAGCGAGCGTTGTTCACCTCAGCTTCCGACGCACTCTCCACGTTGATCGAAATCAACCGTCTGAAATGGATCACGTTCGGTCACGTCGAGGCCGACGAATGCGGGTCCATGAACTCCTGGCTTGCGGCGGCCCCCGAAGCACAAGTGGCGCACGGCGCGATGGGGTGCTTCGTTCAGGTCAACGATCTGGCCGATCGGGCGCCACTTCCCTTGCAGGACGGCGACGTACTCGAAACCGGCAGGCGCCGCGTTCGGCACATCGACACCCCGCACGTCCCGCACGGTTGGGACGCGGGCCTGATGTTCGAGGAGACGACGTCCACGCTGTTCTGCGGAGATCTCTTCACTGCGTTCGGGCACCACCCCGCGACTACCGAGCACGAAATCGTCGGTCCCGCTTTGGAAGCCGAGGACTTGGGCCACGCCACCTGCCTCACCCCGGATCTCGAACCCACGATCCGCGCCCTGGCCGACCTCGAGCCGCGGATTCTGGCTACCATGCATGCACCGACGTACTACGGCGACTGCGTCACCACGCTTCACGACCTGGCCGACTCGTACGCAACACGTTTCGCAGCCGAAACCGAAAGATGGAAGTCAGACTAGAGCTTGCGCATTCGACGTGATTCGCGCCGCCACGGACAGCGCAACGTGCTCGTGGAACGGTCGCGCCACCACCTGCACTCCGATCGGTAAACCGTCGCGGGAGAGTCCTACCGGAACCACGACCGACGGAAGGCCGAGCACACTGATCGCCCGGCAACTCGCGAGCGCGTCCATCCACGTGAGTTCGCGACCGCCCACCTCGAAGCTCTCCACACCGAGCGGCGGAGCGAGCACCGACGCAACCGGCAGAATCAGGACGTCGCCCACCTCGCCGAGGAAGTCGGTGATCAACACCGCGCGATCCGCCCACAGCGCTTCCACCTCGGCGGAACTCCGATCATGGCCTGCCGCAAGCATGGCGGTGATGTCCGCGTCGAAAGAGTGCGCTGAACCTGCGGCGAGAGAGTGGATGTCCGCATGGGTCTCGACCGATCGCAACGCGCCGAAAAGCGCGTTGGCCCGCGGCAGAGCCAGACCGTCGTACTCACTCGCGTCCAGGCTGTTCGCCACCGAGCGAACCGCCGCCAGGATTTCTTCGTCGACAGGCATGGTTCCCTCGCCGGGTGCCCAGCGGATGTCGAGGTGTTCGACGTCGACCGACTCCGACTCGGTCCACGCGAGATACGGCTTCGACAGGACGCGCAGCGCAAGCGTCGCATCACCGAGGTTGCGGGCCAGTGGGCCGATGGTCTGGATCGTGCCGTGCATCGTCGCCGGATTGGCGAGTACCCGTCCATCCGAAAGCACGCCGGGGTATTGCCCTTCCGGGTCGATACGGCCGAGCGTCGGGCGAACCGAAATGAGGCCGGTGCAGTGGGCGGGCCAACGCACCGAGCCACCAAAATCCGTACCGAGTCCGAGCACGCTCATTCCGGCAGCAACCGACGCGGACTCGCCGCCACTCGATCCGCCGGGGGACCGGACGACGCCGTCCGGTCGCACCGGGCTGGCCGTGGTTCCGAACAGTTCGTTGCGCGTCAGGCCGCACGCGCCGAATTCCGGCGTGTTGGTCTTGCCGATCAGGATTGCGCCGGCAGCCTTGAACGCTGCAACGGCCGGGGCGTCGACGGCCGGTATGTTGTCCGCCAGAGTGCGAGAACCGGCGGTGGTACGCACGCCGGCAGTAGCGATCAAGTCCTTGACCGTGAACGGAACCCCGGCAAGGGGGCCGAGTGTCTCGCCGAGAAGGCGACGTTCGTCCAGGCTGTCTGCGGCCGCACGCGCGTCCTCGGCGCACACGGTGACCAGTGCGTTGAGTTCGCCGTTACGTTCGTCGATCCGTGCGAGATGATCTTCGACGACGGTCCGCGCCGACGCCTGACCCGACCGCACGGCTTCGGCGATGGATCGGGCATCACGGCCCACCCAGCTCTCACGACTCATCGCATGCCTCTCCTCGCCGGACTCCTCTGCCGAGCGTAAGGACCGCGAGCAACCCGAGAAACGACCACAATGCACATACCGACGGCTCCGGCGATGTGAGGTTTTGCCACAACGTCCGCGGTTCCGGAGGGATCGGTCAGGTGCTGGTACCTACAAGCCCTGCCTGATGAATGCAGCAAGCTTCTCGATCTGTTGCTCGTTTCGTTTGTAATGCCTCCACTGGCCGATTCGTGTGGTGGTGACCAGATCCGCAGCCTGGAGTGCGGCCATGTACTGAGACGCAGTCGATTGCGACACCTTCGCCCTCGCTTGTATGTGCTTGAGGCACACTCCGACCTCCTCGGCAGGCTCGAGCTGAGGGGGAAAGCTCCCGGGGTCTTTCAACCACTGCAGGATTTGTACACGCATCGGGTTGGCCAGCGCCTTGAACGCCGTTTCCCACTCGGTTGTTGCGTCTTCCATGCTCGAGATCATACCGCTAGATCGCGAAATACCGATATATATGGTTCACTCCCCATATCGCAACATCGCGATATTCCAATGGGAGGCTGAAATGGTGCATCACAATAAAGTCGCACTCGTGGTCGGAGCCCGAGGTGTGATCGGTGGGAACTTGATCGATCACCTCGAATCAACCGGCGAATGGAAGATCATCGGACTCTCGCGCCGAGGCGGCACGAACACCGACCGGGTCGAACACATCGCAGTCGACCTGCTCGATCCTTCCCGGACTGCAGCGGCACTGAGCGGACTGGACGACGTCACCCACGTCTTCTACGCCGCCTATCAAGACCGCCCGACATGGGCCGAGCTGGTTCCGCCCAACTTGGCGATGCTGGTCAACACTCTCGACGCCATCGAACCCGTTGCCGGCGGACTCGAGCACGTCAGCCTGATGCAGGGCTACAAGGTTTACGGGGCACATCTCGGACCGTTCAAAACTCCGGCCCGCGAGAGCGATCCACCGCACATGCCACCCGAGTTCAACGTCGACCAACAGCAGTTCCTCGAACGCAGGCAGCTCGGCAAGTCGTGGACGTGGTCGGCGATCAGACCCTCGGTCGTCTCCGGATTCGCGTTGGGCAACCCGATGAACCTCGCGATGGTCATCGCCGTCTACGCGACCATCTCGAAGAAACTGGGTGTCCCACTCCGATTCCCCGGCAAGCCCGGCGCGTACACCAGCTTGATCGAGATGACCGACGCCGGACTCCTGGCCGAAGCAACGGTCTGGGCCGCGACCAATCCCGAGTGCGCAAATCAGGCGTTCAACATCAACAACGGCGACCTGTTTCGCTGGCAGGAAATGTGGCCGAAGATCGCAGCCTTCTTCGACATGGACGTCGCACCTCCGCTCCCGATGTCCCTCGATGTCGCAATGGCGGACAAGGAGTCGGTGTGGGATGAACTCGTCGAGGAACACCAACTTGCTCGGACCCCGTACTCCGATGTCTCGTCCTGGGGGTTCGGTGACTTCGTATTCGGATGGGACTACGACTTTTTCGCTGACGGATCGAAAGCTCGGCGGTTCGGATTTCACCGCCACGTCGACACCGAAGCGATGTTCCTCGACATCTTCGCCAATCTGCAGGCTCGGAAGATAATCCCCTGACTGGAAACACGGTCGCTTCGGATCCTACGAACACTGTCACTGTCGGACCCCGGGACTACCGTCGTAGGCGGGGTTTGAAAAGCAGGGGTTTCGGCGAGTCGTCGGTAGGGCCCCATGCGCCCCCCGGACCAGAGGAGCGACGATGTCGGACAATACTTTCGATCTGGAAATCCTGAGTGCCTGGACTACTTTCGAGACTCATCTCGCTCGCTACATCTCCGTGATGGAGGACGACGACACTCTCGTGGTGGAGTCGCATTACGACAGCATGGACGAACTGGCAGACGCACCCGCGTGCATCCAGTTCTTCGCGTGGAACCAGACCTCCGTGCGCTGTGAAGTCCCTTCCAACAGGTTTCTGCATCCACTGCGGATGCTCGAACCGGAAGACCATTCAGCGCTGCTCGACATGGGGTTCAGCGCTCCCGATCTGTGCGAGCACGAGCCCGAGGGCAACGGGTCCATGTCCTTCTACATCGACGTCGACCGCACTCGTCCCGAGGAACTGGTGACAAAGGTGTTGCGTGTCTTCCGCGAGATGTGGAGCATTGCGCACCCGTCGTTCCTGCGTGCCAGCACCAGTGGACGCGAGTCGACGCCGGCGTTCGCCACGACGCCGTCGCACGCTCCCTCGGGTTCGGGTGACATGCTGCGGATCCTGGTCGACGGGGCCGTCGAACGCCTTCTCGGCCATCCACCCAAGCGTGACGACGACGGCGACATCCCGCTCGTCCGCGGTGAGCAGGTCACCTATGTTCGTGTCCTCGAGGACGACGAGTACGTGGAGGTGTTCTCGCGGGTCGTGCATTCGGTGGAAAACCTCGATAACGCTGCTGTTGTTCTCGCCCAGCTCAATCGGCAGTGGCCGACCATCAAACTCATTCTCGTCGAGCAGAGTGTGCTGGGCGTTGTGCGGGTGGACGGCGCACCCTTCGTCGCCGAGCACCTCCTCCGGGCTCTGCGCTCGTTCGCCGAATTGGCCGAAGCATCGGACGAACTCGCCGAAGAACTGGGCGGGCAACCCATTCGCGCTACCGGAGACACCGCCTTCAACGACGGGATGGCCTCCGAGCACGAAGATCCCGGTGCCGAATACGAATCACACGAGTGCCACGAATTTCCTCCGGCGCTCATGGCGCTCCTCGAACTCGACGCGGACGGAACGGGCGAGCTCAGCGCCGAAGAGGTTGCCGTGATCTGTGAGCACGACCGCGACACCATTCTCGACTACCTGAGGATCAGCCAGGAGCAGGAGACGGCCTGGCACGAGGCGTTGACCGAGTCCATCCGGCGCAAGGACGACGACACCGACCTGTGCGCGGGCGAAAAGCGCGCGTGGACGCACGCGATCCGCAACCTCAGGCGCGGACTGCGCGTCGTTGTACTTCCCGCCAAGGATGCAGCGCCGACCCAGCTCGGCCTCTTCGACGATCAGGCCTGAGAGCCGGAAATCGAGCGCTGCGGCTCAGCCCGGTAGCGGGATGACGATGCCAGGCAAGATCTCGATCTGACGCGGCAACTGGGGAAGCTGCGGCACTTCGATCGGCGGCAGGCCGGGCACCTCGATGGGCGCTGGGGGAGCGGCCGCGCCCGTCGTGGGTGTGCCCGTCCCGTCACCCGAGGTCACACCGGAGTTGGCGGGAACGCCGGCCTGCCCGCCGATGGGATCGGGCCACGGGAAGCTCTCCCAGTCGGAGCCCTTCAACGCGCCGTCCATCGTGCTCTTCCAAATGTCCGCAGGCACTCCGGAGCCGTAGATCAAGCCGCCGTAGGAGTTGGTGATGGCCTGCGCGTCGGAAGTTCCGATCCACACCGCGGTGGACAGCGACGGCGTGTAACCGACCATCCACGCATCCTTGTTCTGCCCCGTGTCACCCAACTGCGCGGTGCCGGTCTTGGCAGCAGACGGGCGTCCACCGGCGAGCGCGTGACCGTTCGAGTACGACGCGATCGGCAGCATTGCCTGCGTGATGTTGTCGGCAACGGCAGCATCGAGACGACGCTCACCGGGAGAGACCGGGCGATCGAGCAGGACTTCACCTTCGGCCGTCACGACCTTCTGGATGAAGTGCGGCTGCTGGTACACACCGGAGTTGGCGAGCGTCGCGTACGCGGATGCCATGTCGATAACACGAGACTGATACTGGCCGAGCACGATTCCGTTCTCCGGCGGGCCACCCTCCTGTGTGAGCGTCGGGTAGTCGAGTCCGGGAATCTGTTCGGGGATGCCGGCCAGATGGGCGGCGTCGGCGATCTTCTGGGCACCGTTCTCCATCGAGAGCATCAACCGGTAGAAGCTGGTGTTCAGCGAACGCTTGAGTGCCTCGGCGATGGTGCATCGACCACAGGATTCGCCGCCGACGTTTCCGATGGTCACACCGTTGATCGTGAGCGGTGAACTGTCGAACCGTGCGGACAGCGGAATGTCTTCCATCAATGCTGCGACCAGGCCGAAGACCTTGAACGCTGAACCGGTTTGCAGTGGCGCCTGGGCGTAGTCGAAGCCGGCTCCGTCGTCACCGCCGTAATAGGCGTCGACGCCACCGGTCTTGGGGTCGATGGACACTACTGCGGTCCGCAGGTCTTCGGGTTCACCGTCGAGATTCCGCTTGACGGCGCCAAGCGCAGCTTCCTGCGCAACCGGGTCGATGGTTGTCGTGATTTGCAGACCAGCGGTGTTCAGCGTCTGGTCGCTGATACCGGCCTCGGCCAGTTCCTTGAGTACCTGAGTCTTGATGTGGCCTTCGGGTCCGGGCGCCTGGTTCAGATCGGTCGGCCGATTGGCGGGGGCGACAGCCGGGAACTGCATCGCGTCGCGATCCGTCTTGGTCAGGCTGCCCAGTTCCACCATGCCGTTGAGAACGTAGTCCCAGCGCGCTTGCAGCGCGGACAGATTGGTCTCGGGGTCCAGGAACGACGGGCTCTGGATGACGGAAGCGAGAACTGCGCCTTCCTCGACGCTCAGCTCACTGACCGGCTTGTCGAAGTACGCGTTCGACGCGGCGGCGATGCCGTAGGCACCGCGACCGAAGTAGATGGTGTTGAGATACGCGGCAAGGATGTCGTCCTTGGACCATTCGCGCGCCATCTTGGCGGAGATGACAAGCTCACGCAGCTTCCTGTCGATACTGCGCTTGTCACCGACCAAGACGTTCTTCACGTATTGCTGAGTGATCGTCGAGCCACCGCCGGCGCTTTCCTTGCCCATCACGTTGTCTCGGGCAGCGCGAGCAAATCCGGAGATCGAGAAGCCGGGGTTGGTGTAGAAGTTGCGATCCTCCGCCGAGAGCACCGAATCGCGGACGTGAATCGGAATGGCCGACAACGCGACCTCGGTGCGGTTTCCCTCCGCCGGCACCACCTTGCCGAGCACGGTCGTGCCGTCGGCCATGTAGATGGTGGACACCTGATTGGTCTGCATGTCCGAGGGGCGCGGGACATCGGTCCGGCTGTACGCGACAGCAAAAACCGACGCAGGCACGATGATCATCAGGAGCACGAGAACGTAGATGGTCCGCCGGACGTACCGCCACTTGGAGCGCTGCTTCTTCTCCGGCTTGGCCGACTTGCTCGACCGTGGGGAATTAGCCGACTTGCCCGATCGAGCCGACGACTGATCGCCACCCGTCGCACTCGATCTGTTCGATGGACTCACTCAACACTCCCGGTCGTGGATCCGGACTTACCGGCACCATTCCACCAGGGTGATATCTCGATCAGATAACTCCCGGCAACTGCGATACCGAAATGTCACCCTACCGGGCTGGCTACTCGCGACGTTCTGCTCGGACCGCGTTCCGATATCCGCGGAACGCCAGCCCGAGAGCGACGACGCAACCGAGCAGCACCAAAGACGGCATCACGCCGGGGTCGCCCTTGACGATCGCGACCACAGCGCCGATCAACGCCATGAGGGCGAAGACCGAGATGAAGCCGGCGATCAGCTCCATGCGCTGGGCGCGCGAAGCCCGCCTCATCGAAACCGCGCGCAGGCGCGCATCACGACTTGACGCCGCCTGCGGTCAGACCGGCGATGATGCGTCGCTGGAAGATGAGAACCATGATGACCAGCGGGATCATCACAAGGGTTCCGCCGGCCATGATCGAGGTGTACGGCGTGACGAATGGGTCGGTTCCGGAGAATTTGGCCATCGCCACCGTGACGGGCGCGGTTTTGTCACTCGAGAGTTGCAGCGAAAGCAGGTACTCGTTGACCGTTGCGATGAAAGCCAAAATCGCGGTGGTGAACAGTGCCGGCGCGGCGAGCGGCAGCATGATCAGACGGAACGCCTGGCCACGGGTGGCGCCGTCGATACGCGCCGCTTCTTCGAGCTCCCACGGAAGTTCGGAGAAGAACGACGTCAGCGTGTAGACCGTCAGCGGCAGCACGAACGAGATGTTCGGGATGATCAGCGCTTTGTAGCTGCCGATCCAGCCGATGTCGGTGAACAACTGGAACAGCGGGGTCACGAGGGCGACGACCGGAAACATGGACGCGCCGAGGATGATTCCGGTGACGAAGTATTTGCCACGGAAATCGAATCGCGAGAGCGCGTAGGCGGTGAACACACCGATGACCAAGGCGATCAGCGTGGTCGCACCCGCGATGATGAGGCTGTTCATCAGTGCCCGGGTGAAGTTCACCTTCGCGTCGGGATCGAGCGCCGCGGTGAAGTTCGACAGCGTGAGATTGGTCGGCCACAGCGACGTCGAGAACGTGTCCGCCGGGTCGCGCAACGCCGTCACGATCATCCAGTAGCAGGGAGCGAGTCCCCACACGATGATCAGTACGACGCCGATGTAGGTGCCGATCTTGCCGCGTAGTGCCTTGTTCATACCGGCTCCCCCTTCCGCTGCTTTTCCTGCGTGCTGACCGCATTGGCTCCGAGGAATCGGACCAGGATGAAGGCCACAGCGAAGATGATGAGGAACGTGATGGTGGACAGTGCCGACGCCGAATTGGCGCCGACGCGCATCTGATCGACCACCAGAACCGAGATGGTGGAGGTGGCGGGATTGGATCCCATCATGATCGCGGGCAGGTCGTACATGCGCAGCGCGTCCATCGTGCGGAAGAGCACCGCCACCATGAGTGCGGGCTTGACCAGCGGAAGCGTGATCATGCGGAATCGCTGCCAGGCCGTCGCGCCGTCGACCTTGGCGGCCTCGTAGACGTCGGCGGGAATCATCTGCAGACCCGCGAGAATCAGCAACGCCATGAACGGCGCGGTCTTCCAGACGTCGGCGACGACGATCGCGAATCGTGCCGGCCAGGGATCCGCCGTCCACAGGATGTTGGTGCCGAGGATCTTGTTGGCAATGCCGTCGTTGGCGAAGATGAAGAACCAGAGCTTCGCGGTGACGGCGGTGGGGATGGCCCAGGGAATCAGCACGGAAGCGCGGAGCAAACCGCGGCCGCGGAACGTCTTGGCCATGATCAGCGCCATCGACAGACCGATCACCGTCTCGAGCAGAACGGTGACGACGGTGAAGCCGAACGTATTTCCGATCGACTGCCAGAACTGCGATCCGAGCGTGCCGGGCGGGCAGGGAATCGAGCCGTTGGCGGTGTTGCAGGACTGGGTGATCCAGTTCTTGTAGTTCTCGAACCACGTGAACTGACCGGTGACGAACATGCCGGTCTCGGGGTCGAGCTTCTTGCCGTCGCTGTGCATCGACATCCAGATCGCTCGTCCGAGCGGATACAGAATGATGACGGCGAGAACGATCAGCGACGGTGCGACGAACGCCCACACCGGAACTCGTCGACGCTTCTTCGGCTTGTCGGCCGACGCAGGCGGGGGCGAGGTCGGTGGGGGTGGAGTAGCTGCAAGGTCAGGCAGAACCTTGGTCAGGGATGTCCCTGCTGCCTCGGATGCCGACGGCTCTTCTAGCGGTTCCGGTGCACGGTGTCTCCCACCAACGCCCGAACGGTCGGGACCGGTTGAACCGGCCCCGACCGTGGGGTTGGTAGGCACAGCCGCGGAAGGATCCTGCGGTTCTGCCATTGCTTATTGCTCCTGGTAGATCAGTTACCGGCGGTTTCGATGCCGGCCTTGGTGTCCGCCAAAGCCTGCTCGACGGTCTTCTCGCCGCGAATAGCAGCGTAGGTGTTGTCGGAGATCGACTTCGACACCTGCGTGTAGTACGGCGTGACGGGGCGCGGCTGAGCGGTAGCGAGTGCTTCCTTCAGGGTCGCGAAGTACGGGAACTGAGCGAGCACTGCCGGGTCGTCGTAGACAGCCGAGAGGACGGGTGCGCCGCCGACCTCGGTGAAGTACGTCTGCGACTTCTTGGTCTGCATGAACTCGAGGAAGTCACGAGCCGTTGCCGGCGCGTCGGAGTACGCGCTGATGCCGACGTTGTAGCCGCCGACGGTCGAAGCGCCCGGTCCGTCGACACCCGGAAGAACGGTGTAGCCGTACTTGCCGGCAACCGAGGTCTTCTCACCGTCGACCGAGAAGCCGGACCACGTGCGCATGAAGAGTGCCTTGCCGTCACCGAACGCGGTCTGCGACTCGCCCTCGGAGTAGGTCAGTGCTTCCTGCGGGATGGTGTTGTCGGCGAAGTTGTCGACGATCGACTGAACGCCTGCCTTCGTCTTGTCGTCGATGGCCGGGGTGAGTCCGTCCGGGCCGACCCACGGGCCGTCGAAAGCGTTGGTGATCTCGGTGGTGTTGACCGTCAGGCCCTCGTAGTTCTTGAACTGACCGATGTAGCAGGAGATGCCGGCTTCGACAGCCTTCGGGCAGTTTTCCTTGAGCTCGGCCCACGTGGTGGGAGCCTTCTCGACGAGGTCCTTGCGGTAGTACAGGAACGCGGCGTTGGTGTTCTTCGGCGCTGCGTAGAGCTTGCCGTTGTAGGTGCCCGACGCGACGGTCGACGGCAGGAGGCCGGACTCGTCGATCGCGAGGTCACCCTCGAGCGGCAGCAGCCAGCCGTTTGCGGCGAACTGAGCGGTGTTGACGACGTCGACGCCGATGAGGTCGTACTCGTCGCTCTTGGCCTGCATGCGCTGGGTGATGTCGTCGACCTGCGCGTTGGCTTCCTTGGCCAGCGGCTTGAGCGTGACCTTCTCGTCCGGATGCTCCGCATTCCAGTCGGTGATGATGTTTTCGAGCGCCTCGTTCAGGGCATCCTGCCCCTCGACGATCGTGATGGGTCCGCGGCCTTCGCTCGAGGACGATCCCCCGGATGCGGCCGTGGTGCTGGTTCCGCTGTCCTTGTCCGAATCGGACGAGCAGCCTGCCAGTACCAGCATGGACGCTGCCGTGGCTGCAATTGCAGCGCGGCGCATCGCCTTCGAGTTCAGAACCATGGATTCGCTCCCCGTATGTGTATGACAAATAGACGGTCACCGAGAGCCGGCTCACGGCATGCGCCATGGGTGCCGGCTCCCGGCATCGGCCCCTACTGTGGCACGAGACACCCCTACTTGTGGGTATTACGCCGAACCTGAATCGGTCATGTGTCGTTTGACAGGTCCACCTAACCCAGGCGACGCCCGTCGGTGGTGGCAAAAATATGCACCTTCTCAGGGTCGACGCGCAGGTTGACGCGCTCGCCCTTCTGCGGCGGATTGCGCCAGTCACCACGCGAAACGATCTGCTGCAACCGTCCGCCGATCGTGGTGCGTCCGTAGACGTAGGCGTCGGAACCGAGTTCCTCGACGACGTCGACCTCCATCGGCAAGCCTTCGGCGGCGATCTCGAGGTGCTCGGGGCGAATACCCAGAACAACCTCGGTTTCGACGACACCGTTCATCGTCTCGCGCGGAACGGGAACGATCCCGTCACCGAATGCGACGCCGCCGTCGACGACGGGGAGGGTGAACAGGTTCATCGCGGGTGAACCCATGAAGCCGGCAACGAAGACGTTCTTCGGCTTGTTGTAGAGCTCACGCGGCGAGGCGCACTGCTGCAGGATTCCCTTTTCGAGGACGGCGACGCGGTCACCCATCGTCATGGCCTCGACCTGGTCGTGGGTCACGTAGACCATCGTCGTCGCGAGGCGTCGTTGCAGCTGAGCGATCTGCGTGCGCGTCTGAACACGGAGTTTCGCGTCGAGGTTCGAGAGGGGCTCGTCCATGAGGAAGACCTGCGGCTGGCGGACGATGGCGCGGCCCATCGCCACTCGCTGACGCTGGCCACCGGACAGCGCCTTGGGCTTGCGGTCGAGGTACGGCTCGAGGTCGAGCATCTTCGCGACCTCTTCGACGCGGGCGCGGATCTCCGTCTTGTTGGTTCCGGCGAGCTTGAGCGCAAAACCCATGTTCTCGGCCACCGACATGTGCGGGTACAGCGCGTAGTTCTGGAAGACCATCGCGATGTCGCGCTCTTTCGGTTCCTGACCGGTGACGTCGCGGTCGCCGATGAGGATGCGCCCGCTGTGGACGTCTTCGAGCCCGGCGAGCATGCGCAGGGTGGTCGACTTTCCGCAGCCGGATGGTCCGACGAGGACGAGGAACTCGCCGTCCTCGATCTCGAGGTCGAGCTTGTCCACTGCCGGGGTGTTCGATCCGGGGAACAGGCAGGTGGTGCTCTCGAAAGTCACTGAAGCCATGACGGGGTTGATCCCTTCTACCGGCAGGAACGTGCCGGACGATCCAAGTTGAGGGTGAGCGTGTGCGCTAGCAGCATAAACGTCCGTGTCGGCGCGCGAGCGTAGTCTTTCACGGTGAGTTCGGAGAAGATGCTGACCCGCATCGGTGCGCTGCTTCGCCAAGCGGAGTCCACCGACAATCCACACGAAGGTGAAGCCTTCATGGCCGCCGCGCAGCGGTTGGCCACCGGTTCCGCGATCGACCTGGCGGTCGCGCGGGCGCACACCGCGTCCTCGGAAAAACGTGCCACACCCACTCAGCGGCTCATCACCATCGGCGAACCGGGCAAGCGCGGGCTGCGAACGTACGCCCAGTTGTTCATCGCGATCGCCGCTGCCAACGACGTACAGTGCGACATCGCGCAGACGTCGGCCGTCATCTACGCCTACGGCTTCGCCGGTGACATCGACGTGTGCGAAGCGCTGTACTCGAGCCTGCTCTTCCAGATGGTCCGTGACTCCGACGCGTACGTGCGCTCCGGGGCGTACCGCGGCGAAACATCCGTGCGGACCGTCGTCGAAACTCGTGGACGACGACGCGTCAACACGCAGGTCCGCAAGCCGGTGGCCGGAGTGACGGCGCGCCTGAACTTCCAGATGGCGTACGCGTCCCGCATCGGCGCTCGGTTGGCCGAGACGAAGCAGGAGACGGAGAAGGCGGCGATCGCAGAATCTGCCACGTCGTCTTCGGAAACCGCACTCGTGCTGCGCAACAAGGAAATCGAGCTCAAGGACTACTACTCGTCCAACTCCAAAGCGCGCGGGACGTGGCGGGGTGGTGGCCGCGCGAGTGCCGGGCATTCCTCGCATGCTCGACGAGCGGGTGATCGGGCGGCGCGCTCCGCACGTCTGGGAAACCTTCCGGAGATCGGCGGGGTGCGCGGGCAGCTCGACTCGTGAGGGATACGCAGCGGAACGCCGTTTACGAGGCAGAGACGTTGGTGCGCACCATGTTCGATCGCGCCGACGAGCGCGGACTTCGGAGCGTCGAGGTCATGGGTTCCACCATCACGTTGCCGGTCGAGCGCAAATTCGGTTCCGTGGAGTCGGTCCAGGCGTACTGCGATCAGCTACTCGGACTGAACTGGGTACTCGCGACCTGGCCTCGCGCAACCATTCCGGTGTCCGTACGCTCCCGCGCCGGCAATGCCGCCGCTCACTACTCGAACGACGTCATCGCCGTCCCGGACGACCGTGACGGCCGGTGGGCGCTACGCGAATTCGTTGTCTTGCACGAACTTGCGCACCACCTCGGCGACCCCACTTCCGACGAGGCCTCCCACGGGCCCGAGTTCGTCGACCGCTATACGAGCCTGGTCGGTGAGATCATCGGACCCGAGGCGACCTTCGTTCTTCGAGCGATGTTTCTTGCCGGTGGTGTTCGAACGGACTAGATGTCAGCCCTCGGTGAACCGGGTGGTGTGCGAACCGGTCGGCTGGAATACTCGGCCTATGGATGCGCCGCGCAGACTGGTCCTGGTCAAGGGTGAGTCGGAACCCCCCGATCCGGCTGTCGCCGTGCGCAAACCCCCGCTGATTCGTGAAGCCTACGGACGAGTGCTGCGGGAGGTCAGACGCGATCAGGACCGAACTCTCGACGACGTAGCCGCAAAGGTCGGGATGTCGAAGCAGTACCTCTCCGAGATCGAACGGGGCAAGAAGGAACCGTCGTCGGAAATTCTGCGCGCCATCTGCGAAGCGCTCGGGATGCCGCTCGAGCACCTGCTGTTCCGAGCGGGCAACAGGATCGTTGCGCTCAACTCCCTCACCTTCGGACATTCTCCCGCACCGATCTCCGGTCCCGTCCTGATGGCAGCCTGATCAGTTCCCTTCGATGAGGGTGTCAGCCAGTCCGTAGGAGATAGCGTCGTCGGCAGTGAAGATCCTGTCGCGATCGGTGTCCTTGCGGAGCCGCTCGACGCTCTGACCGGTGTGCTTACTCAGAATCGCCTCGGTCTGCTCCCGGATTCTCAGGATCTCGGCTGCTTGAAGCGCGAGGTCCGAGATGGTGCCGCTACCTTGCGTCGACGGTTGATGCAGCAGCACCCGCGAATGGGCAAGAACATGCCGATGGCCCGGAGTGCCTGCGGCCAGAAGCACTGCAGCAGCCGAAGCCGCTTGCCCCATGCAGTACGTCGAAATCGTCGGCTTCAAGAACTGCATGGTGTCGTAGATCGCGAGCATCGCCGTGGTGGAACCGCCGGGAGAGTTGATGTACAAACCGATTTCGCGATCCGGGTTGTCGGCTTGCAGATGCAGCATCTGAGCCATCACGACATTGGCGACGCCGTCGTCGATCTCTGTGCCGAGAAAGACGATGCGTTCGTTGAGCAGCCTGCTGAAGATGTCGAAAGATCGCTCACCCGTTGGTGTTCGCTCGATGACACTGGGAATCGTGTACTGGGACATGACGTCACAATCCGATCTTGGGGAAGGTGGCTTGCGGTGCGATCTCGGCGAAGGACGTCACGACGCGGTCGACGATTCCGTACTCGCGCGCCTGCTCGGCGGTGAACCAGCGATCCCGATCGCTGTCGGTCTCGATCTCTTCGACGGTCCGGCCCGTTTCGGCGGCGAGGATTTCCTGCGATTGACGCTTCATCAGCTCGAGGCTCTCGGCCTGGATCGCAATGTCCACCGCAGTGCCACCGATACCCGCCGAAGGTTGGTGCATCATGATGCGGCTGTGCGCCAGGCTGATTCGCTTGCCGTGGGTGCCGGAGCAGAGAAGCACCTGGCCCATGCTGGCGGCGAAGCCCATCGCGACCGTCACGACGTCGTTGGGGATGAGCTTCATAGTGTCGTAGATGGCCAGGCCGGCAAACACCGATCCGCCGGGTGAATTGATGTAAAGCACGATGTCGCGCTTGGGGTCGGTGGTGGCGAGGAGCACCAGTTCCGAACACACCCGTTCGGCCATGGCGTCGTTGACCTCGCCGGTGAGCAGAATCGTTCGCTGTCGGAAGAGCCTGTCTGTCAACAGGTCACGGTAGCCGGTATCGGTGGGCGCTTCAGTAGTCATGAATCCATTCCTACCGGCGCGGCAGTGCCGCGGCCCCGCCTGTCTGCTGTGGGCAGACCACCCCTGTTTTTGCCTGCCCCCTGTTTTTGCCCGCCCCCTGTTTTTGCCCGCCCCCTGTTTCTGCCTGCCCCCCCTGTTTGAGCGAACGGCACGTTCAGTCGATCTAAGGCGCCGAAAGTACCGTTCGCTCGAAAAGGGGTGGGTACAAGAGCGGGCAAACCCGTCACCGACGGCGGCGGTAGCGGTACCGCGCACACCCGGCCATGATGGGAGAAGACAACCATTCCTCTCGTCAGGAGCGTGGCATGACTCGTCCGGTACGCATCGGTGTTCAACTCCAACCCCAGCACGCACCCGATTACGGGTTGATACGCGACGCCGTCTTGCGGTCCGAGGACGCCGGGGTGGACATCGTCTTCAACTGGGACCACTTCTACCCGTTGACCGGCGATCCCGACGGCGCCCACTTCGAATGCTGGACCATGCTCGGCGCCTGGGCCGAGCAGACCGAACGCGTCGAGATCGGCGCCCTGGTCACCGGTGGTGGCTACCGCAATCCGGATCTGCTGGCCGACATGGCGCGAACCGTCGACCACATCAGCGGCGGACGCCTGATCCTCGGCATCGGTGCCGGCTGGTTCGAGAAGGACTACGACCAGTTCGGATACGACTTCGGCACTCCCGGTTCACGGCTGAAACTGCTGGGCGAATACCTCCCCCGCATCACGGGCCGCCTGGCGAAGGGCAACCCGCCGCCGACGCGCAACATCCCGGTCCTCATCGGCGGTGGCGGCGAGAAGAAGACCCTGCGCTTGGTCGCCGAGTACGCCGACGTCTGGCACAGCTTCGGTGACCGCGAGACACACCTGCGCAAGTCAGGCATCCTCTCCGACCATTGCGCCGACGTAGGCCGGAACCCGCTGGAAGTAGAGCACTCGGTTCCGTGGCCTGGGCTCGAGAATGCTGCTGACCTGGTCGCCGACGGTGTCTCGCTCTTCACCGTCGGCGTCAGCGGACCGGACTACGACCTCACGACGCTTGCCGAGGCCATCGCTTGGCGCGACGACAACACACCGCCTGCGTTGAGCGGGCTGGCCTGAGCGGTACCAAGGACTTCGTCGTTGTCGGCGCCGAGAACGGGCGGCGCCGACGTCAGACGTGGCCTCTGGCCGGAGAAGTTGACCGGAAAGGCCACTTGCTTCAACGGTCCGAGCGTCGGATGGTCCACGGTTCCGACCATTCCGAGCGCGGCGGTGTGGGGATCGGAGTAGATCTCGTCGAGATGGCGGATCGGTGACACCGGCACCGCGCGTTCGGCGAGAAGAGCGCACCAGTGTTCGACGGTTTCCGATGTGAAGGCGCTGGTGAGTTCTCGTTCCAGACTCTCGCGGTTCTCCACCCTGTCGCGGTTGTGGGCAAAACGCGGATCGGTGACCAGTTCACTCCTTCCGATGGCCTCGCACAGCGACGCCCACATCCCGTCGTTGCCGACAGCGATGACGAAGTACCCGTCGCTGGCAGGAAATGCTTGATACGGAGCAAGATTCGGATGACCGGAGCCCAACGCAGTCGGGCGCTCACCGGTGGCGAAGTAACTGGTCGCCCAGTTCACGTGCATCGCGAGTTGGCACTCGTACAGCGACGTGGTCACGTACTGTCCGCGCCCGGTCCGGCCTCGCTCGACCAATGCAGCCAGGACACCGACCAGTCCGAAAAGCGCTGCGCCCAAGTCTCCCAACGCAAACCCGGATTTCATCGGAGCACCACCCGGTTCACCGGTGAGCGACATGAGCCCACCCGCGGCCTGCGCGATCATGTCGTACCCCGGTTCGTCGCGCAGCGGTCCTTCTTCACCGAAGGCAGAGATGTGCAGGGTGATCAGATGCGGGTATCGCTCGGACAGCGCCTGGTAGTCGAAGATCTTCTGTAATCCGCTGCCCGGCTTGAAGTTCTCCACGACTACATCGGTCTCTTCGAGCATGCGGTGGATGATCTCCTGTCCTTCGGTGGACTTGAGGTCGATCGTGACCGACTTCTTACCGCGGTTGATCGCGAGATAGTAGGCGGCATCTACCCCGACGAAGGGAGGCCCCCACGAACGCGTGGGGTCGCCGCCTTCAGGGTGTTCGATCTTGGTGACGTCGGCACCGAGATCGGCAAGCGACATGGTTGCGTACGGCCCGGCAAGGATCTTCGACAGATCCAGAACACGGACGCCGGCGAGGGGTGTGGGGCCTGTTGGCGAGTTCACCGATGACCACCTGCTACAGAGAGGAACTCGGCTACGACGTCACGTGCATCATCCAGCTCGACGTCACCGCCGTCGGTGATCACGTCGAGATTGCCGAGCGCAGCCGACGGCACCTTCCCCACAAGACCGGCCAGGTAGGAATTAGCCACCAGCAGTGACCGGTACCCATTACCGTGTCGGATGCCGTGATCCGCAAGATCGAAAAGCAGGGTCGCCATGACGGCACGAGCCAACTCGTCGGCATACTTTGCGCTGGCGGCCTGGGCGGCATCGTCAGATCCGGAGATCAGACGATCTCCTTCCTCTACCAGTTCCTCCCAGCGCCGCAACAGAACTCCGGCCCCGGCTTCGCAATCCGGTCCGACGGTGGACAAGATGTCCGTCATCGCTTCCGCGACCGTGCGGTGCGAGTTGAACTTGCGTAGGCACCGAAGTACGTCCAGCGCAATGACATTGCTAGAGCCCTCCCAGATCGAGCCCAAGTGGGCATCCCGCACTAGTCGCGCGTTGGCCCATTCCTCGATGTAGCCGTTTCCTCCGCGCACCTCCATGGCCTCGCCGGTGACCACCCGCGCGCGTTTGCAGACAAAGTGTTTGGCGATCGGTGTCAGTACCCTGATCAGTGCGCGCGCCTGTTCGTCGCCGCCGTCTGCTGCCTGAAGACACTGTGCGCTGTACGCGACCAGGGCTAGCGAAGCCTCGGCATCGAGTGCAAGGGGAAGAAGCGTCGCCCGCATCAGTGGCTGGTCGAAGAGCTTCTTACCGAACACGACTCGGCTCTTCGAATGTTCGACGGCTTCGCGGACTGCTCGGCGCATGAGAGCGCTCGAACGCATCGCATTGGAGAGGCGAGACGTGTTGACCATCTCCGCCATCTGGCGGAACCCTCGATCGAGTTCACCGACCTGGAGTGCGTGCGCGCGGTTCAGCGTCACCTCGCCGCTCGGCATGGAACGCGTACCCAGCTTGTCCTTGAGACGATCGATCGTGAGGTTGTTGCGCTCGCCGGATCCCAAGGTCTTGGGCACCATGAACATTCCAACTCCACGCGTCGAACCATCCTGTCCGCCCGGGAATCTTGCGAGGGTGATGATCACATCGGCATCCGGGTTGGAGGCGAACCACTTCTTGCCCGTCAGAACCCATCCGTCACCGTCGCGCTCGGCGCGTGTTTCGGTGCAGGCGATGTCGGTGCCTGCCTGAATCTCGGTCATGAACATCGCACCCGTCTTCGCCTGCTCGGGGTCCGTCGACGTCAACGCGTCGATCCAGGGCGAGAACACGGCCGGATCACCGAACATGCGCAGGGTCCGCGCAGCAGCATCTGTCATCGACACCGGGCAGGCCAGCCCGAACTCTGCCTGCACGAAGATGTACGACGCGAGGTACTTCGCGAGTGGCGGATGCACGGAGTCCCATCCGTGCAACCCTTTTCGGTGCGACATGGCGGACAGGCCGTACTCGTTGTACGCCGCCCGGCACAGTTCCAGGTAGGCCGGGTGATAGGAAATCCGGTCGACGCGGTCACCGGCCTTGTCGAATTGCTGCAGCACCGGCGGGTTCTTGTCTGCGATGTCGGCAAGCTCGGACAAACGGCCGGCGGCATCTCGGCCCAGTCGGTCGAGCAATCCGTTCAACGTCTCTCGGTCCGCCCCGGCGGTCCATCTGTCCACTACCGCTGTCAGAGCGGGGTCGGTGTGTGCAAAGTTCATCAGTGGTCAACGCCTTTCAGGGTGGAAACATCGGTCATGTTCGAGGAGCTCGTCGAATTCGGCCCTTGCGCGTGCAGCGCACTCCTGCGCAACAATGCCGTCATACAGACAAGGGAGAGAACGACATACACGAGCCCAAGAGCGACGACCGGCCAGATCGAGTTGGTTCGCGTCAGCAGATACTGGCTGACCATCGGGGCTGTTCCGGCAAAAACGGCGGTCGACAATTGGTACGACAGAGAGATGCCGGTATACCGAACATTGGTGGGGAAAACCTGCGCCAGAATGCCGGCCAGCGCGGCGTAATACATTGCGTGAGGCGCCGTCGCGAGGACCATACCCAGAATCGCCAAGGGCACGGAGCCCGTCTGAACCAGCACGAACATCAGTGGTAGGAGCACGATCTCCGGAAGCAGCATCCAACGGACCGCTTTCGACGGATCGATCCGCGTGGCCAGCACAGCACCGAAAGGCTGTACGAGCGCCTGGGCTACCAGTGCCACGGTGATCACGAGGAGGAAGTCACTGCGCTCGAAGCCGAGATCCGTTGTCGCCCAAGAGAGCGCAAAGGTTGTCTTGACGTACGTGATGGCAACACCGGCAACCACAGCGCCGACGCCGAGAGCAAGTTCGACGGGATGCGAACGCAACACTTCAACCAGCGGCATCCGTGTACGTTCCTGTGCCGCAACAGCCTTCTTCATCTCAGGTGTCTCGGAGATGTGCAGTCGGATGTAGAGAGCGACGATCACCAACGCTGCGGATCCGAGGAACGGCAGACGCCAACCCCACGACTCGAACACGGAATCCGACATCAACGTCAGGCCGAGGAAGGCCAGCGTCGCGAGCAGGTTGCCGACCGGTGAACCCTGCTGCGCAAACGCACCGTAGAGCACCTTTTTCTTCGGGGGAGCGAACTCGGTGGCGATCAATACGGCGCCACCCCATTCGCCGCCCATGGCAATGCCCTGGAGAACACGCAGTGCCACAAGCAGTATCGGCGCCCAGATCCCGATCTGGGAGTACGTAGGGAGGAGGCCGACACCGACGGTCCCCAAACCCATGAGCGCGAGGGTGATGATCACGGCGTTCTTGCGACCGAACTTGTCTCCGAAATGACCGAACACCACTCCGCCGACAGGACGAGCCACGAATCCCACGGCAAAAGTCGCGAAGGCTGCGAGTGTTCCCACCGCCGGCGACGCATCCGGGAAGAACAGCGGGCCGAGCACCAAGGCAGATGCGGTTCCGTAGATGTAGAAGTCGAACCACTCGATAGTCGTTCCGACAAACGCCGTGATTCCGGCCTTGCGTGCCTGTTTGGTGTTGTATTCAGGCGGATTGGTGTCTTGACCTGGGTGTTGATCCACGGTTCTCCCTGATTCTCGCGTCGGGCATCACCAAGGGATGCAATGTGAGGCGTGAATCACTATCGTCCGAAATCCATGTAGAGTCCAAGACTTAGTTCGACTCATTTATGTGGAAGAACCACATAATGAAACCCGGGAGGAGCGACATGGAATTGCGTCAGCTGCGCGCGTTTCTCGCAGTCGCCGACGAGCTTCATTTCGGCCGGGCCGCCGAGCGACTCCACATCGGGCAGTCCCCGCTCAGCCAGACCATTCGGGCGCTCGAGCGCGAACTCGGCACCGACCTGTTTGTCCGGACCACCAGATCAGTGCAATTGACCGCAGCCGGCGAAGCCTTGGTCACGCCCGCACGAATCATCGAAGCGCAGATCGCCGTCGTACGAGATATCGCATCAGCGGCGTCAACCGGGGAAACAGGCCGTGTCACGGTGGGTTTCGGCGGAACGGGCGGCTACACGGTGCTGTCGGCCCTCACACGATCGCTGGCCGACTCCCATCCGGGAATCGAACTGGACCTACGGCCGCAGATGTACTCGGGTGAGGTGCTCGACGCTCTCCGACGCGGAACACTCGACATGGGCATAGTCGGCCTGCCCATTCCGCGCGGATTCGAGACTCACACTGTGCGCGAGGAAACCTTGATGGTCGCGGTTCCGGCCAGGCATCACCTCAGTACCAGGGACTCGGTGTCACCGGAAGACCTGGCGACCGAGCGATTCGTGATGTATCCCGCCGAGCACGGCTCGGTGGTGCGCGATGCGACGTTGTCCGTCTGCGCCACAGCAGGTTTCACGCCCACCGTCGCGCACGAAGCCCCCGATCCGTACAGCCTGTTGGCCATGGTCGGAGCGGGGGTCGGGATCGCCGTCGTCGTGGAGTCGACGGCGCATCTGTCCATGGACGGGGTCGTGTACCTGCCGATCGCCGGGGCCACGCCCACGCTGAAAATCGCGATGGCATGGCGGCCCAACAATCCGACGGGGGCAGTACACACCGTCACCAGGGTACTGAGGGAGCAGCCTTAGGCTCTCGCGAGAATTCCGGCGAAATCTGTTCCCACAGGCAGAGTTCCGTACTCGTGACCACGGTCGGCGCCGAGGCGAGCGGCAATGAACGCATCGGACGAGGCGGCCGGGGAGTGGCGCACCATGAGCGAAGCCTGCAGCGCCAACGCCATTGCCTCGACGACGGTCCGAGCGCGGAGCTGGGCGTCGGCGGGTGCCATCGTGGCGAGCTCACCGAGTTGGCGTCGTACCCGATCGAGGTGCTGATCGAGGACCGGGTTGTTGCCGCGAGCGAGGTTGACCTCGTGGTCGAAGGCGGCAACGGAATCGGGTTCACGGGTCATCGCGCGCAGGACATCGAGTGCGATGACGTTGCCCGACCCCTCCCACACGGCCATGACGGGCTGCTCACGGTAGCGACGGGCAAGCGGGAAGTCCTCGGTGTAGCCGTTACCGCCCAGGCATTCGAGTGCCTCGTAGGAGTGGTGCGGGCCGCGCTTGCAGATCCAGTACTTCGCAACAGCCGTCGCGAGTCGGCGGAACGCCTTTTCCTGCTCGTCCGCGTCCTCGTCCTGCGCGCGAGCCAATCGCAGTGCGGTGATGGTGGCGGCTTCGGATTCGAGAGCCAGATCGGCAAGCACCGACGTCATCGCCGGCTGATCTGCCAGGACGGCACCGAAAGCGCTTCGGTGCCGTGCATGCCACACCGCTTCGGCGACCGACTGACGCATACCTGCCGTGCTGCCGAGGATGCAGTCGAGTCGCGTCTGGGACACCATTTCGATGATGGTCCGCACGCCACGACCCGGTTCGCCGATCATGGTGCCGACGGTGCCGTCGAGTTCGATCTCGGACGACGCGTTGGACTTGTTGCCCAGCTTGTTCTTCAGACGCTGGATGCGGAAGATGTTGCGTGTGCCGTCGGGCAGGATGCGGGGGAGAAGGAAGCAGGAAAGTCCCTCACCGGCTGCACCTTCGGCCTGAGCAAGAACCAGGAAGGCGTCGGACATCGGCGCGGAGCAGAACCACTTGTGTCCGGTGAGCAGGTAGTCCGCACCCGGGCCGCCACGTCCGGCCGGCTTGGCGATGGTCGTGTTGGCTCGCACGTCGGAGCCGCCCTGCTTTTCCGTCATGGACATTCCGAATATCGCGGATGCCTTTCCGGGAGCATCCAACTCGGGGGTGTAGCTCCGAGAAAGGGCTCGCGGCGTCCAGATGGCGGCCACGTCCGATTGCAGCTCGAGCGAGGGGATCACGGCGTGCGTCATGGAGATCGGGCACGCGTGGCCCGGTTCGACCTGGGAGAAGAGCATGAATGCCGCGGCCCGAGCCACGTTGGCACCCGGCTTGGGATCAGCCCAGGCAGAGGTGTGCGCACCGTGCGCTACGGCAGCAGAGATGATCCGGTGATACGACGGATGGTATTCGACCTCGTCGATGCGGTTTCCCCAGCGATCGAAGGTCTTCAATTCGGGGATCACCGTGTTGGCCAGCTCGGCGTCGTGCTGGAACCCGGCACTGCCGACCAGTTCACCGATGTCGGTGAGCTCACTTGTGGCCCAAGCCGCGTCGTGGCGCGCGACCCCTTCGGCCAGGACCGTATCGAGCAGGAACTCGTTGACGTCCGTGCGCGGTACCGACTGGTTGAGCACTGCATGGGTGCGATGCGGAGCCGGGTGGGTGACGGTCTTCTCGGAAATATCAGTCATGACAGGCCTTTCAGCTCGCTGCGCGGATGAGGTGCTTCTGGATCTTGCCGGTCGGTGTACGCGGAAGAATGGTCGCGAACACCACTTCACGCGGAATCTTGTAGCGCGCCAACTTGTCCGAGAGGTAGTCCTTGATGTCGTCGGCGCTGATGACATCCGGTTCACGCCAGACGACGTGTGCGACGACGGTCTCGCCCCATTCTTCGTTGGGTTTTCCGACAACGGCGACGTCGACGACGTCCGGGTGGCCGGAGATCACGTCCTCGACCTCCTTGGAGTAGACGTTCTCACCGCCCGTGATGATCATGTCCTTCGCGCGGTCGACGATGAAGAGGTAACCGTCCGCATCCTTGCGCGCCAGATCGCCGGTGCGGTACCAACCTCCGTCGGCAAAAGCAGCCTTCGTGGCAGCGGGGTCGTCGAGGTACCCCTGCATGACGGTGTCGGCGCGCAGCCAGATCTCACCGATCTGATCGGGCTCCGCGTCGGTGCCGTCATCGGCAACCAGGCGCAGGTCGACGCCGGCCAGCGCGACGCGGCCGATCGAGCCCGCCTTGCTCAACTGCTCCTCGGGGTACAGCACAGTGCCCACCGGCCCGGTCTCGGTCATGCCGTAGACCTGCCGGAATTCGGTGGTGCCGTACGACTCCACCAGTCGCCGAGCGACATCCGCGCCGATCGGTCCGCCGCCGTACAACCACGCACGAACGCTACCGAGGTTGTAGTCGGCAAAGTTCGGCACGAGGTTGAGTGCAGTGGTGTAGATGACCGGCGGGCCGAAGCAGAGGGTAATACGTTGTTCCTGAACAGTTTCCAGGAATTTGACGGGATGGTACTCGCGCAGCAGCACGACGGTTCCGCCCATGTAGAGCGTGGACATGAACCAGTTGTTGAGCGGGGAAGCGTGCCAGATCGGGACGGCCATGAGCAGGCGCTCGTCCCGAGTCGTCGACACGGCGAGGGCCGCGGTGACGGCAACACCGACGACGTTGCGGTGGCTGTGGACGCAGCCCTTGGGCGAGCCGGTGGTCCCCGAGGTGTAGAGGATTTCAGCCGGATCGTTCTCGTCGATGTCGATACCGTCAACGCCCTCTTGGCGGGTGATGGCGTCGTCGAAGAAGTCGAAACCGTCTGCGACAGAGTCCGTGCTGATCAGCTTGGCCGTTGTCTCCAGTCGACCGACAACCGGCGCCAACTCACCGTCGAAGACGCACACCGACACCTTCGCGTGTCCCAGCACGTAGGCAACTTCCGGAGTCTGCATCTTGTGGTTGATGGGGACCACGACGGCGCCCAAGCGCCAGGCACCGAGCATCGCGTACACGAATCCCGGAGTGTTGTAACACATCAGCGCGACGCGGTCGCCCGGCTGCACGCCCAGCGACTGCAAATAGCCTGCGGCGCGTCGACTTCCGTCCTGAACCTGGGAGTACGTGTGATCGTGACCGTCGAATATCAGGAAGGGTTTGTCCGGGGTCTTGGTGACGTTGCTGTCGAATACGCGAACGATATTCATCGAAGTCCTTGTCGGAGAATCACGCTCGAAGAGAGTTCATTCCATCGAGCTGTTGAGTACGGCGTCGGGTATCTGGAGAGTGGCGAAGATGACGGCGACCGCCTCCTCGAGGGAGTAACCGAAGCTCTCGCCGGTGGCAGTTTTCTGAATGACGAGGCCGAAGATCGCAGACCAGAAGGCCTTGGATTCGACGTCGATGCCCGCGCGCAGCTGCCAGCCGGTGCGGATCAAGGTACGGAGGAGGGCTGTTTCACCCGAGGAATGCAGAGTGCGAAGCGTCTCGGAGATCAGATCGCGGAGTTCACCACGGCGACCCGTCATCATCATCGCTTCCACGAACAGTTCGACACTGGGAGCGCCCGAGCCGAGGAGTGATCCGACCAGCTTCTCGGTGTAGTCGCCCACGGTGTCGGCGTCGGCGGCATCGACCTCGGCACGCTTGCCTGCGCGCAGAACGGCTGCACACGCCACCTCGACGAAGAGCTTCTCTTTTGAGCCGTAGTAGTAGGTCACCTGGTTTGGATGGGCGCCGGCGGCGGTGCAGATCTGCGCGATGGACACGCTGTCGCCATGTTCGAGGAAGAGCTCGGTTGCAGCGTTGAACAGCGCCATGCGCGTCTGCTTGCCCGACTCACGCGTCGCGCGCGCTGCGGGAACTGACTCGGTGACCATCACGAACTCCTACTTGTTTGTATGACAAACAATAACTCGGCGTTGTTTGTATGGCAAACAATTTCTCCCGGTACGACCCAAAGTTGCTGCGAAACACTCACATCAACCCCGCGATCGGGAACGTTCGACTGCGCTGGCTGCGCTTCGATACGACGGGTGCATTCCTCCACACTTCTGACTGTCGACCGAGTCCGGACGATTGCTACGCGACAGCATCTGACCAAGCAATGCTGCCATTGTCGTCTGTTCAGATGAAATTTCTTCAACCTCGGTCATTTATCTGAAAATGATTGCTACCCTCCACAGACTATTTCTGAACACAATCTTCCGGCATCAATTGCGTAAGACTTTGAGGAGTAACCTATGTCCCAGGCGCGGTCGAAGCCGTGGATTCTATTTTCACTCCTGCTGATTTCGGCGTTATCGGCGGGATGCTCCGAAGCTCGCAACATCGACGCGTCGAACCCTTCTCCGACCTCGATTCCATCCGTTTCCAGCTATTCCTCAAATCAGAACAGCACCTCGACAGTGATGCCACCAGAGAAGTCGATCCCAAAATCCGTCCAAGTTCCAGAAGATGAACATACAAATGACACTTTCACGATCAATCGAAGTCCTGGAACCTTCTCCCTGGGGTGCAACAACAGTGAAGAGTTACCCAAGGACGGTGTAGTCTTCGACTCTCTGAGTGGAAAATTCTTTCCCCTACCCATACCATCTGTTACGTCGTCCGAAGAGCTTGTGAAAGCGTATTGCACAGTAGCTGGACCACCGGACCGCCTCCGCATCATTTACATCCTGTCCCTCCGCATTCCCGCGTCGGGACTCGAGGTCGAAAAACCCCTAACCAGAACTGTCTCGTATGCACTGGATACACCAGGTGCAGTTGCGAATTACGCGTGGCCAGCACCGATCGGAACTTCGATCGACGAAATTGCTGCGACCAATTTCGGATTTATCGTACGCGTTGGTAACAATTTCACGGGCTTCGATCTCGACACCCTAGAGCCGACATGGGAGCGTAACGATGGCCCAGTCTACGACTCGAGCTTCAACGGGTTGGCCTTTGTTCGCGAGATAGGTTTCGAGAGTGGGCTGAAGGTAGTCATCAACGACGCCTCAACTGGGTCGGAGCTTCAGAATCTGAGCGGATTCCAGCGAGCCACCGAAGGAAAGGACTTTCAAGGGCAGTCCAATTATGGCTGGTTCCTGAGGCATGGATACAAGAACCCGGACAACGACGTCTTCTACTTCGACGCTTCTTCGAAGAAGTTGATCGGACCGTTATCGCCCTATGCGGAGGGGATGCAGCGACATGGTGACCTATTATTAACATACCGTCGGGACAATGTCGATAAGAACAACTTTATCAACATATTCGATATTAAAAAGAATGACTACGTGCTACGTAAAATTGGTTCTGAAGTTTCCGGTCTGAACTTCAGCGAAATCTACGTTGCAGGAAACTATCTTTACATCAAGAACGACACCGAGAGTTCCGTCACCGACCTTCGAACGCTCACCAAAGTGTCTCAGGGGTGGAGCGCGCGACCGATGGATCTAATCGGCACGGATTGGATCTTGTCAATCAAAGGGCCGGTGACAAATCAGTATGTCAATTGCTTCGACGGGGATGGTTTCTATATGTGCAAAGAGCGAGCGGTCTTGGTGCACAGCCCGAACGGGGCCTACCCAGGTCCTTGGTACTGACTGCCTGTCGGTGACTGCCGACAAGAACTCGTCTTCATCGGCCAATCCATCGACCCGTCTCGACTGCACCGAGAACTCGACGCGTGTCTACTCACCACAGCCGAGATCGAACTCGGGCCAGACGTGTGGACCACCTGGAGCGACCCCCTGGGCGTCGGCTAAACCGACCAGACCGTTTGATATTGGTCCGATTTGCCGTAAGTTGTGCGCAATGGGGCTATCACGCAACCGAACTCGGGCGTTGTTGATCGTCGCGGCAATCGCAGCCGGGACCGCTGCCGCGGTGACGCCGGCGGAAGCCACCTGGACAACCGCGCCGATGTGCGGCGATTGGCAGGTCGAGACCGTAGCCCAGGGGTTGGAACAGCTCGAGAACCTCGAGACCGATGACAACGGCGGGTTCTACCTCTCCGGCGAGTCGAAGATCTATCACGTCGACGCCGAAGGACAGGTACGAACCGTCCTCGACGGCATTGCTGCTCCTGGCGGTTTGCAGCTCGACGGTTCGAGGCTGTCCTTCCTCACCAGACAGGACGGCAAGCTGTGGCAACTGGACACCACGACGGATCAGCTGTCCGCCCCCGCCGACTTCGCGGGCAACGGCTTGCTCCGCCTACCTGACGGCGATCTGCTGACCACGTGGGTCGGAACGGAGGGCGGCCCGTCGAAGGGCGTGTCACGCTATCAACATGACTCCCGAACCGTCGTACCCAATTGGGCCGCAGTGCCACGTTCGGAGGGGCTCGCGCTCAGTCCGGATCATCGAGCCGTGTACACCGATGATCTGTTCACAGGTCAGATCATTCGAGTCCCTGTGGATACCCCTGATGCGTGGGCCGTTGTCGCAACCGTCCCGAGCCCGGTACCCGGTCTCGACGATCTGACCGTGTCGCGGGATGGGATGCTCTACGTCGCTGCTCACCTCGAGGGCGCGATCTATCGTGTAGATCCCGAGACCGGGAAGTCCTGCGTCGTCGCTTCGGGTCTGTCGGGTGGGTGGACCGGGCCGAGTTCAGTGCGTATCGGCCGGGACGGCGACGGCCGGGCCGATACGTCACCGGCTTCGACGGGACACTGCGCCGCCTGGTACCTCCGGCGGGCGTCGAACTCGCACCGGTTCGGTAACTCCGTTCTCTTCGAGACGGGATTCTCCGACCTGGCGATACTTAAAATCACGCTGATTTGAAGGCATGCCCGCAGCGCAGCGGCCGCTTGTCCGAAAACTGTCAACAGTTCTACACGGAGAAATGGCTACCCTTAGGTTTACGCTGCTCGCATGTTTTCTTCCGTCGCAGCGAAGATCCGCCTGGTGGTGGCACTGCTCCTCACTGCCCTCCTGGCGTTGACTCTGTCATCGTGCTCGAGTGGCTCGGATTCGTCGGCAGCCCCCACAGACCTGTGTGCACCTCCAGGAGTGGGAGCCGCAACCGCGGCGCCCACCAATCTGGATGCGGCAGCGGGTGCGGGCGCCGAAGACCGCTACACCACGGCCACCGTCACCCCGGTCTATCGGATCGACACCTCGAAGCTGAACTTGATCAAACCCGGGGTCATCACGGTCGGCACGCTCGGTGACGCGCCCCCGAGCATCTGCGTCAACTCCGAGAATCAGTACACCGGATACGACAACGAGCTGCTGAAGGCCGTCGCGGACAAGCTGGGCCTGAAGGTCGAGTTCGTCGGCACCGAGTTCGCCGGGCTCCTCGCCCAGGTTGCCGGTCGACGCTTCGACGTCGGCTCGTCGTCCATCACCACCACAGACGACCGTCGCAACACCGTCGGCTTCACCAACGGTTACGACTTCGGATACTTCTCCCTCGTCGTGCCTAACGGCAGCCCGATCACCGGCTTCGGAGACCTGGACGCATCAAAGCGCATCGGCGTCGTGCAGGGAACCGTGCAGGACGACTACGTCGTGAACACGCTCAAGCTCGATCCCGTGAAGTTTCCCGACTACGCCACGGCGTACGCGAACCTCAAGTCCGGACAGATCGACGCCTGGGTAGCTCCGTCTCAGCAGGCCGAAGGCGCAATCGCTCCGGGTGACCCGACCTCGATCATCCAGAACACCTTCTCGGTCAACAACTTCGTCGGCTGGGCGGTGAACAAGGAAAACCAGCCGCTGATCGACGCCCTCAACTCCGGCCTCGACGCAGTCATCGACGACGGAACCTGGTCTCAGCTGTACGCCGACTGGGTACCGCGTCAACTCCCTGAAGGCTGGAAGCCCGGATCCAAGGCCGCGGCCACTCCGGAACTGCCCGACTTCGCAGCCATTGCGGCGGAAAACGCAGCAAACGGTGACGGTGGCGATACCGCGTCGTACCAACCTAAGTCGACGCTCGAACAGCTCAAGGACACGTTCTTCGACTGGGATCTGTACAAGAAGGCATTCCCCGATCTCCTCAAGACCGGTCTTCCCAACACCCTGATCCTTGCGCTCGCGTCTGGCATCATCGGCACGGTCCTCGGCATGCTGCTCGCTGTCGCCGGTATCTCGCGCACCCGTTGGCTGCGCTGGCCCGCCCGCGTCTACACCGACATCTTCCGTGGCCTGCCCGCCGTCGTCATCATCTTGATCATCGGGCTCGGAGTCGGACCGATCGTCAAGGGAATCACCGGCAGCAATCCGTACTGGCTCGGTGTCGCGGCGCTGTCGCTGCTCGCGTCGGCATACATCGGTGAGATCTTCAGATCCGGTATCCAGAGCGTCGAGTCCGGGCAGCTCGAGGCTTCCCGCGCCCTCGGCTTCAGCTACCGCAAGTCCATGTCGCTGGTCGTCATCCCGCAGGGTGTACGACGCGTTCTGCCGGCGTTGATGAACCAGTTCATCTCGCTGATCAAGGACTCGTCGCTGATCTACTTCCTCGGTCTCCTCGTCACCCAGCGGGAACTCTTTGCCGTCGGACGTGATCTCAACGCCCAGACCGGCAGCCTGTCCCCGCTCGTTGCGGCAGGCTTGTTCTACCTTGCTCTGACCATCCCGCTGACGCACCTCGTCAACTACATCGACAACCGGCTCCGGACCGGACGCGCCGACACTTCAGGCACGTTGGATCCGCTCGAGCAGGCCATCGTCGTGGAAAGGGGCTGAGGACATGACCACCAGCTCTGAACTGAAGTCCGTATCGCTCACCGGCAAGGACCTGCATCTGTCCTTCGGTGCCAACAAGGTGCTTCGCGGCGTCAACCTGCACGTCGACGCCGGAAACACCGTCACCGTCATCGGGCCCTCGGGTTCGGGCAAGTCGACTCTCCTGCGCGTGCTGAACCGTCTGCACGAGCCTGAGCAGGGTGACGTGCTGCTCGACGGGAAGTCCGTCTTGAAGGACAATCCCGACGAGCTTCGCCAACGAATCGGCATGGTGTTCCAGCACTTCAACCTGTTCCCGCACAAGACCGTCGCCGAGAACATCGCGCTCGGGCCGAACAAGCTCAAGGGGTTGTCCAAGGAACAAGCTCGGGCGCTCGCGCTCGAGCAGCTGGATCTGGTGGGGCTCAAGGAGAAGGCGGACTCGCGGCCCGGCAACCTTTCCGGTGGTCAGCAGCAGCGCGTCGCCATTGCCCGCGCCTTGGCGATGAAGCCCGAGGTCATGTTCTTCGACGAGGCGACGTCAGCTCTCGACCCCGAACTGGTCAAGGGCGTTCTGGCGTTGATGGCCGATCTCGCGAAGTCCGGTATGACCATGGTCGTCGTGACGCACGAAATGGGCTTCGCGCGTTCCGTTTCCGACAAGGTGCTCTTCATGGACCGCGGCGCCGTTGTCGAAACCGGTACTCCGGAACAGCTTTTCGACGATCCCGAGACCGATCGACTGCAGGCGTTCCTGTCACAGGTTCTCTGACCCAGGACGCTTCAGAGATCGACGGGCGTTGGTCCTCGACGCCTGAAGCATCAGATGGTCACGTTCGGCGAGGTTGGATGCCTTGTGCGCTGCATCGGCATACAACCTCGCCGCCGTCTCCACGTCTCCGTCGCGTTCACGGAGATAGGCCTCGACTGCGGCATGGCGTGGAAGTGAATCGTCCAGCGCTGCAAGAGCTGCCAAGCCGGCGCGTGGTCCGTCTGCCTCGCCGACGGCCACCGCTCGGTTGAGCCGGACGATCGGGCTGTCGGTCAGGGCTGCGAGTTCGTCGTACCACTCCACGATCTGCACCCAATCGGTCTCGTCTGCTGTGAGAGCGTCGGCATGAAGTGCGGCAATCGCGGCCTGGGCTTGGAACTCGCCCAGTCGGTCGCGAGCGAGGGCTCCCTGAAGGATCACGACCCCTTCCGCGATCGTCTCGGTGTCCCACCGTCCGCGGTCCTGCTCGGCAAGCGGAACCAGGCTGCCGTCTGCGGCAGTGCGCGCGGCGCGGCGAGCGTGATGAAGCAGCATCAGAGCGAGCAACCCCGCCACCTCGGGATGATCGATCGCAGCGGCGAGCTGCCGGGTGAGCCTGATGGCCTCGGCAGCCAGGTCGACGTCGCCGGAGTACCCCTCGTTGAAGACCAGATAAAGGACACGTAGAACGGTGGCGACATCGCCGGGCTGCTCGAACCGCACGCCGGAGACCGTGCGCTTGGCTCGGCTGATGCGCTGAGCCATCGTCGCTTCGGGCACCAGGTAGGCCTGCGCAATCTGGCGAGTGGTCAGCCCGCCGACAGCGCGCAGCGTGAGTGCAACGGCGGACGACGGCGTCAACGACGGGTGAGCGCACAGAAAGTAGAGCTGGAGTGTGTCGTCCACGCCCGGCACCGACCCGCTGACCGGCCGCTCGCCTGGCTGCTCGTCAACCAGAAACTCCCGCTTGCGACGAGCCGCATCCGACCGGATCCCGTCGAGGAACCGCCGCCAGGCCACTGTGACCAGCCAGCCCTTCGGGTCCCGCGGCGGGTTGTCCGGCCAGGTCCTGACCGCCTCGAGCAGAGCATCCTGCACGGCATCCTCGGCCGACGCGAAATCTGCTCCGCGGCGGACGAGGATGCCGAGCACGCTCGGAGTCAGACTTCGAAGCAGCGCGTCGTCCATGAGAGTCGTCAGTCCGTGATGGTCGGCGGCTCGGTCAGGAACGGGCGCAGTTCGAGCCATTCGTGAATCGGCTTCCCGCCTGCGCCGGGCGCGGCCGAGAGCTCCCCGGCCAATTCGACGGCTCGGTCGTAGTTGTCGACGTCGATCACCATCCAGCCGGCAATGAGGTCCTTGGTTTCCGCGAACGGACCGTCGGTGACCGGCGGGCGACCCTCACCGTCGTACCGGACAAAGGTGCCCTCAGGAGCGAGAGCCTGACCGTCGACGAACTCGCCCGCCTTCTCGAGCCGATCCGCGAAGTCCTGCATGTACTTCACGTGGGCCGTGATCTCTTCCGGTGTCCACTGGTCCATCGGCACGTCGTTGACTGCAGCCGGAGCGCCGCGGTAGTGCTTGAGCAGCAAGTACTTGGCCATCGTGAATCTCCTCTGTGTCGGTGCCACCCATTCTGGTCGCACTTCACTACAGGGACGAAGCAAGTCGGGGATTCTCGACATTGCAGGGCCTTCGGCCCTGTGCGCCTTTTTGGTAGTCCCCGCAACCAGAAAGGCGCACGGGGGCCGGAGGCCCTAAATCCACCCCTGCCGGCGGGCGATCACTGCAGCTTCGTGCCGATTGGCCGCACCGAGTTTGGTGACAGCTGACGACAAATAGTTTCGGGTGGTACCCGCAGACAGATGTGCCCGGGAAGCGATCTGCTCGATGGATGCCCCGTCGGCCGCGTATTCGAGTACGTCCGCCTCGCGCGGAGTAAGCGGTGAGTCGCCGGCGCCGATCGCCTCGGCAGCCAACGACGGGTCGACGTACCTCCCGCCGGCATGGACGCTGCGGACCACCTCGGCGAGCGTCGCCGCAGGCGTCGTCTTCGGTAGAAACCCGCGGACACCTGCTGACAGTGCCTTCTTCAGGTACCCAGGACGCCCGTGGCTCGTCACGATGATCGAGACGCACCCCGAGACCGTCTGCGCAATCTGTTGCGCCGTCTCGATGCCGTCGATACCCGCCATCTGAAGGTCGAGCACAGCTACGTCAGGTTGATGCTTTGCAGCAGCGATCACGGCATCCTCGCCGGATTCGGCTTCTGCCACGACAATGATGTCGTCCTCGAGCGACAACATCATGGCCAGAGCCGAGCGGATCAGGTTCTCGTCGTCGGCCAGCAGTACCTTGATCGGCTCGGTCACCGAGACTCCTTCGTTCGGGACGGAAAGTGGGCGGTGAGGGTGAAGCGATCTTCGTCCTGCGCGGTTTCGACAGTTCCTCCGACGGCGCCGACGCGCTCGCGCAATCCGTTCAGACCGGTTCCGTTGTTCGGCTCTGCGATCCGTGCGCCGTCGTTGGCAATCACGACGCCGTCCGCGGACACCTCGATGCTGCAATTCTCGGCACTGGAGTGCCGGAGAATGTTGGTCACGCCTTCACGGACGACCCACGCGGCGGCCTCGGCCAGTTCCACCGGCAGTTGATCTGCCGATCCACGTATCGCGGTGGAGATTCCGGCGGCCTCGAGCAGAGACTGCGCACCGGCCAGCTCCGACGCCAAGGCGATGGACCGGTATCCCCGAACCAACTCGCGCGCTTCGTCGAGAGAATCTTGCGCAAGTTCGCGTACTTCGTCCATCTGCGCGGCTGCACGATCGTCGCCGCGTCGTGAAAGTGTCGCTGCTAGTTCGCTTTTCACCGCAATTGCAGACAGTGCCCGCCCGACGACGTCATGGAGATCGCGCGAAAATCGCAATCGCTCCTCGGCGACGGACAGGGCAGCGGCAGCTCCGCGAGCCTCGTCCAATTCGGTGACCATGCGAAGCAGCCACACCGACATGTAGACGGTCAGCCCCATGAAGGCGGCGACGATTCCGACGGACACGCCGCTTTCCGGACCCGCAAGCAGTCCCAGTACAACCCCGGCGGCCACCGAGCCCACGATCAGCCAGCGCAACGACGTCAACCCGGCAAGGGGCACGACAAGGATTGCCGCCAGCCAGAAGTACGGACCGTTCTCGCCATTGCTTCCCAAGGCGATTCCCGCCGAGCAGAACGCCGACAACGTCATCACGGCAAGAGGAATCTGGACGGGCTTGGCCACGACTCCACCCAGATCTGGCATCCGAGACACGGCGATGGCGCACGCAACGGCACTGATCCCGAGGAAGACACCCGACAGGTACCGATCCGCAACGATCTCGGTGACCGCACCGAAGCCACCGAAAACCACTGCGACCATGATGAACGATTGCCGCGTGTAGAGGCGAACCTTGTCGACGTTCGACGCGGTTCGCCACGTCCGTCTCGGATTCCAGCGTCCGAAGTTCTGCGCGATCATGCCCACTACCTTCTCAGAGTTCTACGAACGCGGTTCCCAGCGGAAGTGGACGTTCGCGATCAGAACCGAACCGACGATCCACGCCAGCATGACCAACAGCGGTTGCCCAGCCGAACCGAAGGTGTCGACAAATCCGGCCGCCGCACCGGGCGCATCGCCCAGATCAGCCAGTTCGCCAGTGGTCCGCCCCAGCCATCCGAGATTGAGAAGGTCGACTACTGCGGCCAGCGGAGTGAAATCGAGAATGCGAGCAATGTTGTCCGGCACGACATTCCTGATCGAGGACATACCTGCCGTCGCCAGAATCAGAATCGGCATGCAGGTGATCTGCGCCGCCTCTGCATTTCGCGTGACAGCCGAAGTGATCAACGCCAGCGCCGTGAAGAGCGCGGCGCCGCCGATCACCGCGACCAGCACCAGCACCGGATTGACCGGGGCACTGCCGCCCAGAACCATCACAGCGATTCCGATGACCACCGTCAACAGCGCGGTGAGAACCCACGACGGCACTGCCGGGCCCGCCAGGATCTCGGCGTCGCTGCATTCCCCGGTCCGTAGTCGCTTGAGAACCAACTCGTCACGACGCGTCGCGTACACCGACAGCAAGTTGTAGAAGACCACGAAGACGAGAAGGAACAGCGCAAATACCTCGAGGCCTGCCGACACCGACTTGTCCGACAGCCCGCCGTCTCGCGACAGGTACAGCATTCCCACGGGAAAGATCAGCGGGAGGACGATTGCATTGAAGAGCAACAGTCGATTTCGTCCCAGGAGCGTGAACTCCGAACGAGACAGGGTTGCGATGCGGTTCATGCCGACGCTCCTTCGAGAGTTGCGTGATGATCGAATTGGTCTGCAATGGAGAGGAATACTGTCTCCAGGGACGCCGCTCGGGCATCCAAGCCGGTCAGCAAGACATCATTGTGCTGCGCCCACAGCAGCAGTTCCGTCAGCGTCTCCTGGACGGTGCGAGTGGTGATCAGCACCAGATCGTTTTCGACGCGCACCTCGGCGCCGGCCAGCGCTGGGAGCGGAAGGCCTGGGCGGTGCAGTTTGATCTGGGCGGGATGATCTGCGACGACGTCCGCCACGGTTCCGCTGCGCACGACCGATCCACGGTGCATGATCGCCAATTGGTCGCACAAGGATTCAGCTTCGTCGAGATAGTGCGTCGTCAACATGATGGTGACGCCCGACGCTTTCAAGTCAGCGATCAATTGCCAAGTGTTACGACGACTTTCGGGATCCAAACCAGTAGTCGGTTCGTCGAGGAACAGTACGAGTGGCCGGCCGATGATCGCGCACGCCAGATCCAGTCGGCGCGCTTCACCGCCCGAGAGGAACTTCACGCGGGTATCGCCACGGTCACGCATGTCCACGCGCTCGAGCACCTCGTCGACGGGAAGCGGATTCGAGCACGTTCCGGCCCACATCGCCAAACTCTCACGAGCAGTCAGGTCTTGGGGAAGCCCACCCTTCTGGAGCATGATGCCAAGCGACGGTCGAATCTGCTTGCGGTTGCGCACCGGATCCATTCCCAGAACGCGCACCGTACCGGCGCTGGCTCGTGAAAGGCCCTGAATCACTTCGAGAGTGGATGTCTTGCCGGCACCGTTTGTTCCGAGGAGGCCGAACAGCTCGCCTTCCTGAACACTCAGATCCAGATTGCGAACAGCATCGAACGCCTCCTTGCCGGAGCCGTAGCGCCGCGACATTCCGACTACGTCGATCACGGGATCGCCCTTCATCGCTGCGCCTCCTCTCGGTTCCAGCTGCGCAGTCCGATCGTGAATCGAATGCCCGCGTAGACCGCGAGAGCGGCAACAAGAATCCAGGACACCGGATTGGAGCCGATGATCGCGAATACCCCTCCGATGATCGCGATGTTCACCACGATCACAACAAGTTCGCGGCCCATCGTGGGTGCGGGTCCGATGTCCATCAGGTCCGTCAGGAGGCTTCCCTCATGTGGTTCTCTCATGCCTCCAAGCCTCGCGGGAAGTCCGCGACGAGAACAGTGCACAGCGTCATCACCTGCGGTGACACCGTCATGGATCGGCGATGACAAATGTCATGCGACGTCCCCGCGGGGACGCGTCGTAAATTGCAGGTAAGGGTCGCCTCGTTGTTTTGCCGTTCATTTTTACGTTCCTTTACCCTCGCTTAGAGCTTCTACGGTTCCCGAAGTCCGTACATCGAATCTCGGGAGTTCACGGTGGCTATCAAGCCTTTGGCCTTGTTCGTCAAACACGACGGCGTGTCTGCACGCGCGTCGATCACCTGCCAGTACAAGTGCGGAAACGCGTGCTCTCATGAGGTCCCCAACACCTCGGGCGGCGAATACTTCCGCGATATCGCACGCACGGCACTGACTCGTCGCGGCATGCTCCGGGGCAGCGGCATGGCAGTGCTCGCGGTGGGGGCGGGCAGCGCCCTCGTCGCATGTTCGGACGAATCCGCAAGTGCCGAACCGGGAACCGGTTCGACGAGCGGCAGCAGCGGCGGAACCACACCAGCGGGGACGAACTTCGACGCCGTCGCGCCCAACAAGGAAGACAAGGTCACCGTCCCTGACGGATACGATCAGGCCGTCGTCATCCGTTGGGGTGACGCCGTTCTCGCCGGAGCCCCGGCCTTCGACTTCGACAAGCAGACTGCGGCAGCACAGGAACTGCAGTTCGGATTCAACAACGACTTCGCCGGATTGCTCCCGGTCGACGGGCAGCCCAACACCTACCTCCTCGTGGTCAATCACGAATACTCCACCGAGCCGGCGATGTTCCGCGGCTACGATGCGGAGAACCCGACCGAGGAGCAGTTCAAGATCGGCCTGGCCAGCCACGGACTGTCGGTCGTCCAGGTCAAGGGCGAATCCGACAACGGCAAGCTGGTACCGGAGATCGGATCGAACAACCGCCGCATCACCGGAACCACGGAGTTTGTCGTGACCGGCCCCGCTGCAGGTAGCGACTTCCTCAAGACGAGTGCCGATCCCACGGGAACCAAAGTGCTCGGCACCCTCAACAATTGCGCTGGCGGCGTCACACCTTGGGGCACAGTGCTTTCCGGCGAAGAGAACTTCAACCAGTACTTCGCGAACGCCGAGGGTGTCACCGATCCCACGGTGGCAGCACGGCTGAAGCGCTACGGTCTGGCCGGAGCCGCTTCCGAGCGAAAGTGGGAACGCTTCGACAAGCGGTTCGATCTGGTCGCAGAACCCAACGAGGTCAACCGATTCGGATACGTCGTCGAGATCGATCCCTGGGATCCGTCGTCGACTCCGATCAAGCACACAGCGCTCGGACGTTTCAAGCACGAAGCCGCCACCATTTACATCACGTCGGACGGCACCGTCGTTGCCTACAGCGGTGACGACGAGCGCTTCGACTACATGTACAAGTTCGTCTCGAGCCGAAAGATGCAGGACGGCAAGAGTCAGGCAGCCATGCGCCACAACATGACTCTGCTCGACGCCGGAACACTGTACGTTGCAAAGCTCAGCGGAAACTCCGCCGGCGAGATCGACGGAACCGGCAAACTCCCGTCGGACGGCAAGTTCGACGGAACCGGCGAGTGGGTAGCCATCCTGCGCACCGGCGAAGACGGCAAGGGCGAATCGCTGGTAGACGGTATGAGCGCCGAAGAGGTCGCCGTCTTCACCCGCCAGGCCGGTGACAAGGTCGGGGCAACGAAGATGGATCGCCCCGAGGACTTCGAGGCAAACCCGAAGAGCGGCAAGGTTTACGTCGCACTGACCAACAACACCAAGCGCGGAGTCGACGGTGGTGCCGCGGCCGACGAGGCGAACCCGAGGAACAACAACAAGAACGGCCAGGTCCTCGAAATCACCGACGACCACGCCGGCACCACCTTCGGCTGGAATCTTCTTCTCGTCTGCGGAGATCCGGCCACAGCCGATACTTACTTCGGCGGGTTCGACAAGAGCAAGGTCAGCCCCATCTCATGCCCGGACAACCTTGCCTTCGACCCGCACGGCAATCTGTGGATCTCCACCGACGGCAACGCACTCAAGTCCAACGACGGACTGTTCAGCGTTGTCCTCGAAGGCGAAAACCGCGGTGAAACAAAGCAGTTCCTCACCGTTCCCGTCGGCGCCGAAACCTGCGGCCCCATCGTGGACGAGAAGCGCGTCATCGTCTGCGTCCAGCACCCCGGCGAGACCGACGACGCCAGCATCGAAAGCCCCGCATCCCATTGGCCCGACGGTGGCTCCTCCCAGCCTCGCCCGTCGGTAGTTGCAGCCTGGAAGAAGGACGGATCTCGGCTCGGCTCGTAGCACACACGAAAACGACTGTGGGGCAGATCGCATACTCTGCGATCTGCCCCACGTCGTTTACCTCAGATTCTCAAGAGAATCAGTTGTCACCATCCTCGCGACGCTTACGCGTCAGGAGAACAACACCCGTTCCCAGCGCCAGCAGCAGAACCAAACCGCCTGCCGCGAGCAATCCGGTGTTCACGCCACTCTCACCAGCGCCACCACCCGAGTTGATCGTTCCACCCTGAGGAGCAGACGTCGGCGGCTTCGGCTGACCCGGCTGACCCGGGTTTGCTGTCGGCGGCTTCGGCTGTCCCGGAACCGTGCTCGGAACCGGCTGACCCGGAACCGTCGGCGGTACGACGATCGGAGGCACAACGACGATCGGGGGAATGATGATCGTCGGTGTAACCGGCACCGTCGTGTTCGGAACCGTCGTGGTCGGCGGAACTGTCGTGACCGGCGGCGTTGTCGTCGGCGGCGTCGTTGTCGTCACGCCACACGGATCCACAATCTCCTCCGCGACAACTTCTTCTGTCGTGGTCTCCTCTGTGGTGGTCTCCTCCGTGGTGGTGGATTCCTCCGTACCGGTCACATCAGCGTCACCGGCAGTGGTCGCGCTAGCCGTCGTCGTCGCAACCGTTGTGGTCGGAACCATCCGCGTGGTCGTCGTCGGAGGAACACAGGGCTCCGTCGTAACCGGCGGCGTCGTGGTGGTGGTCGTCGGAGGCACCGTGGTGGTGGTCTCCGGCGGGTCCACCGGGTGTTCGGTGCAGAGAGCGTCGCCCGGGACACAGTCCACCGGCGGGTTCTCGCCACCAACCACCAGGTAGTTGTTCAGGACGCCCGGAGTGAATCCGGGACCTGACAACGTTCCGATCTCAGGATTGACCTTGACGGTGTACGTCACCGTCGCGCTCTCACCCTTGGCCAGCTTTCCGGTGACCGTGAAGACGTTGTCGACGACACCCGAAACAACCAGCGTGGAAGTAGTAGCCGGATTCTTCGTCATTACTGCATCGTCGAGAACATCGGTCAGATCGTCGTAGAAGCTGATCTCACCATCCGCGGTGCCCACATTCTTGAACGTGAGCGTGTACGTGATCTCCTGGCCGCCAACCACACGGTTCGTGGTGGACGGGTCAGAGGACTTCAGTACCTCGATTGCGGGAGTGCCATCAACCGGGTGTTCGGTCGTGACCGGCGGAGGGGTGATCTCCGGACCGGTCGGCGGCTTCGCAGTACCGGTGACCTTGTTGTTGATCAGAACCCCGCCGGCAACACCGTCGTTGATCTTCACCTGATAGGTCAGAACAACCGACTTACCGGCTTCGAGTGCACCGGTCCAGGAGAGCGTGGTGCCCTCGAGGGTCGGCGCAGTCGCGTCGACACCGTCGACAGTTGCCTTGAGCGAACCGTCCACCAACGCCGCATTGTCGAGAACCTTCGACAGATCATCGGTCAACACCACCGGATCAAGGGTCGTGTTACCCGTGTTCGCACCCGTCACCGTGTACGTGATCGTCTGACCAGCAGCAACATTGGTACCCGAGACCGGATCCGCAGTCTTCGCGACCGTGAACCCCGGAACCTTCACCGGGTGCTCGGTCGTGACCGGCGGAGGAGTGATCTCCGGACCGGTCGGCGGCTTCGCAGTACCCGTGACCTTGTTGTTGACCAGAACCCCGCCGGCAACACCGTCGTTGACCTTCACCT